>NZ_DASSRA010000066.1:0-17509 GCF_035702065.1 Rhizobacter sp.
CGATCAGCGGCGGGCTCTCGCCGGCCAGCGAGCTGCCGGCCGGCAGCATCGCGACCATGGCCGCCCCGTCCGACTTCCGCGGCCAGGCCGACTACTTCCTGGCCCGGCTCGTGATCGCCGACGGGCTGGCGGCAGACCTCACGGCCGCCTCGGCCTACATCGCCTCCAAGACGCCGGCCGAGATCGCCACCTACGTGCGCGCCAAGAGCGCCGACACGATCTGGCAGACGGTGGTGACGCAGCTCGCACCCATCGGCGCCGGCGGCTCCGGCCCGATCGGCGACGGCAACGTCGTCCCGTTGAACCCGATTGCCGCCATCCGTGCCGGCCAGTACGTCAAGGGCCCGATCCTGCTCGGCAACACGCGCGACGAAGGCAAGCTGTTCCCGACCCTGCTGCCGCTGGTGGGCGGTGCGGTGGGGCGCCTGATCAACGACGCCACGGTGTTCTCGATCGCCTACGGCTACCAGCCCGACGCGGCACCGCAGACCACGCTCGCGCAGTGGCTGCCGGCCTCCTACCTGCCGGTGACCACGCCCACCACGGGCTGGAACGACCGCACCGAGCAGCTCAACCGCATCTTCTTCCTGAACAGCCGCGACAGCATGGCTGCGGCCCTGCAGACGCAGCAGAGCAACATCTGGCACTACCGCTTCGACTGGGACGAACTGCCGGCGCCGTTCAACGACATCTACGGCGCGGCGCATGCGTTCGACCTGCCGTTTGTGTTCGGCAACTTCGGGCCCTCGCTGTACGCGCGCATCTCGTACACCACGGCCAACCGCGCCGGCCGCCTCGCGCTGTCGGACACCATGATGCGCAGCATCGGCGCCTTCGCGCGCAACGGCGACCCGAACAACGCCGCGCTCGGCGTCACCTGGCCGGTCTGGCCGGCGTCGTTGCACTTCGACGCGACGCCCACGGCCAAGGCCATCTCCGTGCAGCCCTGAGCCCCGAGGAACTGTTCCATGTCGATCGTCGAATCACTGCGTCCCTGCACCGGCCTGCGCGTCCTCGTCACGGCGGGGGCGAGCGGGATCGGCGCGGCCATCGCCCGCGCCTTCCACGATGCCGGCTCGCAGGTGCACGTGTGCGACATCGATCGTGCGGCGCTGGATCGGCTCGTGTCCGCAGCGCCGGGCATCACCGGCAGCATGGCCGACGCGTCCGTCGCGGCCGATGTCGATGGGGTGTTCGACGACGTGCGCGGCGCGCTCGGCGGGCTCGACGTTCTCGTCAACAACGCCGGCATCGCCGGGCCCACCGGCCCGATCGAGGGCATCGATGCCGGCGAGTGGGAGCGCACCATCGCCGTCAACCTGAACAGCCAGTACTACTTTGCCCGGCGCGCTGTGCCCTTGCTCAAGCGCTCCACGGTCGGGCCCAACCTGATCGCGATGGGTTCGGTGGCGGGGCGGCTCGGCTACGCCTTCCGCACGCCCTATGCGTCGAGCAAGTGGGCCATCGTGGGCATGACCAAGTCGCTCGCCATCGAACTCGGCCCGCAGGGCATCCGCGTCAACGCGATCCTGCCCGGCACGGTGGAGGGCGATCGCATGCGCGCGGTGATCGCCTCGCGGGCGGCAGCCACCGGCGTGAGCGTCGATGCCATGCGCGAGCAGTACCTCAACAAGATCTCGCTGCGCCGCATGGTGACGACCGACGACGTGGCGGCGCTGGCGCTGTTCCTCTGTTCGCCCGCCGCACGCAACCTGACCGGCCAGGCCATCAGCGTGGACGGGAACCTCGAATACCTCTGACCTCGCTCTGAGCTCGCTGCCTGCGGGCTCGATCCACAACCCCGAAGGAGACAGAACCATGCGTGAATCCCTGTGCACTGCCGCGCGCCGCGCGCTGCCCATGATGGTGACCCTGGGCCTCACCGGGCTGGCCCAGGCCGCCCCGGTGAAGATTGGCTTGCTCGAAACCCTGTCGGGCCCGCAGGCCTCGACCGGTCAGTCGTTCCGCGCCGGCGTGCGCTATGCCATCGACAAGATGAACGCCGCCGGCGGCTGGAACGGCCAGCCCGTGCAGCTGATCGAGTACGACAACCAGGGTGGCCCGGCGGGCGCGTCCGACAAGCTGAAGGCGGCCATCGCCGACGGCGTGCAGATCGTCGTGCAGGGCGCCTCGTCGGCCATCGGCGGCCAGATCACCGAAGACGTGCGCAAGCACAACCTGCGCAACCCGGGCAAGGAGGTCGTCTACGTCAACGTCGGCGCCGAAGCCATGGAGCTGACGGGCGAGAAGTGCAACTTCCATCACTTCCGCTTCACCGGCAACGCGCAGGTGCGCACCAAGGCCCTCGTCGCCGGCATGAAGCAGGCCGGCACGCTGGGCAGCAAGGTCTACGCGATCAACCAGAACTACTCCTGGGGCCAGGACATGGAGCGGGCCATCGTCGACAACGCGGCGGCCGGCGGCTACCAGGTGGTCGAGAAGACCCTGCACGACACCAACAAGATCCAGGATTTCGCACCCTACGTCTCCAAGATCGTGGCCAGCGGCGCCGAGACCGTGATCACCGGCAACTGGTCGAACGACCTGCTGCTGCTGATGAAGGCCTCGAAGGCGGCCGGCCTGAAGGTGCGCTTCGGCACGGTCTTCCTCGACCAGCCGGGCAACGTGGCCAACGCCGGCGACACCGCGCTCGGCCACTTCATCGCCCATGCCTTCAACCCCGAGGCGGGCGGTGCCGAGAGCACGCGCTTCGTCGAGGACTTCAAGGCCAAGACCGGGCACGTGCCGACCTTCGTCGAGCCCCAGGCAGCCTTCGGCCTCGCGATGGTGGCCGAGGCGCTCAAGGGTACCCGGCCGCAGGGCGACGCCCTCAACGTCAACGCCTTCGCCAAGGTGCTCGAAGGCACGCGCATCCGCACGCCCATGGGCGAGGTGAGCATGCGCGCCGCCGACCACCAGGTGCTGATGCCGATGGTCGTCTCGATGGTGGCCAAGGACGCGAAGTACAAGGCCGACGAGACCGACATGGGCTTCAAGCCGGTGAAGGTGTTCACGGCCGAGGAAGCGGCTGCGCCGGTGCAGGCGAGCTGCAAGATGCAGCGGCCCGACTGATGGACACATTCGCCTGATGGACACGATTGTTTTTGCGCTGCTCAACGGCGTCATCCACGGCCTGCTGCTGTTCATGGTGTCGGCCGGGCTGACGCTCGTGTTCGGCATGATGGGCGTGCTGAACTTCGCGCATGCGTCGTTCTACATGCTCGGCGCCTACTTCGCGTACACGCTGCAGGGCCTGGTCGGCTTCGGCGCGGCGGTCGTGCTTGCGGCGCTGCTGGCCGGCGCAGTGGGCGTGGCGGTGGAGCGCTGGTTCCTGCGTCGCGTGCACCACCACGGCCACGCGCATGAACTGCTTCTCACCTTCGGGCTGTCGTTCATCATCGCGGAGACGATCAAGCTGCTGTTCGGCAACCAGCCGGTCGACTACCGGGTGCCGTCTTCGCTCGACGTGGCGGCTTTCTCCCTCGGCAGCCAGCAGTACCCGGTGTACCGGCTGCTGATGGGTGGCGTGGCGATCGCGATGTTCGCCGCACTGTGGGCGCTGCTGACGCGCACGCGCATCGGCATCGTGGTGCGTGCGGCCATCTACCGGCCGCGCATGGCCGAGGCGCTCGGCCACAACGTGCAGCTCGTCTTCATGGGCGTGTTCGGCGTGGGTGCGGCACTCGCCGGGTTGGCCGGTGCCGTCGCCGGCGCGTTCTACACCACCAACCCGAACATGGCGCTCGAGGTCGGCGTGATGGTGTTCGTGATCGTCGTCGTCGGCGGGCTCGGCTCGCTCGGCGGCGCGATGCTGGCCTCGCTGCTGATCGGCGTCATCACCTCGCTGGCGGTGGGTGTGGACCGCAGCGTCGCCGATCTGCTGGCCGTGGTCGGCGCCCGCGCCTGGGCCGAAGGCCTCGGCGGCTTGCTGACGCTGAAGGTGTCGAGCCTGGCGGCCACCCTGCCGTTCGCGCTGATGCTGCTCGTGCTGCTGGTGCGTCCGCGCGGCCTGATGGGGGAGGAGGCATGAGCTTGCCGTGGACGCTCCTGCCGCTCGGTGCCGGCGTGGCGCTGCTGGCCGCGTTGCCGGCGCTGCTGAGCGCCGGGCTGCTGAATGCCTCGATCCAGATGCTGATCGCGGCGCTGTTCGCCTGCGCCTACAGCCTGCTCGCGGGGCGCGCGGGCCTGCTCTCCTTCGGGCATGCCGCCTACTTTGGCGTGGGCACCTTCGCCACCGTGCATGCGATGAACGCCCTGGGTGGCGCGGGGCTGCTGTCGACGCCGCTGCTGCCGCTGGTGGGCGCCTTCGCGGGCTTGCTCGTGGGTCTGGTGGCCGGCTGGTTCGCGACCAAGCGCAGCGGCACCACCTTCGCGATGATCACGCTGGCCGTGGCCGAGCTGCTGCATTCGCTGGCGCCGCAGCTCAAGGGCTGGTTCGGTGGCGAGTCGGGCATCTCGGCGATGCGCATGCCGGCCTGGGGCTTCAGCTTCGGCTCGACGGCCGAGGTCTACTACCTCACGCTCGCCTGGGTGCTGCTGTCGCTCGCGCTGCTGCACTTCCATGGGCGAACGCCGCTCGGGCGGCTCACGCTCGCGCTGCGCGAGAACGCGCACCGGTTGAAGTTCCTTGGCTACGACGCCCACGGCGTGGGCCTGTCGGCCTTTGCGGTCTCGTCGATGTTCGCCGGCGTCGCCGGCGCCCTGCAGGCGATCAACAACGAGGCGGCCAACTATGTGGTCTTCGACGCCAGCGTCTCGGCGGCGGTGGTGCTCAACAGCTACATCGGCGGCGTCGGCAGCTTCCTCGGCCCGGCGCTGGGCGCGGCGCTGATGACCTTCTTCGGCTACGCGGTCTCGGACGCGACGCGCTCCTGGCTGCTCTACCAGGGCATGCTCTTCGTGCTGGTGATGATGTTCTTGCCGACCGGGCTGACCGGTCTCTTCAGCGCGGCGGCGCGGCTGGCGTCGAGGCGCGGCTGGCGTGTTGCCGTGGCGGTGTCGGCGCTGGCTGTGGCCGCGACGTTGTGCGCGGCGGCCGGCATCGTCTTCGTCGTCGAGCTGCTGCAGCGCCTGTGCTCGCACGACTACCGCTCGCTCGCGGCGATGGGCGGCGGCTGGCCGCCGATCCCGCTCTTCGGCCGCAGCTGGTCGCCCGTGTCGGTCGCGACCTGGCTTGTGCCCGCCGGGCTGCTGGCCGTGGCCAGCCTGCTGGGCTGGGCGGCGCGCCGTGCCCTGGTCTCGCCTCCCGTGCAGCAGCCGGAGGCCGCGGCCGCGATCGACGGCCAGGAGGCGCTGTCATGAGCGACGTCGTCTTGAGCCTGCGCGGGCTGCGCAAGTCGTATGGCGCAAGCGAGATCATCCGCGGCGTCGACCTCGACCTGCGTGCCGGCGAACGCCACGCGCTGATCGGCCCGAACGGGGCCGGCAAGTCCACGCTCTTCCACCTGATCTCGGGCAACACCGCGCCGAGCGCCGGCGAGATCGTCTTCGCCGGCCAGCGCATCGACGGCTGGTCGCCGCAGCGCATCGCCCGGGCGGGGCTCGCGCGCTCGTTCCAGATCACCAACATCTTCCCCAAGCTCACCGTGTTCGAGAACATCCGCCTCGCGGTGCTGCGCCGCCATCACCTGCAGTACGCCTTCTGGCGCGTGCTCGATCGCGCGACGGCGGTGCGCGAAGACACCGAGCGCCTGCTCGAACGCGTGCGCCTGCAGGCGCATGCCACGGCACTGGCCGGCGAGATGACCTACTCGGCGCAGCGCTCGCTCGAACTCGCGATGACGCTCGCCTGCGACCCGCAGGTGGTGCTGCTCGACGAGCCCATGGCCGGCATGTCGAGCGAGGAGACGGCCTACACCGCGGAACTCATCCGCGAGACCACGGCGGGGAGGGCGCTGCTGATCGTCGAGCACGACATGAGCGTCGTCTTCGACCTCGGCGAGCGCGTCAGCGTGCTGGTGTACGGCGAGCTCATCGCCACCGGTACGCCGGACGAGATCCGCGCCCATGCCGGCGTGCGCGAGGCCTACCTGGGCGAGGAGGTGGCGGCATGAGCGCAGACAACGAGGTGCTGCTGCGCGTCGACGACCTGCACGCCCACTACGGCAAGAGCCACGTGCTGCGTGGCGTGACGCTCGAGGTGCGGCGCGGCGAGGTGGTGAGCCTGCTCGGCCGCAACGGCTCGGGCCGCTCGACCACGCTCAAGGCCATGATGGGCCTCGTGCCGCCGAGCGCGGGCCGCGTGCAGCTCGGCGCGCGCGCGCTCGCCGGCGCCAAGCCCAACACCATCTGCCGCGCCGGCCTGGCCTACGTGCCCGAGGAGCGCGAGGTCTTTGCCAACCTCACGGTGGACGAGAACCTGCGCATGGGCGAGCAGCCGCCGGTCGAGGGTGCGCAGCGCTGGAGCATCGAGCAGATGTTCGACTACTTCCCGCGCCTGAAGGAGCGCCGTCGCACCAAGGCCGGCAGCCTCTCGGGCGGCGAGCAGCAGATGCTGACCATCTGCCGCTCGCTGCTGGGCAACCCGCTGGCCATCCTGATCGACGAGCCCACCGAGGGGCTGGCGCCCAAGATCGTGGCGCAGGTCGGCGAGTGCATCCGCGACATGCAGCGCCGCGGCGTCTCGGTGCTGCTGGTGGAGCAGAAGCTCGCCATCGCGCTCAAGGTTTCGTCGCGCGTGTGCGTGATGGGGCACGGCCGCATCGTCTTCGAAGGCAGCCCGCAGCAACTGGAGGCCGACGACGCCCTGCTGCAGCAGTGGCTGGCCGTTTGATCCCCCACGAACAGGAACCCTCTCATGCCCGACAAGGTCATCATCAGCTGCGCCGTCACCGGCTCGGTGCACACGCCGACGATGTCGCCCTACCTGCCGCTGACGCCCGATCAGATCGCCGAGCAGGCGATCGAGGCGGCGCAGGCCGGCGCCGCCATCCTGCACCTGCATGCCCGCGACCCGCACGACGGCCGGCCCACGCCCGACCCGGCCGTGTTCGATCAGTTCGTGCCGCGCATCAAGGCCGCCACCGACGCCGTGATCAACATCACCACCGGCGGCAGCACGCGCATGACGCTCGACGAGCGGCTCGCCTACCCGCTGCGCGCGCGGCCCGAGATGTGCTCGCTCAACATGGGCTCGATGAACTTCTCCATCCACCCGGTGGCGCGCAAGATCGCCGAGTGGCAGCACGCCTGGGAGCAGCCCTACGTCGAAGGCATGGAAGACCTGATCTTCCGCAACACCTTCCGCGACATCAAGCACATCCTGCGCGTGCTCGGCGACGAGTGCGGCACGCGCTTCGAGTTCGAGTGCTACGACGTCGGCCACCTCTACAACCTGGCGCACTTCGTCGACGAGGGGCTGGTGCGCGGGCCGCTCTTCATCCAGAGCATCTTCGGCATCCTCGGTGGCCTCGGGCCCGACCCGGAGAACCTGGTCACGATGCGCAGCACCGCCGACCGCCTGTTCGGCCGCGACGGCTACCGCTTCTCGGTGCTCGGCGCCGGGCGCCACCAGATGCCGCTGCTCACGATGGCGGCGGTGATGGGCGGCAATGTGCGGGTCGGCCTCGAAGACAGCCTCTACCTGGGCCGCGGGCAGCTCGCGCGCTCGTGCGCCGAGCAGGTGCGCAAGATCCGCCGCATCCTGGAGGAGCTGTCGCTGGAGGTCGCGACACCCGATGAGGCGCGCGAGATGCTGGCCTTGAAGGGCCGTGACGCGGTGGGTTTCTGAACAACATGGAAGGAAGACGATGACGAAGCGATTGAGCGGCCGGGTGGCCATCGTGACCGGCGCCGGCGGCGGCCTGGGCCGCACGCACGCGCTGGAACTGGCGCGCCACGGCGCGCGCGTGGTGGTGAACGACCTGGCCGGCCGCGACGCCGGCGCGGCGGCCCACCGCGTGGCCGACGAGATCCGCAGCCGCGGTGGCGAGGCCTTGGTCTACCTGGGTGACGTGACCAGCGCCGACGACATGCAGGAGATGGCGGCCCGCACCGTCGCGGCCTGGGGGCGCATCGACATCCTGGTCAACAACGCCGGCATCCTGCGCGACAAGTCCTTCGCCAAGATGTCGCTCGACGACTTCCGCCTCGTGCTGGAGGTGCACGTGATGGGCGCGGTGCACTGCACCCGCGCGGTGTGGGCGCAGATGCAGGCACAGGCCTATGGCCGCATCGTGATGACGACCTCGTCGAGCGGCCTGTACGGCAACTTCGGCCAGGCCAACTACGGCGCCGCCAAGATGGCGCTGGTCGGGCTGATGCAGACGCTCGCGCTCGAAGGCGCGAAGCACAACGTGCGCGTCAACTGCCTGGCACCGAGTGCCGCCACGGCCATGACCGCCGGCGTGCTGCCGCCTGAGGCGCTCGCGCGCCTCACGCCGGAGAGCGTGAGCCCGGGGCTGATCCCGCTGGTCTGCGAAGACGCACCCACGCGCATGATCCTGCTCGCCGGCGCGGGCAGCTTCGAATGCGCGCACATCACGATGACGAACGGCCTCTACGTCGGCGGCGACGCCCACGCCGGCGAGCGGCTGTGCGCGCAGCTGGAGCGCCTGCAGGATCGCAGCGGCGAAACCGTGCCCGCCTCCGGCTGGGAGCAGTACCGGCTGGAGCTGGCCAAGGCCGACGCGGTGGAAGGAGAGGCAGCATGACGGCATTGGCCGGCAAGGTCGCGCTCGTCACGGGCGCCAGCTCCGGCCTCGGCGAGGCCACCGCCTGGCGCCTTGCGCAGGAGGGCGCCAAGGTCGTGGTGGTGGCACGTCGCGCCGACCAGGGCGCACGCGTCGTGCGCCGCATCGAGGCCGCGGGTGGCGAGGCGCTCTTCGTGCAGGCCGACGTGAGCCGCGCGAGTGATGCCGAGCGCATGGTCGCGGCCACGCTCGATCGCTTCGGCCGCCTCGACTGCGCCGTCAACAACGCTGGCGTCGCCGGCCCGCGCTTCACGCCCATCGCCGACGTGACCGAGGCGCAGTGGGACGAGGTCATGGGCACCAACCTGAAGGGCGTGTGGCTGTGCATGAAGCATGAGATCCCGGCCCTGCTGGCCGCGGGCGGCGGCGCGATCGTCAACGTGGCCTCCATCTACGGGCTCAAGCCGAGCGACATCGGGCACGCGTCGTACTCGACCAGCAAGTTCGGCGTGGTCGGCCTCACGCAGTCGGCTGCGTCCGACTATGGCCAGATGGGCCTGCGCATCAACGCCGTCGCACCGGGCTTCACGCGCTCCGAGATGGTGGACCCCGACCGACCGGGCGCCGCCGAGCGCTACCGCGCACTGACCGCCCGCCACTCGGGGATGAACCGGCTCGGCCGGGCGGAGGAGCCCGCCCATGCCATCGTCTGGCTGTGCTCGGAGGCCGCCAGTTATGTGAACGGCGCCGTCCTGGCCGTCGACGGCGGCGGGGCCACGCGCATGTACTGAAACAACCCGCCAAGTGCGGCCCTGGTGCGGCCCGGGTGCGGCCCGAGTGCGCCCCGAGTGCGACATACGCCACGCGCGGCACGAGGGGGCGGGCGAAGACGGGTGGGACAATGCGAGCGTGAACTTCGCCGCAAGACCACCGCCCTGATGCCGGATCGAACCGTCAAAGGCAGACTTTGGCTGTCTGCCATTGAGAATGCCGCCTTCGGGGTCTGGGATCTGGACGCCGTTCGCGAGCGGGTTCACTACTCGCCGCAATGGAAGGCGCGTTTCGGCTTCCCGCGCATCCACGAACCGGACGACACCGGCTTCTGGCGCTGCCGGGTGCACCCCAGCGATCTGGCGCCCATGCAAAGCTCCTTGCGTGCGCACCTGGACGGCCTGGCGTCCAGCTACGAGATGCGGTTCCGGGTGCGCAGCAATGGCTCGGGCTACCGCACGGTGCTGTCCCGCGGCCGTGTCGTTGCGCGCGACGATCGCGGCAAGGCGACCCGCATGCTGGGCACCATGGTCGACCTGACCAGCCGCCCCCTGGCGCCCGTGCCCCGCGGTCTCGTCACGGAAGACCCCGCGCAGACCATAGCGGGCACTCGCCTTCCCTTGCACGCGGCCCTCGGCGCGGTGTGCACGCAGGCCGCCGATGCCGAGGCGCATCAGCTCGTCGAGTCGATTGCCGACCTGCTCGACATGGCCTTGCACGAGAGCAAGCGGTAGCACCTCACATCTCTTCCGCCGGTGCGAGCCGATGGCGTCAGCGCGTCCAGGAAGGGCGCTGCTCGGCATCGATGCCGTAGCGCGCAATCGCCTGGGCACAGGTCGCGGCGTCTACCTGGCCCTGCCCGCGCAAGGCGGTCAATGCCGCGAGCACGATCTGGTGCCGGTCCACTTCGAAGAAGCTGCGCAACGCGGCGCGCGTGTCGCTGCGGCCGAAGCCGTCGGTGCCGAGCGCGACGAAGGGCGCGCTCAGGTGGCTGGCCACCAGCTGCGGCCAGGCGCGCACATAGTCGCTCGCGGCCACGATGGGCGCATCGCCGCCCAGGCAGCGTCGCACATGGCTCGTCTGTTGCGGAGCCTGCGGGTGCAGGCGGTTGAAGCGCTCCACCTCGGCCGCGTCGCGCGCCAGCTCGCTGTAGCTGGTGGCGCTCCACACCTCGGACTCGATGTTCCAGTCGCTCGCCAGCAGCTCCGCCGCGGCGATCACCTCGCGCAGGATGGTGCCCGAGCCCATCAGGCGCACGCTGCCCTTGGCCTTCTTCACGCTGTGCGTCGCGAAGCGGTACAGGCCCTTGATGACATCGGCCTCCACACCCTCGGGCAGAGACGGCTGCGCGTAGTTCTCGTTCATCAGGGTGACGTAATAGAACACGTCCTCCTGCCGCTCCAGCATGCCGCGCATGCCGTGGTCGAGGATCACCGCGAACTCGCCCGCGAAGCAGGGGTCGTAGGCGCGGCAGTTGGGCACCATCGCGGCCTGCAAGAGGCTGCTGCCGTCCTGGTGCTGCAGGCCTTCGCCGCCGAGCGTGGTGCGGCCCGCCGTGGCGCCGAGTAGGAAGCCGCGCGAGCGCTGGTCGGCGGCGGCCCAGATCAGGTCGCCCACGCGCTGGAAGCCGAACATGGAGTAGTAGATGTAGAAGGGCAGCATGGCCTGGCCGTGCACCGAGTAGCTGGTGGCCGCGGCCGTCCAGCTGCTGATGGCGCCGGCCTCGCTGATGCCTTCTTCCAGGATCTGCCCGTCCATGGCCTCGCGGTAGCTCAGCACCGAGCCGATGTCTTCGGGCTCGTAGGTCTGGCCCACGCTCGAATAGATGCCCACCTGCTTGAAGAGGTTGGCCATGCCGAAGGTGCGCGCCTCGTCGGCCACGATGGGCACGACGCGCGGGCCCAGCTGCTTGTCCTTGAGCAGGTTGGTGAGCATGCGCACGAAGGCCATGGTCGTGCTCATCTCCTTGCCTTCGGCCTTGACGGCGAAGTCGCCGTACCTGGCGAGCGCCGGCACCTCGATGCTGGGTGCACGGGTGCGGCGGCTCGGCATGTAGCCGCCCAGCGCGGCGCGGCGTGCGTGCAGGTACTGCATCTCCGGGCTGTCGTCATTCGGCTTGAAGAACGCCAGCGCGGCGGCCTGCTCGTCGCTGAGCGGCAGGTTGAAGCGGTTGCGGAAGGCGATCAGGTCTTCGCGCTCCAGCTTCTTCTGCTGGTGCGTGGTCATGCGGCCCTGGCCGGCGTCGCCCATGCCGTAGCCCTTCTTGGTCTGCGCCAGGATCACGGTGGGCTGGCCCACGGTGTGCATCGCCGCGTGGTAGGCGGCGTGGATCTTCACGAGGTCGTGGCCACCGCGCTTGAGGCGGTCGATCTGCTCGTCGGTCAGGCCTTGCGCGAGGGCGGCGAGCTGCGGGTTCTGGCCGAAGAAGTTGTCGCGGTTGTAGCGGCCGTCTTTCGCGGCGAAGGTCTGGAACTGGCCGTCGACGGTCTGTGAGAACGCCTTGGCGAGCGCACCCTCGCGGTCGCTGGCGAAGAGGCCGTCCCAGTCGGAGCCCCACACCAGCTTGATGACGCGCCAGCCGGCGCCGGCGAACAGGCTCTCCAGCTCGTCGATGATGCGGCCGTTGCCGCGCACCGGCCCGTCGAGGCGCTGCAGGTTGCAGTTGACGACCCAGATCAGGTTGTCGAGCTTCTCGCGCGAGGCGAGCGTGAGCGCACTCATGCTCTCCGGCTCGTCCATCTCGCCGTCGCCGAACACACCCCACACCTTGCGCCCGCTCGTGTCGAGCAGTTGGCGGTGCTGCAGGTAGCGCATGAAGCGCGCCTGGTAGATCGAGCTGATGGGGCCGATGCCCATCGAGCCGGTGGGGAACTGCCAGAAGTCGGGCATCAGCCACGGGTGCGGGTAGCTGCACAGGCCCCGTGCCTGCGCCCCCGGCGCGCTGATCTCCTGCCGGTAGTGGGCGAGGTCGTTGGCGCTCAGCCGTCCTTCGAGGAAGGCGCGTGCGTACACGCCGGGTGCCGAATGCGGCTGGTAGAACACGAGGTCGTCTTTCGCAGCCTCTTGCCCGGCACGGAAGAAGTGGTTGAAGCCCACCTCGAACAGGTCGGCCGCGCTCGCGTAGCTGGCGATGTGGCCGCCCAGCTCGCCATAGGCCTGGTTGGCGCGCACCACCATCGCGAGCGCGTTCCAGCGCATCAGCGAGGCGAGGCGTTCTTCGATGGCGAGGTCACCGGGGAAGGGCGGTTGCTGCTCGACGGTGATGGTGTTGACGTAGGGCGTGCCCCAGGCCGGCTGCCAGCCGATGGCCGGGTGGCGCGCGGTCGTGGCCAGCATGTCCATCAGCTCGCGCACACGCTGCGGGCCAGCAGCCTGCAGCACCGAGGCGAGGGCATCGCGCCACTCGGCGCTTTCTTGCGGGTCGCTGTCGGCCGGGGTGAGGTGGTGCTGGGAGGAGGGGGTGCTCATGGGTTCTCCTTGAGCGTGACACTTTAGGCCGCCGCGGGCGGCATGGGTGATGGCGTCTGCGCAAACGGCGGGGTTCCGTCAGGGCCTGCCCTGATACGCTTGGCCACGGCATTCAGAAAGGCGCGCAGGCATGAGGAGTGACAAGACGGTGCAAGAGCCGGCGCCGGCCCCTTCCATCGACACGTTGCCGGGCACGCCGAGCAGCGCTGCGCTGCTCTATGCACTCGACCTGTTCGGCGTGGCCGTCTTCGCCGCCAGTGGCGCCTTGGCGGGCATCGCGGGCAAGATGGATCTGCTGGGGGTGCTGGTGCTGGCCGCCATCACGGCCATCGGCGGCGGCACCCTCCGAGACGTGGTGCTGGGAGTGCGCCCCGTGTTCTGGATCAAGGACGCCTGGCCGCTCTACACGATCATCGCGGCCACGGTCGCGACCGTGGCCTGGTTTCACGTGCTGCCCATCCCGAGAGGGGCGCTGCTGGTCGCAGATGCGCTGGGCCTGGCCGTCTTCGCCCTGTCCGGGGCCCAGGTGGCCGAGAAGCAAGGGTGCAGCCCTTTGGTGGTCATCCTGATGGGCACCCTGACCGGCTCGGGCGGCGGGGTGCTTCGAGATGTGTTGTCCGCCAAGGTGCCGCTCATCCTCCGGGAAGACATCTACGCGTCGGCTGCGATCCTGGGCATCGGTGTCTATCTGGTCTTGCGCGCCATGAAGGTGAGAACGTCTTGGGCCTTTGCGGCGGGAGCCGTCACCGTGGCCGGCATGCGCCTGGTGGCGCTGGCCCTGGACCTGAGGCTTCCGGTCGTGCCGCTGGCCTCGTGATGCGCGGCCCGTCCATCAACCCGCATGCCACGCACATGCTGTCCCGCCTTCACCAGATCCGCGAGCCCTGGAGGATGCTCCTCATCGGCGTGCTCACGCTGGCCACCTTGATGGCCAGCCAGGCGTGGCCGAACCTGGCGGTCGCCATCTGGGCCGTCTTTCTGAGCTTCATCGCGGCTGTTCTCTGTGCGGACTTCGTGGGCGTGCGCGCGCAGCCGGTCAACTACGAATCCATTCACATCTCGGGCGGCACGATCGAGTACCTCGCGTTCGGGCAGAAGAGCGTCATTCGCCTGAACGAGGTGACGAGACTGGAGTTCGTGCGGGAAGAGGCGCTCTTTCCCGACATCGACGGGCCGTACATCGAGTCGAAGTGGCTGCTTCAATCCCATGACGGGCCACGCATCGAAGTGATGGACGAGTGGCCGCACCGAAAGCAACTGCTTCAGGCGTTCAGGGAGCACCTGCCTCACTTCGACGAAGAAGCGGCGCGTGCGGGGCTCAAGGCCCGCGGTGAAGGGCGGTGGCTTTGCTACCAGGCAAGCCGCACGGGCGAAGGTGATGTGTAGCCCGTCCGTCGAGCGGACGCGCTGACCCTTCGCCGCAGCGGGCCTTGCCTGCGCGGCGCGCCAGACGCACTCGATACGATGGCTCTTTCACCACGAGCTGGAGAACGCGCATGGTCCCGAAGAACACCATCTGCATCTGGTACGACCGCGACGCCCTGGAGGCGGCGCAGTTCTATGCCAAGACCTTCCCGGACAGCAGCGTCGGCGCCGTGCACCGCGCTCCGGCCGACTTCCCCTCGGGCAAGGAGGGCGACGTGCTCACGGTCGAGTTCACCGTGATGGGCATTCCCTGCATCGGCTTGAACGGCGGCCCGGCTTTCAGGCAGACCCAGGCGTTCTCGTTCCAGGTGGCCACCGACGACCAGGCCGAGACCGACCGGCTGTGGAACGCCGTGGTGAACAACGGGGGCGCAGAGAACGCCTGCGGCTGGTGCCAGGACAAGTGGGGCGTGTCGTGGCAGATCACGCCGCGCGCGCTCACCGCGGGCTTCACCGACCCCGACCGTGCCGTCGCCAAGCGCGTCTTCACGGCCATGATGGACATGAGAAAGATCGACATCGCCAAGATCGAGGCGGCCCGCCGCGGCTGAAGTCGAGCGCCAGGTCGTCGTGCGGGGGCGAAGGTGGCGAGCTACGTGAGCGTGCTGGAACGGCGGCGTTGAACCGCCGGCTCGCGGGAGGGCGTGGCGCCCGCGGGCTGCGCTGCACTGGCGCTCTCGGAGTGCCGGCCCGGAGCCAGGCCGCGCGGCGAATCGCGCCACTGCCAGACACCGAAGGCCACCACGGCCAGCAACAGCAAGCCCGCGAGCCAGACGCGGTTGTGCTGCACCAGGTCCGGGCCCTGGCCCGGCTGGCGGCCGGTGAGCATCGGCAAGGCCTGGTTCTGCCGCCGCACGACGCTCAGGCCGGCGATGAACGCCAGGTGCGCGAGCACCACGGTCAGGAAGGTGTTGCCGAAGAACTCGTGCACATCTTCCAGCCAGTCGCCCCATTCGTTGTAGCTGCCGTAGCCGCTGAGCACGAGCGGCAGCACCAGCGCGAGCATCACCACGATGGCCAGCGCCATGCCCAGGTTCTGGCCTTGCCGCCAGTTGACCGACGCGAGCGGGCGTGTGGTGCGCAGTGCGCGCAGCCACGCGGGCAAGCCGGCCACCCGCCGCCAAAGCGAGCCGAGCCCGGCCTGGCGCGGCCCGAGCAAGCCGTACAGCACACGAAAGCCGAGCAGGCCGGCGAACGCGTAGCCCAGGGTCACGTGCAGCAGGCGCCAGTGTTCGCTCTCGGCCGTCACGTAGGCGCCCACGAAGCTCAGGGCGAACAGCCAATGGAACATGCGCATCGGCGCGTCGACCACGCGCCGGCTGGGCGGGCGCGTTCCGGTGTTGCCGCCTGCAGCGGCGGTGGCAGAGGGGGATGCATGCATCGTGATCTCCTGGGTGATTCAGAGGGGGCTGGCTCAATCGCGCCAGGTCCATCGCTGGCGCAGCGACAAACCGGCCGGCACGCGCAGGTCGTCGTCGTCGAAGCGGCCCTGCTCGGCACCGGCGTGGCAGGCGGCGCAGTTGGCTGCGCTCTTCACGCTCGGCAGTTGCCACACCGCGGGCTCGACCTTGCGGTGCTTGCGTTCGAACCAGGCCGAGCGCGTGATGCGGTCCTGCGGCGGCTCTTCGGCCACGCGCTTGTAGGTGCCGGCGTAGGCCTGGAGCCAGGCGCCGATTTGCTGCGCCGTGGCCGCGTCGAGCGAGGCGTCGCTTCCGTAGTGGCGATCCAGCCCGCTCATGACGCGCTGCCACGAGCGCGCCGGCAGCATGCCGGGCGGGTAGGCCAGGTGGCAGGAAGCGCATTCCTGCAGGTACGCGGGTGGCACAGTGCGCGGCATCGCGCGGCCGCCGTCGGCGAGTGCCGTGTTCAGCGTGACGAGCCCGAGGCTGGCAGCCAGCAGGGCACGGGACAGAAGTGCATTCATGGGGCTTGGCTCCAGATCAGGTGGCCTACTTGAGGCCGTTGAGATACGCCAGCACATCGGCCTTCTCCGCCGGGCTGCATTCGCGGGCCAGCACGTCCTTGCAATTGCGGCGGAACCACTTCTCCACCCGGGCCGAGTCGGTGAAGGCCTTGGGGTTGAAGGCCGGCGCCAGCGGGTCGATGGCCTTGCCGGTGCTGGCGTGCTTGCCTGCGCCCGTGGGCGGCGTGCCGTGGCAGGAGGCGCACGACCATTCGCCGCCGTGCTTGTTGTTGAAGAACGCCTGCCCGCGGGAGGCGTCGCCCGGCGTGCCGGCTTGCGCATTCCACTGCGCCAGCTGCTGGGCGATCGTGGTGTCGGCCGCACGCACAGGCAGGCACAGGCTCGTGGCCACGGTGGCCAGCAGAACGACGAGGGGGCTGAACGAGAGGGGCTTCAAGGCGGACTCCAGGGCATGTGATGGGGCCAGTGTGCGAAGCAGGGCTTGAACAACGACTGAAGCTGGCGTTCATCAGTTGTTCAGACTCGCACCGGGAGAATCGGCACGTGAACGCCTCTCGCTTGCACGCCCCGCTTCTGCTCGCCGCCGCACTGGCGCTGGGCCTCGCGCCAGCGTTCGCAGGCAATGACCAGGACCGTGCGCGCGCGGCGGTGGAAGCCGGCCAGGTGCTGCCACTCAAGACCGTGCTGGAGCGCCTGGAGCGCAGCCACCCCGGCCAGGTGCTGGAGGTGGAACTCGAACAGGAAGACGGCCGCTGGGTCTACGAGATCAAGCTGCTTCAGCCGGGCGGGCGGCTCATCAAGCTCGAGCTCGACGCCGCCACCGGCGAAGTGCTGCGCAGCAAGGAACGGCCGCGCCGCTCCGAGAACCACTGATACCCTGCTGCCGTGAAACTCCTGCTCGTCGAAGACGACCCCACGCTGCGCGACCAGTTGCGCACGGCCCTGGAAGAAGCCGGCTACGTGGTCGACGAAGCGGGTGATGGCCGGGGCGCGCACTTCCTGGGCGACACCGAGACCTACGACGCCGTCGTGCTCGACCTCGGCCTGCCGCAGCTCGACGGCTTGACGGTGCTCAGGCGCTGGCGCGATGCGGGGCGGGCCATGCCGGTGCTCATCCTCACCGCGCGCGACAACTGGAGCGAGAAGGTCGCCGGCATCGACGCCGGTGCCGACGACTACCTCACCAAGCCCTTCCACATGGAAGAGCTGCTCGCGCGGCTGCGCGGCCTGATCCGCCGTGCGGCCGGCCAGGCCTCGCCGGTTCTGCGTTGCGGCGATCTCGCGCTGGACA
>NZ_DASSRA010000067.1:0-4611 GCF_035702065.1 Rhizobacter sp.
GCCGCCGCACGCTCACGTGCAGCACGCCATCGGTGTAGCGGGCGTCGAGGGTCTCGGGGTCGACGTCATCCGGCAGGGTCAGGACGCGCCGGAAGCTGCCCTGGAAGCGCTCGTTGATGTGCAGCGCCGTCTTGTCGCCCGCCTTGGGCTGGGCGGTCTTGCGCTCGCCGGCGATGGTGAGCAGCCCGCGCTCGTGGTGGACTTCCAGCGTCTTGGGGTCGAGGCCGGGCGCAAAGGCGTAGATCTCCACGCTTTGCGGCGTGCTGCCGATGTTGAGCGCGGGGAAGCCGCTGCGGCCGAAGCCGCGGATGGTGGGAGCCAGATCGAAGGCCTGCTGCATCTCGCGCTGCAGGCGATCCAGCTCCGCGAAGACGTCGCGTGAGAAAAGGGATCGGTACATGGCAAGAACCTCCTGTCGGTTGAGAAGAGGCGCCGGGGGCTCCCAGCGCCACCGGAAATCGGAAATAGGAACGGCCCGGCAAGTTTCAAGAGCTCCCGTGCGGCCTGCGATACGTCGGACAAACACTACAGCCGGCAGCGGTGCACGCCGCTGTTGCACACCCAGCAGCCTCCGGATACTGGCCGCTCCACTCCAAGGAGCCGCCATGAGCAAGGAGCAGATCCCCGTGGAGCAAGTCGTCCGCGCGTGCTTCGAGGCGTACTCGAAGCGAGACCGCAAGGCCATCGAATCGCTGATCGCCGACGACTTCCGCTTCACCAGCCCGCTGGACAACCAGATCGACCGCAACGCCTACTTCGAGACCTGCTGGCCCGGCAGCGAGAGCCTGGTCGTGATGACGCTGCAGCACCTGGCGGTGTTCGATGGCGACAAGGCCTACGTCACCTACGAGGCGCTGCGGCGCGACGGCCAGCGCTTTCGCAACACCGAACTACACACGGTCAAGGGCGGCCAGCTGAGCCAGGTCGAGGTCTACTTTGGCTGGAACATCCCGCACGAGGTCCCCGCCGGCACGCACCGCGCCGCAGAAACCCCGGCGGCCTGAGCCGCTTCGGGGCGCGGCGCTACAGGCGCGCAGCCGCCCACCACCCCAGCAAGCCGGCCACCGACAGGGCCAGCAGGGCCGCGCCCGCCCACCACCAGAGAGGCGGCCGGCGCGGTGCCGCAGCGGCCCGGGGCAAGGGCAGGCGCAAGGATGCATCCGACGGGTCGAACAGCATCGTGGGGGCGAAGCGCGCGTCGAGCACCTCCTGCCTGCGCTGCGCCACCGCGGCGTCGAACTGGCGCAGCAGATGGGCCTTGCCTTCGGCGTGCTGAGCCTCGTTCACGAAACCGGTGAGGCGGGCTTCGTCCAGCTCTTGCAGCCGCTTGCGGAATCTGAGGAGGACGTCGTCGTCGTTCATTCGGCCCAAGGAAGCACAGCGAATCGAAGGGGCGCAGCATGCACCAACTTCGGCGTAGCACCAAGGCCCTGGAAGGGGGATGCCGGTCACCCTGCGAACAGACGCACCTTCTGCATCGCCAGCGAGGCGGCCGCGTTGCGCGTCTCCACGCCAAGCTTCTCGAACACGTGCTCCAGGTGCTTCTTGACGGTGGCCGGGCTGCTGCCCAGGATGTCGCCGATGTCGCGGTTGGTCTTGCCCTTGACCACCCAGTACAGCACCTCGGCCTCGCGCATGGTGAGCTTGAAAGCCTGCAGCACGGCATCGACCACGGCCGCATCGGACACCTCGCGCATCACCATCAGCCAGTCGTCGTCGCTGGTGCGTTCCTGCAACGAGAACACCAGCTGCCGTGATTCACGGGTCACGGTGAGCGGCTTGGGCTCGCGCCCCTCGGCGGCCAGCGCCGACTGCTCGCGCAGCCAGGCCAGCAGGTCCTCGGGCACCTGGCCCGGTGTGCACGCGAAGTAGCTGTGCATGAACTGGCGCGCCAGCGGCGTTTGCCACACGGCGCGGCCGGTCTTGATGTCCGCTGTGGTGTCATGCGTGACGTGAACCGCCATGGTCGCGTGGCCGAAGGCATCGAGCGCATTGCGCGCCTGCCGCGCCTGCCGCGCGCTCTGCATGTGCACCGACATGCGGGCCAGCACCTCCTGCGGCCGGATGGGCTTGGTGACGTAGTCCACCCCACCGGCGGCGAAGGCGGCCACCACGTGTTCGGTCTCGGTGAGGCCGGTCATGAAGATGATGGGGATGTGCGCCGTCTCGGGCTGCGCCTTCAGGCGGCGCGCGACCTCGAAGCCGTCCATGCCGGGCATCACCGCGTCGAGCAGCACCACGTCGGGCAGGCTGTGCGCGGCGCGCTGCAGGGCGCTCTCGCCGTGCGTGGCCACCAGCACGGTGTAGCCCGACTCCTCCAGCGCGTCGTGCAGCAGCGAGAGGTTGTCGGGCACGTCGTCGACGATCAGCACCACGTCGCTCGCGGTGCGGTCGGGCAGCGGGTGGGGGTCAGAGCGTGGCAGGGTCATTCAGGGCACGGCGCACGAGGCCGCTCATGGCGTCGAGTTGGAAGTTGCGCGCCAGGCCGCGCAGGTGGTCCACGAAGCTGGCATGGGCGGCATTCTCGCTTTCGATCTCGTCGAGCTTGTTGACGATGCCGCGGAAGTAGCCGAGGTTGATGAGTTCGTCGAGCGCGCGCAGCTGGTTCTCGGCCGGCAGCACCCACGTGGGTGCCGGCGGCGGTGCGCCGGCTGGCACCCCGTCCTTGGAACTCGGGCGCGGCACCTCCAGCCATTCGAGCCCGAGGCGCGCGCCCAGCCAGTCGAGCAGCTCGTTCACGCGCACCGGCTTGAGCACGAAGTCCTGCGGGGTGATGCCGACGTCGTTCTCAAGATCCTTGTCAAAGGCGTTGCCGGAGACGATGGCGATGGGCGCCCCGCTCAAGCCTTGCGAGCGGATGGCACGGATGGTGGCCCAGCCGTCGATGCCGGGCATGGCCAGGTCCATCAGGATGGCGTGCGGGTCGAAGCCCGCCAGCAGCGCCAGCGCCTCGTGGCCGGAGGCCGCCTGCATCAGCTCGAAGCCGAGCGGCTGCAGCACGGTGGCGAGCAGCGAGCGGTCGACCTCCTCGTTGTCGACGATCAGGACGCGCCGGCGCTCGCCACGGTAGCCGGTGCGGGTGGCGCGCGGCACCTCGAGCGCGGCCACGGCGCCGCGTGCCTCGGGCAGGAAGAGCTTGATGCGAAAGACGGTGCCCTGGCCCAGGGTGCTGGTTACCGTGAGCTCACCGCCCATGAGGTCGGTGAGCATCTTCGCGATGGTGAGGCCCAGGCCCGTGCCACCACTGGTCGTCTCGCTGCCGCGCGCAAAGGGTTCGAAGATGTGACCGAGTTCGTCCGCCGCGATGCCGGGGCCGGTGTCCTCGACCTCGAACACCGCCATCTCGCGCGCATAGCGCAGGCGGAACACCACGCGGCCGGCCTGCGTGAACTTGACCGCATTGCCCAGCACATTGATGAGGATCTGGCGCAGGCGCTTCTCGTCGGCACGCACGACCTCGGGCACCACCTCGCCGAGGTCGGCGCGGAACTCGATGCCCTTGCCCGCGGCCTGCAGCTCGAACATGTGCACCAGCTGCTGCACCGCTTCGCGGAAGCGCAGCGGGCGCGGCTCCAGGCGCAGCTTGCCGCCTTCGATGCGGGCGATGTCGAGCGTGTGCTCGATCAGCGAGAGCAGGTGGTCGCCGCCGCGGCGGATCACGCTCACCGCCTGCCGGCGGTGGCCGGGAATGGACGGGTCTTCTTCCAGCAGCTGCGCATAGCCGAGGATGCTGTTGAGCGGCGTGCGCAGCTCATGGCTCACCGTCGTGATGTAGCGGCTCTTGGCCTGGTTGGCCAGCTCGGCGGCGAGCTTGGCCTCTTGCAGCGCCAGGTCGGTCTGGCGGTGCGAGTCGATCTCGCGGCGCAGCGCGCGCGTCTGCTCGTGCACCGCCTGCGTCTGGCGGTTGGACTCTTCCTGCGCCACCTGCCGGCTCTTGTGCGTGAGCACCAGCCACCAGGCGACGATGCCGCTCACCAGCAGCAGGGCCGCAAAGGCCTTGATGAAGCCGAGTTTCAAGGCCGGCGCGAGCGAATCGGTGAGTTCGCCCAGGTTGCGCAGCTCCTGCTGGTAGAGCAAGGCGAACACGCCGGCCAGGAGCGGCACCACGATCGCCATCACCAGCAGGTAGTGGCCGAGGCCGGTGTCGATGTAAGGCCACACGCGCTGCGGCAGGAGCTTGCGCAGCGCGCGCGACCACTGAGACGAGAGGCGTGCCTCGGGCTTGCAGAGGTCATTGCAGCGCGCGTCGAGCGAGCAGCACAACGAGCAGATGTTGCCGAGGTAGGCGGGGCAGTGCGCGAGGTCGTCGGACTCGTACTCGCGCTCGCAGATCACGCACTGCTGCAAGCCCGTGAAGAGGCCCTTCGATTGGCGTGCGATGTAGTAGCGGCCCTTCGTCGCCCATGCAATCAGCGGCGACACCACCATCGCGGTGATGAGTGCGATCAGGGCCGAGAACGCTTCGGCCAGCGGCCCGAACAGGCCCAGGTAGGCCGCAATCGACAGCACCGAGGCCGCGCCCATCGCGCCCACGCCGACCGGGTTCACGTCGTACAGGTGCGCGCGCTTGAACTCGATGCCGGGCGGCGACAGACCCAGCGGTTTGTTGAT
>NZ_DASSRA010000068.1:0-2219 GCF_035702065.1 Rhizobacter sp.
ATCATCAGGCCAATGCCCAGGCCATCGCCTCGCGCGGCACGATTGCACCCGGATGCTGGATCACCGTGGCCGCGAGCCGGTTGCCCCACGCGGCGGCCACCTCCGGCGCTTCGCCACGCAGTCGCTTCGCCAGGTAGCCCGCCGCAAACGAGTCCCCGGCGGCCGTGGTGTCCACGACGCGTGACACCGGTTGGACCGGCACCTTGATCGGCGCCTGGCCCTCGACCCGCACCAGCGTTGGCAAAGCGCCGCACTTGACGACGACCTCGCCGCACGGCAGCGCGAGCGCCTGCTGCAGTGCCGCCTCCATGGACCCCAGGCCTTGCACCGCCATCTCATCGTCCAGCGTGACGAGCGCGATATCGGCCAACGCGTACAGCTGCATGAAGGCCGCCTGCGCCACCTCGCGGCTGGCCCACAGGCGCGGCCGGTAGTTGTTGTCGAACACGATGCGTGCGCCGCGCTCACGCAGCCGGGCCAACAGCGCCCGCAAGCGTGGCGGCAACTCGGGGCCCATGATCGCGAGGCTGATGCCGCTCAGGTACAGCACGTCGATCTCGTCGGCCTGCAGCTCCAGCGGCGAGGGCTCGCCCTCGAAGTAGGCCCGCGCCGCGCTGCGCTCGCGCCAGTAGCTGAAGTGGCGTTCGCCGCTCGCATCGGTGCGGATGGCGTAGAGGCCGGTGCTGCGGTCGGGAGCGGTGCGCAGCAGGGCCGCCCCGATGCCTTCGTCCTGCCATGCCTGCAGCATTGCAGGCGCGAACATGTCGCTACCGACGCAGGTGGCGTAGTCGACCTGCAGGAGGTCTTCGGATGTCAGCCGCCGCAGGTACACCGCCGTGTTGTAGGTGTCCCCCGCAATCCCCTGCGCCAGCAGCCCCGGCGCCTGCTCGCGCAGTTCGACCATGCACTCGCCCAGGCAGGCGACCCGCAGCGCCGTCACTTGATGGCCTGAACCTTGTCGAACAGCTCCTTCGACCAGGGCGCCTCGGGTGAGGTCAGCGCCTTCTGCACGGCCGCGATGAAGGGCGCACGGTCGACCTTCATCACCGAGATGCCGCGCTTCTGGAAGTCGCTGACGAGCCTGGCTTCCGATTCGGCGATGTCGTTGGTGGCGCGCGTCGAGGCCTCCCACAGCACCTCGGAGAAGAGCTTCCTGTCGGCCTCCGAGAGCTTGCCCCAGGTGCTGCCGCTCACCACGGTGACCAGCGACTCGGTGATGTGCCCGGTCAGCATGATGTGCTTCTGCACCTCGTAGAACTTCTTGGCATCGATGGTGGGCAACGGGTTCTCCTGGCCGTCCACCGTGCCGTTCTGCAGCGCGAGGTAGACCTCGGCGAAGGCGATGGGCGTGGGGTTGGCGCCCACGGCCTTGGGGAACATGGTGAAGAGCGGCGCATCGGGCACACGCAGCTTCATGCCCTTCATGTCCTCGGGCTTGAGGATGGGCTTGTTGGCTGTCATGTGACGCAGGCCGTAGTAGGTGTAGCCCACCACGTGGTTGCCGCCGCTCTTGGCGGCGTAGCCGTCGGCCAGCTCGCGGAAGACCGGGCCGTTGCGGAAGGCCTGCCAGTGCGCGAAGTCGCGGAAGACGAAGGGCCCGGCGGCAATTGACATCGGTGGGTAGGCGCGCCCTGCGAAGGCCATGCCGGTGTAGATGATGTCCACCGTGCCCAGCGTCAGGCCCTGGTTGATCTCGGTCTCCTTGCCAAGCTGCGAGGCGGGGAAGACCTCGATCGCGTACTTGCCGTTGCTGCGCTTCTTGATCTCGTCGGCCGCCCACAGCGCCTGCTTGTGGTACGCCTCGCCCACCTCGTAGACGTGGGCCCACTTGAGCGTGGTGGTCTGTGCCCAGGTGGCAGCGCCAAAGCTCAACAGCGCGGCGGCGGCGAGGGCCTGGAGGCTCGTTCTCTTGTGCATGCTTGTCTCCTGTGGTTGTGAGGTGGTACTGGGCTCAGCCATGGGGCTCAATTCTTCAAGCCCAGCTTCGGAATCAATGTCTTGAAGGTCTCGTTGTCGCGTGCCATCACGGCCTTGAAGGTCGTGTCGCCGGCATAGGCGTAACCGAGGGCCAGCTTCTCCATCGCATCCTTCATGGCCTGCTCCTGCATGGTCTTCTGCGTAGCGACCTTGAGGATCTCGATCACGTCCTTGGGCGTGCTCTTCGGGGCGCCGAGGCCGCGCCAGGTGCCGACCAGCAGGTCGATGCCGCGCTCCTTGAA
>NZ_DASSRA010000069.1:0-2110 GCF_035702065.1 Rhizobacter sp.
GAACGCCTGCAGGTTTTCGAAGGGGATGGCGAGCGTGCCCAGGTGCAGCACCGGTGCGGCGATGGTGATCTCTTCGAGCCGGCCGCTGTCCTGGAAGCGCAGCACCACGTCGCCGTAGTCCATCTCGTTCAGACCGACCTCGTTGCGCCGCGCGGCCAGCGGCTCGCCGCGTTGCTTGAGCAGGTCGCCGCGCTGCAGCGAGAAGGCGTAGCCGGCCATCGCGAGGTAGGGGTCGAGCCGGACGGGGCGGTCCATCGGCCGAGTCTAGGCGGCGTGCATTGACTGCGAGCCCTTGTGGGGCAATGGCAGGCGTGTACAAATGGAGCCGGCCCTGGTTGGAGAAAGGGCGCATCTGAGGAGCCACGCCATGAAGAAGACCGCCAAAGCCCTGGTCGACGAAGCCATGGGCCGCGTCACCACCTACACGGTGGAACAGGCCCGTGCGCTGCACGGCCAGCCGGGGGTGCAGTTCGTCGACGTGCGCGACGTGCGCGAGCTGGAGCACGAAGGCGCCATCCCCGGTGCCTTCCACGCGCCGCGCGGCATGCTGGAGTTCTGGGCCGATCCCGAGTCGCCCTACCACCGCCAGGAGCTGGCGCAGGACAAGGAGTACGTGCTCTTCTGTGCGCTGGGCTGGCGCTCGGCCCTGGCCACGCAGACGCTGATGGACATGGGCCTGGCCCACGTCGCCCACATCGAAGGCGGCTTCGATGCCTGGAAGAAAGCCGGCGGGCCGGTGGAACCCAAGCCGGCCAAGCCGAGATCGCCCGCTCGCCCCTAGAATTGACGTATACGTCAATTAGACAGGCTCGGCCACCGAGCCGGCCGGAGACCGCATGCCCGCACTCAGCTCCAAGCTCAGCCCCCGTTCCGACGACTTCAAGGCCAACGCCGCCGCCATGCGCGTGCTGGTCGACGACCTCAACGCCAAGCTCGCGCAGATGGCGCAGGGCGGCGGCGACGGCCCGCGCGCCAAGCACGTGGCAAGGGGCAAGCTGCTGCCGCGCGACCGCGTGGAGATGCTGCTCGACCCCGACACGCCTTTCCTCGAAGTGGCGCCGCTCGCCGCCCACGGCCTCTACGACGGCGCCGCGCCGGGCGCGGGCGTGATCGCCGGCATCGGCCGCGTGAGCGGTGTCGACTGCATGATCGTCTGCAACGACGCCACGGTGAAGGGCGGCACCTACTACCCGATGACGGTGAAGAAGCACCTGCGCGCGCAGGAGATCGCACAGGCCAACCGCCTGCCCTGCATCTACCTCGTCGACAGCGGCGGCGCCAACCTGCCCAACCAGGACGAGGTCTTCCCCGACCGCGACCACTTCGGCCGCATCTTCTTCAACCAGGCGCAGATGAGTGCGCAGGGCATCCCGCAGATCGCGGTGGTGATGGGCTCGTGCACGGCGGGCGGCGCCTACGTGCCGGCGATGAGCGACGAATCCATCATCGTGAAGGAGCAGGGCACCATCTTCCTGGCCGGCCCGCCGCTCGTGAAGGCGTCCATCGGCGAGGTGGTGAGCGCCGAGGACCTGGGCGGCGGCGACGTCCACACGCGCCTGTCGGGCGTGGCCGACCACCTGGCGCAGAACGACACCCACGCGCTGGCCATCGCGCGCAACGCGGTCGCTCGCCTCAACTGGAAGAAGCCGCAGCCGCTGGCCTGCGTGGCGCCGCGCGCACCACTGTTCGATGCGGCCGAGCTGCACGGCGTGATCCCGACCGACACGCGCAAGCCTTTCGACGTGCGCGAGATCATCGCCCGCATCGTCGACGCGAGCGAGTTCGACGAGTTCAAGGCGCGCTATGGCACCACGCTCGTCACCGGCTTCGCCCACATCGAGGGCATGCCGGTGGGCATCGTCGCCAACAACGGCGTGCTGTTCTCCGAGTCGGCGCAGAAGGGCGCGCACTTCATCGAGCTGTGCTGCCAGCGCAAGGTACCGCTCATCTTCTTGCAGAACATCACCGGCTTCATGGTGGGCAAGAAGTACGAGAACGAAGGCATCGCCAAGCACGGCGCCAAGATGGTGACGGCGGTGGCCACCGCCAACGTGCCCAAGTTCACCGTGATCATCGGCGGCAGCTTCGGTGCCGGCAACTACGGCATGTG
>NZ_DASSRA010000070.1:0-3363 GCF_035702065.1 Rhizobacter sp.
TCCAGCCACGGCTCGGCGAGCTGGCGGATCTCGGCGTCGTTGATCAGGATGCGCTGCATGATGCGCGACTTGAGCTGCGCCTCTTCGTTGTCGAGCTGCTTCGCGCTGGCAGCGTGCTTGAGCTGCGAGATGAGCAGCGCGCAGGCGCCTTCGAGCTTGACGACCTGGTCCCAGTCGCCGCCGCGGGCCGCTTGCAGCATGTCGGCGCTGGCTTGCTCGATGGCCTCGTAGTAGTGAAGCAGAGCTTTGTTCATGGGGTCTCCAGAAGCGAAGGAAGGCGAGGCGGTCCGCATGCGGTCAGCCCGGCTCATGCCGCTGCCTTCTGGCCCATTTCGGACCAGGCCTTGCTCAGGGGTTCGATCAACTGGGCGCACTCGGCGATGGCCGCCTCGTCGCTGTGCCGGTTGGCATAGGTGAGGCGCACGGTCACGTAGGCGTAGAGGTCTCGCAGGTCGGCTGCGAGGGAGCCGCCGGCTTCGAGGTTGAGGCCGGCACGCAGGCCTTCGTCGATGATGCGCACGGCGCGGCCGATGGCCTCGCCCTTGGCTTCGATGTTGCCTTGGCGGATGGCGCCACGGGCCTGAGCGAAGGTGTCCAGCAGTCCTTCGAACAGCATCTCCACCAGGCGGTGCGGCGAAGCACCATCCACACCGGTGGTGACGTGCACTTGCTGGTAGGCGCCGAGCTGGCGCTTGGTCGGGGCAGAGAAAGCGGCTGAAGCGAACATGGCTGTTGGGCTTGTAGCGTTGGTCAGATGCATTGTTATCGGTACCACCACCGCACTGCTTTAGCCTGCGTTCACCTCAGAACAGCAGGTGTTTTCCAGCGCTCAACCGGGCACCCCGGGCGAGCGCGGGCCTCAAGAACTCTTGTTCCACGCCGCCACCTGGTTCGTGATGTAGGTGTTGAGCGCGGTCAGCTTGGACATGTTGGTGTCGAGCGAGGTGTATTGCGCGCGCAACCGCTTCTCGGTCAATGCCAGGCGGTCGGTCATGGTGTCCTGCTGCTTCTGGTTCAGCGACAGGATGGTGTTCAGGCTGGCCGTCTTGGTGGTCAGCGAGCCATCGCTGCCGAGGATCTGGTCGCCGAAGATGCGCAGCCGGGTGGCGATGCCGTTCAGGTCGGGATCGGTCGGGTTGGGCCGGGCCACGCTGGTCGAGAACAGCTTCTTCACCTCGATCGGATTGGCATTGAGCGCGCTGGTCAGCTTGGTGTCGTCGATCTTGAGCGTGCCGTCGGCCTGCAGCGCTACGCCCACCGAACTGAGAGTGGCATACACGCTCGAGGCGGGTGAGCTCGAGGTCACCAGGCTGCGCAGTTGGCGCTGCAGCGACACGGCGGTGCTGTCGCCCTGCAGCTTGCCGGCCGTCTTGGTGGCTTCGTCGTACTTGGTCTGCGTCGACAGCATCTTGGCCAGCGTGTTGTAGCTGTCCACGAATGACTGCACCGAGGTCTTGAGCGAGGCGTTGTCCTGAGCGACCGAGATCTGCGCGGAGCTGTTGGCCTTGCTCAGGTTGATCGTCAGGCCCTGGATGGTGTCGGTCAGCCGGTTGCCCGAGGTGGTGACGGCCAGCCCATTGATCGTCACCTGCGCATCACCAGGCGGCTGCGTCTGCGTCATGGCGCTGGTCCCGGCATCGGGGTCGAAGCCGAAGGCCGACGCGCCGCCGTCGCCGCTCAGCCGGAAGGCGTTCGCCGAGCCGGGGTTGGTCGAACTGATGATCAGGCGCGAACCCGTGGTGTCGTTGACGATCACCGCCGAGACGCCTGCACCGGCGGCGTTGATCTTGTTGCGCACGGTGGCCAGCGAGTCGGTGGGGCTGATGTCGATGCTCATCGCCGCCAGGTTGGGCTGCGGTGCAAACCCGGCCTGGCCGAAGCTGCCGATCTCCACCCGCAGGGTACCGGCGCCCACGAGCGCATCGGCCGAGGCATAGGTCTGGCTGACGGTGGTCTGGGCGGTGGCCAGCGCACCCACGCTGATGGCGTAGTTGCCGGCCACGGCGCCCTCGCCTGTCGCCACCTGGATGGCGGTGGCGTCGGACGAGGTGGCGGTGGTGACGCCCCAGGTGCTGGCTCTCGTCAGGGCGAGCGAGGAGTCGCGGAGGGTCGACAAGGAAGACTGGAGTTGGCCGAATGCGGAGATCTTGGTCTGGATGGTGGACGCGGCCGCCTGCAGCCGAGTGATCGGCTGCTGCTCGATCGACATCAGCTTGGTGATGATGGACTCGACTTCAAGGCCGCTGCCGAGACCGGTGGAACTAATCGTCGCCATGGCACACCTCCTTCTTTCCAGCCCCTATCGCGAGACAAATCTCACGAAACGAGCCCACAAACGCAAACACGGAATATCCAAGCAAGCCCGGATATCCCGTTGTCGGCGGCGATTGCCGGAACTTGAGCCCGGCGCTGTACTTTTTTACCGCTGCAGCAGCGTGAGAACTTGCTGCGGCAGCTGGTTGGCCTGGGCGACCATCGCGTTGCCGGCCTGCTGGAGGATCTGGGCACGAGACAGGGCGGCGGTTTCGGCTGCGAAGTCGGCATCCATGATCCGGCCGCGAGCGGCGGACAGGTTCTCGGCGAACACCTGCAGGCTGCCGATGACGGAGTCGAAGCGGTTCTGGGCGGCACCGAAGCCGGCGCGCGCGGTGGTCACGCTCATGATCGAGTTGTCGAGTTCGGTGATGGCAGCCAGCGGCAGCGTGTTGTCGGTGCCGGAGATCAGCTGGGCCTGCACACCGGCCACCACGGCGGTCAGGTCGACCGAGCTCATGGTGATGGTGTCGGTGGCATCGGTGCCAGCGCCCACCTGGAAGGTGAACGGGCCGGCGGTGCCGTCGAACAGCACCGTGCCGTTGAACTTGGTGCCGGTCACGATGCGCGAAACTTCTTCGGTCAGCTGGGCGAACTCAGCCTGAAGGTTGTCGCGGTCTTGCGAGTTGTTGGTGCCGTTGGCCGACTGCACGGCCAGTTCACGCATGCGCTGGAGTGCATCGCCGATCTTGCCGAGCGCGCCTTCAGCCGTTTGCGACAGCGAGATGCCGTCGTTGGCATTGCGGGCGGCGACGTTCATGCCGCGCACCTGGGCGTTCATGCGTTCCGCGATCGCCAGGCCGGCGGCGTCGTCCTTCGCGCTGTTGACGCGCAGACCGGACGACAGACGCTGCATGGCAACCGCCAGCGAGCCCTGCGAGGTGGAGAGGTTCCGCTGAGCGTTCAGCGAAGCGAGGTTCGTATTGATGGTCTGGGGCATGTTGCACTCCTTCAAGAATGATCGACCTCCGGCCCATGCCGGCGTTTGGCTCTGCAGACGCGTGGTCTTTCATTCCACTGTGACTGCCGACTTGAAGTCCGCGCGGGTTT
>NZ_DASSRA010000071.1:0-8911 GCF_035702065.1 Rhizobacter sp.
GATGGCGTTCATCTTGTCGGCGCGCACCAGTGCCACTTCGGCGACGCCGTTCTCGCCCACCGTCACCCGCACGCGTTGTTCGTCATTGCTCATGCCTGTCTCCTGGGTACTGAAGCAGTGATTCTGCGAGCCGCTGCGTGCAGCGGGTGTCGCCTGGATGTCAACCGAGTGGCGTGTCGAGGAGCGCCTGCACCCGTGTCTTCAACAGCGGCACAGTGACCTCTGCCGCCGGCACGGCCGGACCGCCCACCAGGCCCACGCGGCTCCAGAAGCCGCGGCGGAAGGGGCGCGTCATCGCCGCGCCGTCCACGCGCGAGAAGAACGAGCCCCACAGGTTCTGCAGCGCCAGCGGCACCACCGGCACCGGGTGGGTCTCCAAGAGCTTCATCACGCCGCCCTTGAACTCACCCAGCTCGCCGTTCTTGGTGATGGCGCCCTCCGGGAAGATGCAGACCAGGTCGCCTTCTTCCAGCACCTTGCGGGCGCGGGCGAAGGCCTGCTCGTAGATCTCGGCGTCTTCCTTCTGCGGCGCGATCGGGATCGCCTTGGCCAGCTTGAACAGCCAGCCCAGCACCGGGATCTGGAAGATGCGGTGGTCCATGATGAAGGCGATGGGGCGCGGGCTGGCGGCCATCAGCAGCACCGCGTCGACGAAGCTCACGTGGTTGCAAACCAGGATGGCAGCGCCCTCGGTCGGGATGTGCTCGTCGCCGCGCACTTTGAAGCGGTAGACCAGGCGCGTCACCACGAAGGCGATGAAGCGCAGCAGGTATTCGGGCATCAGCAGGAAGATGTAGAACGCCACGAGCGCGTTCAGGATGCCGGTGACGAGGAAGACCTGCGGGATGGTCAGGCCCAGCGCCAGCAGCCCGGCCACCATCGCCGAGCTCACGATCATGAACAGCGCGTTCAAGATGTTGTTGGCCGCGATGATGCGGGCGCGGTGCGTGGGCTGCGAGCGCAGCTGGATCAGCGCGTACATGGGCACGCTGTAGATGCCGGCGAAGAGCGAGAGCAGCAGCAGGTCGGCGATCAGTCGCCAGTGCGCGTGCTGGGCGAAGAAGTCGCTCACGCCGTAGGCCGCGGCCGGCGCGGCCAGGCCGCGCGAGGCGAAGTAGAGGTCGATCGCGAAGACGCTCATGCCGATGGCGCCCAGCGGCACCAGGCCGATCTCCACGTGGCGGCGCGACAGCATCTCGCACAGCAGCGAGCCGATGCCGATGCCGATGGAGAACACCACCAAGAGCGCCGAGGCCACGTGCTCGTCGCCGTGCAGCACGTCTTTCGCGAAGCTCGGGAACTGCGCGAGGAACACCGCACCGAAGAACCACATCCACGAGATGCCCAGCAGTGAGCGAAACACCGCCAGGTTGCCGTGCGCGAGTTTCAGGTTGCGCCAGGTCTCGGTGACCGGGTTCCAGTTGATGACGAGGCCGGGGTCGGTGGCCGGCGTGGGCGGCACGAACTGCGCGGTGAGGCGGCCCAGCACGGCCACTGCCACGCAGGCCCAGGCGATGTACACCGCCCCGGTGTGCGGGATGGCGATCAAGAGGCCGCCCGCGACGTTGCCGAGCAGGATGGCCACGAAGGTGCCCATCTCCACCATGCCGTTGCCACCGGTCAGCTCGCGCTCGTTCAGGTGCTGCGGCAGGTAGGCGAACTTCACCGGCCCGAAGAGCGTGGAGTGCAGGCCCATCAGGAACACACAGGCCAGCAGCACCGGCACGTGGGCGTGCACGAAGCCGTAGGCGGCGAGTGCCATCACCGCCACTTCGAGCCACTTCACGAAGCGGATCATCTGCGTCTTGTCGTGCTTGTCGGTCAGCTGGCCGCTGGTGGCCGAGAACAGCAGGAAGGGCAGGATGAAGACCGCACCGATCACCGGGCCGGCCATCGCCTGCGGCAACCAGCTCACGCTCAACTGGTAGGTGACCATCACCGTGAACGCGAACTTGAACAGGTTGTCGTTGCCGGCGCCGAGGAACTGCGTCCAGAAGAAGGGCGCGAAGCGGCGCTGCCCCAGCAGGGCGAACTGGTTCGGATGCTCGTGGTGGTGGGTGGACGACAAGGCTTCCTCCTCGGGGCGATGGTTGTGTTTGACGGGCAATGTAGCTGCTGGGTGCGATTGTTGGTATGGGGTCAGTGGGGTATCAAGTGCCCCAGGCAGGGTGGTGCGGCAATCCATGCTCAGTATCATCACGCGATACTTTTGCAGGGCCGCGCATGAGCACCACCCAAGACCTCGTCAGCGTGCTGAAGGCCGAGCTCAAGGCGGCCGGCATCACCTACGCCGAGCTCGCCGCGCAGCTCGCCATGTCGGAGTCGAGCATCAAGCGCATCTTTGCCAAGGCCGACATGCCGCTCTCGCGCATCGACGACGTGCTTCGCGTGCTGAAGATGGACTTCGCTGAACTGGCGCGCAAGGTGGCCGACGCGCAGCCGCTGCGCCGCGAGCTCACGCTGGAGCAGGAGAAGGCGGTGGTGGCCGACCGCCGCCTGCTGCTGATGGCCACCTGCTGCCTGAGCCAGTGGACCTTCGAGCAGATCGTCGCCACCTACACGCTGACCGAGGCCGAGTGCGTGAAGTACCTCGTCGCGCTCGACAAGCTCGGCATCATCGAACTGCGGCCGATGAACCGCTACCGGCTGCAGGTGGCCAAGACCTTCCGCTGGCGGCCGCACGGGCCGGTGATGGCCTACTTCCGCAAGGACGTGGTCGGCGACTACTTCAGCGGCGGTTTCGACGGCGAAGGCGAGATGCTGATGCTGGTGCACGGCCAGGTCGGCCACAGCCTGGCGGCGAGCTTTGCCGAACGCCTGCAGCGCGTGGGGCAGGACTTCGCGCAGCAGCACCTGGCCGACCAGAAGCTGCCACCCGGGCAGAAACGGCCCTACACGCTGGTGGTGGGCATGCGCTCGTGGCTGTTCGCTGCGTTCCGCGACTTCAAGCGCGAGGCCTGAGAGGCACGCCAGGTCTGCACCGCCACGTCGGGGTTGTTGAAGAAGAAGGCCGGCGGCATGCCATAGGCCTGCGACCACACCTTCGAGAAGTGCGGCGAGTCGGAGAAGCCGGCCGCCGCCGCGATCTGTGTGAGGCTCAAGCCGCTGCCGAAGAAGCGCGCGGCGGCCTGGATCTTCAGCCACTGCTGGTACTGCCGCAGCGTGATGCCCAGCTCGCCCGAGAACAGGTGCGACAGCCGGTGCGGCGACAGGCAGCAGCGGCGTGCCAGCTCCTCCGCGCCCAGTGTGGGGTTGCTGCGCAGCAGGGCGCGCGCCTGGGCCGCGCGCGGGTCGAGTGCCGGCGGGTCGGGCAGCAGCGTGGCGGCGAGGTTGGTGGTGCGGCGGTGCAGGCGGTGGGCCTCGCGCGGGTCGTGCAGCTGGCCGGCGTGCAGGGCCTGCAGGTTGCGCTGCAGGCCGGCGAAGCGCTCGCGCGACAGGGCCCGGCAACCGTGGCCGCCGATCGCCTCGAAGGCCGCGAAGGCCGGGTGCTCGGGCGTCATGTCGACCGAGACGAAGGGGGTGCGGTACAGCAGCAGCCAGCGGTCGACGAAGGGGCGTATCGCCACCACGGTGTGGTGCTCGACACGGCCGTCGATGTGCAGCTCCAGCGGCCGCTCGGAGAGCGCCACCAGCAGCGTGGCGGTGTAGCGGCGCGTCTTCCAGTTCGCGTCGGAGCCGGCAAACAGGCTGCCGTCGTCGAACACGCGCAGCTGGTGGCGCGGCATGCGGTTCATGGCATGGACCATGGCGGCAAAGCAAAACGCCCCGCTGTGGGAGCGGGGCGTTGCTCGGGCGTGCCGATCAGGGCGTGACGAAGGTCTTCAGCCAGTTCATCGTGGCCGGCAGGGCCCAGTTGCCGCTGCCGTACTTGTAGTTGGTGTCGACCGCAGCGATGCCGGTGCACTGGGTGCCGTAGGTGCCCAGGCCCATGAAGCAGTGGTCGGCGTAGAGGTCGTTGAGCTGGTAGTCCTTCACCACGGCCCAGCCGGCGCCGTTGCTCTGGAAGCATTCAGTGGGGCTCAGGCCCGAGCAGCTGATGCCCGTGACGAGCTGGGCCTGCGAGCGGGCGATGGCTTCGGTGCCGCCGACGAACATGTCGCGTTCGCCATTGATGATGCGCAGGCGGCTGCCGGGCTGGGCGTGGTTGCCGTTGGCGATGCACGACTGCAGGTTGTAGGCAACGGTGTAGGTGGAGCCGGTGCCCTGGCCGAACGAGGCGTTGATGCGTGAGTCGAAGTTCTTCGACAGGACCGAGATGATCGAGCCCTGGCTCAGGCCGCCGGTGACGATGCCCTTGGAGCAGTCGACCTTGGAGCGCGCGCACAGCTTGGCGATGGCGCTGTTGGCATTGGCCGGGTTGAAGATGCACTTGGCGCGCGTGCTGATGGTGGTGCAGGTGCCGAAGCTGGCGTTGTCGTACTGCACCGAGGCGGCGACCATGCCACGGGCCACGGCGGCGTCGATGGTGGCCGCGCCCCAGGCGCTGTTGTAGGCCTCGCCCGTGCCGCCGATGTAGACGTACAGCGGGTACTTGCCAGAGCCGCTGGGCTCCTTGCCGGTGATGCTGTAGGTGGTGCCGCACGACGAGGTGCTGCCGCCCTTGTAGGTGGCGCTGAAGCTGGTCTGGGCGAAGGCCGCGGCCGAGGCGGCGGTCAGCACCAGCGCGAAGCCGGCTCGTACGAGAGTTCTCAGGCTCAGGGTCATGGGGTGTCTCCTTGGTTGTCGTCCAACTGGGCCAGGCGAGCTAAATATGCACGCCCGTGCACAACACAATTGTTCGATGCCCTGGCTCCCGGAGCCTTGTACTCAGTGGCTATGTTGGGCCGCCAATCGCCGGGGTTTTCCCGGTCTTGGCCGGTTTCGGTTCAGGAGAAGACCGGCAGCGTGATGCCGAACCGTGCCGGTGACGTGCTCACAGCACCCCGCGTGCGCGCAACTGCGCCTCTTGTTCGGGCGTGATGCCCAGCTCGCGCAGCACGGCCGTCGTGTCTTCGCCGAGCGTGGGCGCGCGCCGCGTGATGGCGCCAGGCGTGTCGCTCAGCTTGGGCACGATGCCGGGCACCTCGACCGACAGGCCGTCGGCCGAAGTCACGCGTTCGATCATGCCGCGCGCGCGGTAGTGCGGGTCTTCGGCGATGTCGCGCGCGGTGTAGAGCCGGCCGGCCGGCACCTGCGCGGCGTTGAGCGCGTCCAGCACGGCGGCCACGCTGCGCGTGCGCGTCCACGCGCCGATGGCGGCGTCGATCTCCTGCACGCGTGCCACGCGGGCGGCGTTGCCCACGAGCGTGGGGTCGCTGGCCCAGTCGTCGCGGCCGATGGTCTTCATCAGGCGCGTGAAGATGCTGTCGCCATTGCCGGCCACCAGCACCCAGCCGTCCTCGCAGGGGTAGGCGTTGCTCGGCGCGATGCCGGGCAGGGCGGAGCCGGCCGCCTCACGCACCACGCCGAAGGCGCTGTACTCGGGCAGCAGGCTTTCCATGCAGTTGAAGACGGCTTCGTACAGCGCCACGTCGACAACCTGCCCGCGGCCTGACGCATGCCGATGGTGCAGCGCCATCAGGATGCCGATCACGCCATGCAGCGAGGCCAGCGTGTCGCCGATGCTCACGCCCACGCGCACCGGCACGCGGCCGGGCTCGGCGGTGAGGTGGCGCAGGCCGCCCATGGCCTCGGCCACCACGCCGAAGCCGGGCCGGTCCTTGTAGGGCCCGGTCTGGCCGTAGCCGCTGATGCGCAGCATGATGAGGCCGGGGTTGTCGCGCGACAGCTCGTCGTAACCCAGGCTCCAGGCCTCCATCACGCCGGGCTTGAAGTTCTCCACCAGCACGTCGCACTCGGCCGCGAGCCGGCGCACGATGTCGCGCGCCTCGGGCTGCTTGAGATCGAGCGCCACGCTCTTCTTGTTGCGCGACTGAACCTGCCACCACACGCTGGTGCCGTTGTGCAGCAGGCGCCACTGGCGCAGCGGGTCGCCGCTGCCGGGCGGTTCGATCTTGATGACCTCGGCGCCGAAGTCGGCCAGCGTCTTGGCCGCGAAGGGGCCGGCGATCAGCTGCCCGAGTTCGAGCACCTTGAGTCCGGCCAGCGGGCCGCGGGAGGAGGCTTGAGGCTGCATGGGACCTGATGGTAGTGTCAGCGCCTCGTTGCCTGGAGGGAGTGCATTCATGCGTCGCCTGTTCGCTTGCCTGATCCTGCTCTGCGTGTTCGGTGCCCATGCGCAAGAGCGCGCCATCGACAAGGAAGTCGTGGTGCCCGCACCGCTGGCCCAGGTGTGGGCGAGCTGGACGACCAAGGCCGGCATCGAGAGCTTCTTCGCGCCCGAGGCCGAGATCGACCCGCGGGTCGACGGTGCCTTCCACCTGCACATGGACCCGTATGCCGAGCCAGGCCTGAAGGGCGCCGACACCATGCGCTACATGGCCTTGCAGCCGATGAAGATGCTCAGCTTCGACTGGAACGCGCCGCCCTCGCTGCCCGAGGCGCGCAAGCAGCGCACCTTCGTCGTCGTGCGCTTCTTTGACGTGGACGGCAAGAGCACCCGCGTGACGCTGCACCACGTCGGCTGGGGCGAGGGCGGCGAATGGGACCGCGCCTACACCTACTTCAACAATGTCTGGGGCCGGGTGCTGGGCAACCTGAAAACGCGCTACGAGTTCGGGCCGATGGACTGGTCGGCCTGGCTGGCCGGGCTGAAGGCGTCGCACGCAGCGTCGGCACCGGCCAGGTGAGGCCTTGCGGCGTGCGCCTCAGGTGGCGCGCTGCTCACCGAACGGGCGCTACGCCGCCCGTTGCTCGATCAGGTAGTTGGCGCCGTCGTACTGCCCCAGCACCTCGACCAGGTAGGGCATCACCGCCTGCATCTCGTCGTGCAGCGTGTACGGCGGGTTGATGATGAACATGCCGCTGCCCGCCAGGCCGAAGCCCTGCTGGTCCGGCTGCTGCACCGTCATGCGCACGTGCAGAAAGCCCTTGGGCGCGATCGCCTCCAGCCGGCGTGGCAGCTGCGCCGCCTCGAGCTTGCTCACCTGCGGGTACCAGACCATGTACACGCCTTCGGCAAAGCGCTGCAACGCCTCACGCAATGAAGCGATCACGCGGCCGTAGTCGTTGTGGCCTTCGTAGGACGGGTCCATCAGCACCGCGGCGCGGCGCGACGACGGCGGCACCTGGCCTTTGAGCCCGTCGAAGCCGTCCGCGTTGAACACCTCGGTGCCCTTGGTGCCGGCGATGTAGGAGGCCAGGATGCGGTGATCGGTGTTGTGCAGCTCGAAAAGGCGCAGCTGGTCTTGCGGGCGCAGCAGCATCTGCGCGAAGGCGGGCGAACCGGGGTACTGCTCCATGCGGCCGTCGGGGTTGAACTGCTTCACCAGCGCCACGTAGTCGGCCACGATCTCGGGCAGGTCGTCGCGGTCCCACAGGCGGCCGATGCCGTTGATGTACTCACCCTTCTTCTGCGCGTAGGGGCCTTCGAGCGAGTAGCCGCCGGCGCCGGCGTGCGTGTCGATCAGGCGGTAGGTCTTGTCCTTCTGGTTCATGTAGCGCAGCACGCGCGTGAGCATCACGTGCTTGAGCACGTCGGCGTGGTTGCCCGCGTGGAAGGCGTGTCGGTAGGCGAGCATGGGTGTGGACGCGTGAAGGGGCGTGTCAGGTGGGAGCCGTATTGTCCGCTTCGTTGGCCTCGGCCTCGATGCGCGCGAACTGCTGCACCAGTTCGTCGAGCAGGCGCCGCACGCGCAGCGGCAGGTGGCGCTGGGTGGGCACGATGGCGTGCAGCGGGTAGCGCAGGCCGCGCCACTGCGGCATCAGTTCCACCAGCCGGCCGGCGCGCAGGTCGGCTAGCACGTCGAGCCGCGCCTTCTGCACGATGCCCAGGCCTTGCACCGCCCACTCGCGCACCAAGGCGCCGTCGTCGGCGCGGCGGTTGCCTTCGACGCGCACGGTGACCTCTTCATCGCCGCGCACGAAGGTCCACATCAGGTGCGGGCGCTCCGAGCGATAGAGGGTGAGGCAGTTGTGGCGGGCCAGGTCGTGCGGGTGCTGCGGCGCCCCGTGTCGCGCGATGTAGTCGGGCGAGGCGACCAGCGCGCCATGCGTGGCGCACAGCGGGCGGGCGACGAGGGTGGAATCGCGCAGCTCGCCGTAGCGCACGGCGATGTCGACGCGCTCGCGCAGCAGGTCGTGCCGCACGTCGGACACGTGCAGCGCGATGCGCAGGCCCGGGTGGCGCGCGAGGAAGGCATCGAGCAGCGGGCTCAGCACCGAGCGGCCCAGGTCGGAGGGCGCGGCCACGTGCACCTCGCCCTCCAGCCGCTCGCGCTGGGCGCCCAGCAGCGAGCGGGCGTCGTCGAGCACGCCCAGCGCGCGTTCAGCGTGCTCGCGCAGCAGCTCGCCCTCGGGCGTGAGGCGCATGGAACGGGTGGAGCGCTCGACCAGCCGCACCGACAGAGCCGCCTCCAGCCGCTTGAGCGCGGCGCTGGCGGCCGCCGGCGTGATCTGCAGCTGGCGCGCGGCGGCGCTCAGCGTGCCGGCGTCGGCCAGGCGCACGAAGAGCTGGAGCTGGGCCAGTTGCAGGTCGCCGGGCAGGGTCATCTTCAAATGCCAGTTGAAAGTGATAGCGGATTGGCGGCGATTATCAAACGAAGCCGCCGGTTCTACAGTGACGCCATCGACCTCACCACCTTGCGGAGCTTCAAATGAAAGCCGTTGCCTACCAGCAGTCCCTGCCCATCACCGATGCCAACTCGCTGATCGACGTCACCCTGCCCGAGCCCACGCCCGGCCCACGCGACCTGAAGGTGCGCGTGCACGCCGTGTCGGTGAACCCGGTCGACACCAAGGTGCGCAAGCGCGCCGCCCCGCCGGCCGGCGAGTACAAGGTGCTGGGCTGGGATGCCGCCGGCATCGTCGAGGC
>NZ_DASSRA010000072.1:0-2408 GCF_035702065.1 Rhizobacter sp.
GGTGATCTCGGCCATCACCCAGCGCGAGAAGCTCACCGAGATCGTGGAGCTGCCGCGCAACGTGCACCCGTGGTTCATGGGCGTGCAGTTCCACCCCGAGTTCAAGTCCACGCCTTGGGGCGGGCACCCGCTGTTCAAGTCATACATCGAGGCCGCGCTCGCGCACCAGGCTTCACGCACTGAAAAGGTGGCAGCATGAGCCTGACGCCGAGCCGTCTCAAGTCTGGCGAACGCCCCCTCGGGGGGCCGACGCTGCAAGCGTCCAGGGGGTTGTCATGAAGCTTTGCGGATTCCCCATCGGCATCGACCAGCCCTTCTTCCTGATCGCGGGGCCCTGTGTCGTGGAATCCGAGCAGCTGCAGCTCGACGTGGCCGGCCGGCTGAAGGAAATCACCTCGGCGCTCGGCATCCCGTTCATCTTCAAGAGCAGCTACGACAAGGCCAACCGCTCGTCGGGCACCTCGTTCCGTGGCCCCGGCATGGACAAGGGCCTGGAGATCCTGGCCAAGGTCAAGCGCGAGCTGAACGTGCCGGTGCTGACCGACGTGCACAGCGAGTCCGAGATCGCCACCGTGGCCGCGGTGGTCGACGTGCTGCAGACGCCCGCCTTCCTGTGCCGGCAGACCGACTTCATCCACGCCGTGGCGCAGTCGGGCAAGCCGGTCAACATCAAGAAGGGCCAGTTCCTCGCGCCGCACGACATGAAGAACGTGATCGACAAGGCACGTGCGGCCGCCAAGGCCAAGGGCCTGCCCGAAGACAACTTCATGGCCTGCGAACGCGGAGCGAGCTTCGGCTACAACAACCTGGTGAGCGACATGCGCTCGCTGGCCATCATGCGCGAGACCGGCGCGCCGGTGGTGTTCGACGCCACGCACTCGGTGCAGTTGCCGGGCGGACAGGGCACCAGCTCGGGTGGCCAGCGCGAGTTCGTTCCGGTGCTGTCACGCGCGGCCATCGCCGTGGGCGTGGCAGGCGTGTTCATGGAAACGCACCCCGACCCCAAGAACGCGATGAGCGACGGGCCGAACGCCGTGCCGCTCAAGCACATGAAGGCGCTGCTGGAGCAGCTGGTCGCGCTCGACCGCGTGATCAAGAAGCAGCCACTCCTCGAGAACGACTTCTCCTGCTGACCCGATGGCCGCCTACATCATTGCCGACGTCACCGTCACCGATGCCGAGAAGATGGCCAAGTACCGCGAATGGAGCACCCGCGCCATGCAGGAGCATGGCGCCGAGATCCTTGTGCGCGGCGGAGAGTTCGAAGTACTCGAAGGCCCGTGGACACCCAGCCGGGTGATCGTGCTCAAGTTCGCCGACCGCGCCAAGGCCAAGGCCTTCTACAGCAGTGAAACCTACACCCACGCCCGAACGTTGCGCGAAGGCGCCGGCATCATGCGCATGATCGTCGTCGACGGCGTGCCTGCCTGAACAGCATCACAAACCAAGCCAGAGGAAGACTGAATGAGTGCCATCGTTGACATCGTCGGCCGCGAGATTCTCGACAGCCGCGGCAACCCCACCGTCGAATGCGACGTGCTGCTCGAGAGCGGCACCATGGGCCGCGCTGCCGTGCCCTCGGGCGCGTCGACAGGCTCGCGCGAAGCCATCGAGCTGCGCGACGGCGACAAGGGCCGCTACCTCGGCAAGGGTGTGTTGAAGGCCGTCGAACACGTCAACACCGAGATCTCCGAAGCGATCATGGGCCTGGATGCCAACGAGCAGGCATTCCTCGACCGCACCCTGATCGACCTCGACGGCACCGAGAACAAGAGCCGCCTGGGCGCCAACGCGACGCTGGCCGTGTCGATGGCCGTGGCGCGTGCCGCGGCCGAAGAGTCCGGCCTGCCGCTGTACCGCTACTTCGGCGGCTCCGGCGCGATGCAGATGCCGGTGCCGATGATGAACGTCATCAACGGCGGCGCACACGCGAACAACAGCCTCGACCTGCAGGAGCTGATGATCATCCCCGTGGGCGCCCCGAGCTTCCGCGAGGCCGTGCGCTACGGCGCGGAAGTCTTCCACGCACTGAAGAAGATCATCGACGGCCGCGGCATGCCCACCAGCGTGGGCGACGAAGGCGGCTTCGCGCCCAACGTGGCCAGCCATGAAGCGGCGATCCAGATGATCCTGGAAGCCATCGACAAGGCCGGCTACACCGCCGGCGAGCAGATCGCCCTGGGCCTGGACTGCGCCGCCAGCGAGTTCTACAAGGACGGCAAGTACCATCTGGAAGGCGAAGGCCTGGTGCTGAGCGCCACCGAGTGGACCGACATTCTGGCCACCTGGTGCGACAAGTACCCCATCATCAGCATCGAAGACGGCATGCACGAAGGCGACTGGGAAGGCTGGAAGATCCTGACCGAGCGCTTGGGGCAAAAGGTGCAGCTGGTGGGCGACGACCTGTT
>NZ_DASSRA010000073.1:0-35626 GCF_035702065.1 Rhizobacter sp.
CGCGAAGGCATGAAGTACGTGGCCGCCGGCATGAACCCGATGGACCTGAAGCGCGGCATCGACAAGGCCGTCACGGCCCTGGTCGCCGAGCTGAAGAAGGCCTCGAAGGCCACCACCACCTCCAAGGAAATCGCGCAAGTCGGCTCCATCTCGGCCAACAGCGATGAGTCCATCGGCAAGATCATTGCCGATGCCATGGACAAGGTCGGCAAGGAAGGCGTCATCACCGTCGAGGACGGCAAGTCGCTCGAGAGCGAACTCGACGTCGTCGAAGGCATGCAGTTCGACCGCGGCTACCTGTCGCCCTACTTCATCAACAACCCCGAGAAGCAATCGGCGCTGTTGGACAACCCCTTCGTGCTGCTGTTCGACAAGAAGATCAGCAACATCCGTGACCTGCTGCCCACGCTGGAGCAAGTTGCCAAGGCCGGCCGTCCGCTGCTGATCATTGCCGAAGAAGTCGAAGGCGAAGCGCTGGCAACGCTGGTGGTCAACACCATCCGCGGCATCCTGAAGGTCGTGGCCGTCAAGGCGCCTGGCTTCGGCGACCGCCGCAAAGCCATGCTGGAAGACATCGCCATCCTGACGGGCGGCAAGGTCATCGCCGAAGAAGTCGGCCTGACGCTCGAGAAGGTCACGCTGGCCGACCTCGGCCAAGCCAAGCGCGTTGAAGTGGGCAAGGAAAACACCACCATCATCGACGGCGCCGGCGCTGCTGCCGACATCGAAGCCCGCGTGAAGCAAGTGCGCGTGCAGATCGAAGAAGCCACCAGCGATTACGACCGCGAAAAGCTGCAAGAGCGCGTGGCCAAGCTGGCCGGCGGCGTGGCCGTGATCAAGGTTGGCGCTGCCACCGAAGTCGAGATGAAGGAAAAGAAGGCCCGCGTCGAAGACGCGCTGCACGCAACCCGTGCCGCCGTTGAAGAAGGCATCGTGGCCGGTGGTGGCGTGGCCCTGCTGCGCGCCAAGCAAGCCGCTGGCGCCATCAAGGGCGACAACGCCGACCAGGAAGCCGGCATCAAGCTGGTCCTGAAGGCCATCGAAGCCCCGCTGCGCGAGATCGTCTACAACGCCGGCGGCGAAGCCAGCGTGGTCGTCAACGCCGTGCTGAGCGGCAAGGGCAACTACGGCTTCAATGCAGCCAACGACACCTACGGCGACATGATCGAAATGGGCATCCTGGATCCGACCAAGGTGACCCGCACGGCGCTGCAAAACGCAGCCTCGGTCGCTTCGCTGATGCTGACGACCGAAGCCATGGTCGCCGAGTCCCCGAAGGACGACGCACCGGCCGGCGGCGGCATGCCTGGTGGCATGGGTGGCATGGGCGGCATGGGCATGGACATGTAAGTCCAGGCTGCTCTCGAAAGAGAGACGCCAACTGCGAAAGGGCTGCTTCGGCAGCCCTTTTCTTTGGCGGCTACCCGTTGGCTGCTATGCGGCTTGGCGCATGCGCACCCCCAGGGGGTCATCGGGTGCCGCCACCATGACGTGCCGTGCACGCTGGATCACGCGGTCGTCCACGCAAGGGTGTGCGCTGTGCACCTGCGTCTGCGGGACACACAGGTCAATGCGGCGCAGGTTGGCCAGTTGGTCGTACGGCGCCGTCTCGAATGCGCAGCCGCGCCCGCCACCGGAGCCGCTCAGCAGTTGCACGATGACGTTCGGCCGTCCGGCCGCCACCTGTTCACGACGAAAGCGGAAGACGTAGCTCCCCTGCTCGTCCGTCACCGCGGCCCCCAGGTCTTCACGCAGGCCGGTGCCCACGTACGGCCCATCCGCAAGTTCGTCGGCCGACCGTTCGTAGTGCTGAAAGCGCAGCATGAGCCCGGGCGCGGGCTCGCTGACGCAATGCTGGCGCAGGGCTGCCTCGCGCATCTCGGCGATCACGTCCAGATCCCTGGGCGCGAGGCGGCCCAGACCTGCCTTTGGCACCACCGCCCTGAAGGGCATGCGTTTGACGGTGGTCTGCAGCGCGGCAACCATGGCTCGCTCGTCGTACTCGCGGCAGGCCACGTCCCGCAATGCACGCGATTCGAAGAGCAAGCCCACCGAGACCGCCGGCAGGCCGCTGGGGAGGACGAGCGGCGTGGGGTCACCCGCCGTGCCGCGCAAGGCCCGCAGCCGCTCGGGGTACAGCTTGCGGACCACCTCGGCCAAGTGCGGATGGCGTGCACACACGGCCGCCAGATCGACCGGCGGGTCGATCACGAGGTAGTCGTCGCGCCGCGGGTTGAACGGGCCGCTGCCCACGTGGCGCGTTACGCTGCCATAGACCACATGGTCGGCCTGGCTCACGGGCAGCGAGCAAGAGAGCACCAGGTCGTCGTAGTCGTTGTCCAGGCCCCCATCGTTCGATGCCAGTTCGAAGCGCAGCAGACCGCCTTCCACGCGCGGCAGGCCGATGCGCTGGAGCGAATCGGCCCAGGGGCGGCGGCCAGGGCGGTGCTGGACCTGCAGCGACCAGTGCCGCCCACTCACGAACACGGCCTTGCCGATGATGCCGTCGTAGGTGCCATTGCCGCGCTCGGCACCACGCACGATGAAGCGCTGGGCATAGGCCGCATTGAGCCCTGCCACCCGCAGCGTCCAGCTGCCCTGCATGCTGATGGCCATGGTGAATCCTCCTGAAGCCGCAAACGGTGCAGGCAGTGTTCAGCGCCAGGCTCGAGCCCGTCCTTGAACGGCCTGAAAGGTTCTGAAACGCCTTGCTTTGACAAGCCCGGGGCGCGCCTCAAAATAGCGCATGCCCATCGCACCGCTACTCCAGCGCTTCGTTGATGACGAGCTGAAACGCTCCGCCGACCTCATCTCCAAGACGCTCGCGGCCACGCTCGAGCAGTTGCGCCAGCCGCGCGACCACCTGCTCACCGCCAGCGAGCGCCAGCACTATTTCGGCCTGGTGCAGTCACTGCAGCAGAACCAGGCGCTGTACCAGCGCAGCTTCGTCGATGCCTTGCGCAAGCTGGTGCTCGCCGAGCTGGAGCCCCAAGCGGCCGACACCACCGGCGCCGGGCCACTTAGCCTGGGTGGCCTCGAGCTGATGGACGAGACGCGTGTCGAGTCCGACATCGAGATCTCGCGCGCCATCCAGCAGATCGACACCGGCGCCGAGTGGGAGCTGCGCGAGCTGCAGACCTTCACCTCCACACTGCGTGGGCAGGCCCACGTGACGGCCGAGTCCAACCCGCTGCGGCCGCAGTCGTACGCCCGCGCGCTCTGGCAGGCCGCCACGGCGCTGCCGATCGCGCCGGTGCAGCAGGTGATCCTGTTGCGGGTGTCGGCCACGGTGATCGCCGGCTTCTTGCGCTTGGCGTTCGCGGCTGCCTGCACGCGGCTGGAATCGCAGGGCGTGACCCCGGGCATCTACCGCACCGTCGTGATCGCCCCGGGCGCCGGGCGCGAAGAGCCACCCGAGATGGACGTCACCCGCCCCGGCGCGCTCGATGGCCTCATGCGCAGCATGCCGGGAGGTCTGGTGGCTGGCGCAGGCGCCCCCGAAGCGAAGCGCCGCGCCATGCCGATGGCTGCGCCAGCCCTCGAGCAGGCCCTCCTGCGCGTCGAGGAGCTGCTGAGCCGCATGCCCGTGGCGGCCCCTGCAGGCGCCGCCGACACCGAAACACCACAGCTCGCACAGCACCGCGCTGCGCTGATCGCCACCACCGGCGAAACGGTCGACCGCCAGATCATCGAGCTGCTGTCACGCCTGTTCGAGACCATCTTGTCCGACCGGTCCCTGCCGGCCGGGCTGCACGCCGTGATCGCGCGCATGCAGGTGTCCGCCCTGCGCATCGCCTTGCTCGACCCGGGCATGCTCGACGCCTACGACCACCCGGTGTGGGTGCTGATGGATCGCATCGTCAGCACCACCACAGCCTACCCACACGCCGGCGACCCGCGCCTGCAAGCGCTGCTCAGGTTCTGCGAAACCCTGGTCGGCGACATGGCGAGCGAGCCCCAGCAGGACACCGCCCTGTACCGGCGCAGCCTGGCGCGCCTGGATGGCTTTCTCGCTGAACAGCTCAGGCAGCAGCAAACCGCGGCCCAACCCACCATCCAGTCGCTCATCAAGGCCGAGGAGGCCGAGCAGTTGCAGCGCAATCTGTCGTCGCGCCTGGTCGAGCAGATGGTGCCGATCCAGGCCAGCGGCGTGATCCGCCGTTTCGTCACCTCCACCTGGGCGCGTGTGCTGACCGAATCCGTGATGCACTCCGGCCACCAGAGCGAGCAGACCGCCGGCTTCCTGAAGGCGGTGGACGACCTGCTGTGGAGTCTCAAGTTGCCCAGCCACCCGCAGAGCCGCCAGCGGCTGCTGGCCCTGCTGCCTGGATTGCTGCAACGCCTGCGCGACGGCATGGCGTTGATCAAGCTGCCAGCGCCCGAACAGCAGGCGGTGCTCGACGAGCTGATGAAGGTCCACTCCGAGGCCCTGAAGCCCGGCGCACGCAGTGAGCCGACGGCGGGCGAAGAGAACCTCACGCCCGAAGAGATCGTGCGCCGCATGCGCGAAGAGGTGGCCGTGGAGCCCGAGCCGCTCGACACCCCGGGCTTCAGCGATTCACTGATCGACCTCGGTTCGATGGAGACCGTACCGGCGGCCTTGATGAATGCCAGCGCCGAAGAACCCGGAAGAGACGCGCCCGGGTGGGTCAAGAACATGGCCATCGGTGAGCGTTACCGCCTCTTCCTGCACGGCGCGTGGACGCAGGTGCAGCTGCTGTGGCGCAGCGAGCAAGGCCGCTTCCTGCTCTTTGCCGGCGAAACGCCACTGCACACGCATTCGGTCAGCCAGCGCGCGTTGGAACGGCTGCGCGACGCCCAACTGCTGACACCGCTGTACGCCCACTCGCTGATCCAGCGCGCCGTCGACGGCATGCTGCGCAACCTCGCGCGCCCGACCTGATTGCCGTTCGTGGCAGATGTCACGGGCTGCACAGGCGGCCCGGAGCACTGGGCCGACAGGCCTGAACGGCCCCGGCATTCATCGCGTGAACTCGATCACGAGAGCTTTGAATTCGCGTGCAAAACACGGGTGCGGGTGGGAGACAAGTGGCCGACACAAACAGATACTCGCGCCAACGCACACCCATGCAACTTGCAACACCCGCCTCTTCACGGAGACCGCCATGAACCATGACACCCCTGCGCAGACACCCGCCGCTCGCGTGATCAATGCGTTCCTGCGCGTCCTGGACCCGGGTGAAGAGGTTTGTGTCGAGACCGAGCTGCTGAAGCACTTCCCATTCGCCCGCGTGGGTGAACAGCCTTCACAACACACCGCGCTGCGCATTCCCACGACCGCTCACGGCGCGTTGTAAGCGCAGGGCCGCGCGCGTTCTGCGCGCCTGCCAGACCACCCATCATTTCGCTCGGCTGACCAGCTGCCGCACGACCGTGCATTTCTCGTGGGCCCGACGGCCAAATGTCACGAAACCCGTGAGATACTGCGCCGGACTTTGACGGCCCACCCGCCGATCAGAGTTAACCAGCCGCACCAGACACCACCTTCAAGCGGCCTGCGGGATGGCACCATTCCTGCATTTGGTTCATAAGATCTCGCTCGTCAGGAATATGTCTTAACCGAAGCGAACATACCAATTTGATGGAAACCCTTGTATTGCTGGTGACCGGCGCACTTTCTGGGTTCATTGCAGGGTTGGTTGGCCTGGCTGGCGGCATCGTGGTGGTGCCTGCACTCACTTGGTTATATGGCAGCGCCGCGCTGCACGACGCCATTGTCATTTCATGGTTCGCCGTGCTTTTCAATTCCATTGGAGCGGCGGCCAAGCAATATCGAATCCGCACACCCGAAGAGCGCACGGAAATCATTACCAACTCGCGCTTCTATGTGCTCGGGGCCGTTGTCGTGACGCCGATCGTGGCGCTTACCCTCAGTGGGGCAAAGCATCTGGTCACTCCTGCCCTGGTGGCCGTGCTTCAGCTCTGCCTGGCCGCCGTGATGCTGTGGCCGGTGGCCGAATCCACCGGCGAGCGAGCTTCCAACAAATTCATGGATTTGTTCTTCGGTGGATTGATCGGTGGAGTATCCACCTTGATTGGCGTCGGAGGAGGCACTTACACCATTGCCTATTTCGTGTACGCCGCCAAGCGCAAATTCCAGGACGCCATCGCCACCGCCAACATGACGGGCTTGATCATCGGCGCCCTGTCGGTGGTTGGCTACCTGATATCGCTGCTGTATGTCGACCACAGCGCGACGACAAACCAGGCCAGCCCGATTTCCCCGATCGGCATGGTGATATTGATCGTCAGCGGCATGGTTTTCTCTTCGGTCGGGGTGAGGATGTCCCGAAAACTCCCGACCAAGGTACTGCGCAAGATCCTGGTGATTGCACTGATTATCTCGGCCGTTCGTTTGCTGATCGCCTGAGACGAGTTTTCAGCGCGCCAGAGCGGCTTCGATTTCTTGGGCGATCAACTGCGGACGCTCGTGCACGATCCAGTGCGTCGCACCGGGCACCCGCGTGAGGCTCAGGCGCGGCACGTAGGCCTCCAGACCATCGAGCAGGCTCGCGGGCAGAGCCCGGTCGGCCTCGGCCCAGACCACGTGGGTAGGCACACGTACCGTCACGAACTCAGGCGGGAACTGCAACGCCATCACCGGTGAATCGGGCGCCGTGGGCGGGCGCAACGGCGAAGCCCGGTAGTAGTTCAACGCACCGGTCAGCCCGGCCCGCCAGACGGTGCGGTATTGGTCTTTCACTGCCTCGGTGAGCCAGCCACCGCCGGGATGGCCCGGGTCGGTGGCACCCATGCCGGCCAGGAAGGGCCACATGAGAGCAAAGTCGTTCTCGCTCAGCTGGGCCTCGGCATCCGGCCGGCAGAGGAAGTTCATGTAGGCGCTGGCCGCCTGCTGGGCGGGGTCGGTCTGCAGGCCACGCAAGAAGGTCGCCGGGTGCGGTGAGTTGATGATCACCAGGCGCTTGAGGGCCTGCGGGTGCAAGGCGGCCACCGTCCAGGCCACGGCACCGCCCCAGTCGTGTGCCACCAGCGCTTCGAGCTGCCCGCCTCCGGTTTCGCGTTCGATCAGGGCCAGCAGGTCGGCCACCAGGTGCTTGACCCGGTAGGCCTGCACGTCGGCGGGCGCCGAAGACTGTTCGTATCCGCGCAGGTTGGGCGCAATGCAGCGGTAGCGCTGGCCGAAATGCGCCAGCATCTCGTCCCACACGAAGGCCGCCTCGGGGAAGCCATGCAGGAACAGCAGCACCGGCGCGCCCTTCGGGCCCGAAGCCCGGCAGTGCAGCGTGATGTCGTGCGGCAGCTTGGCAAAGAAGGTGTCGATCATGGGTGGACCCAAGAGTGCAGTACGCCGGCCGCATCGCCGACGCCGGATTTCTTCAGTGCGGAGAACAAGGCCACGCTCACGTCGGCCTCGTCGGTCGAGATCTCGCCGAGCACGTTCTGGGCGTTCATCAAGGCCTCGTTGGCTTCCTTGCGGTTGAGCTTGTCGGCCTTGGTCAGCAGCACCAGCAGCTTGACCGAACCGTTGCCCACGCGCGAGGAGACAAACTGGAGCAGCTGGAGGTCGAGGTCGGTGAAGCCCAGGCGCGAGTCGACCATCAGCACCACGCCCGTGAGGCTGCGCCGCAGCTCCAGGTAGTCGGCCATCACCTTCTGCCAGCGCAGCTTGGCGCCCTTGGCCACGGCCGCGTAGCCGTAGCCCGGGAGGTCGGCGAACAGCGCGTCGGCCGCCGTCTTCGGCCCCAGCTCGAAGAGGTTGATGTGCTGTGTGCGACCCGGCGTCTTGGAGGCGAAGGCCAGCCGCTTTTGCTGCGTCAGCGTGTTGATGGCCGTGGACTTGCCGGCGTTCGACCGGCCCACGAAAGCGATCTCGGGCAGCTCGGTCTGCGGCAGCTGGTCGAGCTGGCTGGCCGTGGTAAGGAAGCGCGCCGTGTGCGCCCAGGACAGCGAAGCCTTCTCGGCGTCGGATGGCGCGGGGACCGGTCGGTTTGAATTGTTTTGCTCGGCCATTCGGGCGCCCAAAACTTGCATTGTAAAATCTCCGGGTTTTGCATCAAAAAAGATTGAAGCCCATGAAGCCTTTCGCCCCCCTGCTGTCGAGCCTGATGCTGATCGCTGCCACCCTGGCACCGGCCACTGCCGCCGAGACCCCAGCCGCCGCAGCCAAGCCCGATCTGGCCAAGGGCCAGGCGATCTCCACCAACGTGTGCGGCGCCTGCCACACCGCCGACGGCTCGCGTGGCGCACCGGCCAACCCCATCATCCAGGGCCAGCACGCCGCGTACCTCGCCAAGCAGCTCACCGAGTTCAAGGCCGGCAAGCGCACCAACGCCGTGATGCAGGGCTTTGCCGCCACGCTGAGCGATGAAGACATCAAGAACGTCACCGCCTTCTACGCCTCCAAGCAAGCCAAGCCCGGCTTCGCCAAGAGCAAGGACACCGTGAGCCTGGGCGAGAAGATCTACCGCGGTGGCATCGCCGACCGCAGCGTGCCGGCTTGTTCGGGCTGCCATGGCCCGACGGGCGCCGGCATCCCATCGCAGTACCCGCGCCTGGGCGGCCAGCACGCCGATTACACCGAACTGCAACTGAAGGCCTTCCGCGACAACACGCGCAAGAACAGCGCCGTCATGTCGGGCGTCGTCGCCAAACTGAACGACAAGGAAATCAAGGCCGTCGCCGACTACATCGCGGGCATGCGCTGACCCCATTTCATGCGCGCACCCAGGCCGGTCATTGACCGGCCTTTTTTCATGGTGCGCGTGGCACGGCAAAGGGGGTCGGCCTATAGTGTCGCCACACCCACTCACGCCTGCGCCATGCCCTACATCCGCCGCGGCCCCGACGGTTCGATCGAAAGCCTGCACCGCCACGACACTGGCGGCATGGAGTTTCTTCCCGAGGGTCACAGCGAGCTGATGGCGTTCATCGGCCACAGCACAACCACCCCAGCCGAGTTCGGCCGCCTCGACGCCGACTTCGTGCGCGTGATCGAAGACGTGATCGACACGCTGATCGTCAAGAACATCATCAACATCACCGACCTCCCCGGCGAAGCGCAGGCCAAGCTGTTCGCCCGCAAGAGCTTCCGCGAGCGCGTGACGCGCAATTCGCTGCGGCTGTTCTCCGACACCCAGTTCGGCGCGGTGATCGACGACACCAATTTCGGCGATTTGTCCTGAACCCTTTGTAAGGGCCGCGCCTCCAACGGCGACATAGGCCCACGGGTTTCGACGCGCACCAGGAGTACACATGCACTACCGCAAAGACCGTGGCTTCAACCACGCCACCACTTCCGACATCACCCCGCGCGAGGTGTACGAGCGCCGCCGCGATCTGCTCAAGCTGATGGCGGCGGGCGGCGGCATGGCGCTGGCCGCCTGGGCGGGCCGCGACGCGATGGCACAGGCCGCGCGACCCGGCAAGCTGGCGGCGCTGCCCGGTGCGCGCAGCACCGTCTCGGGCGGTGCGACGATGGAAAAGCTCACGGCCTACGCCGACGTCACGAGCTACAACAACTACTACGAGTTCGGTACCGACAAGGGCGACCCGGTGCAGCACGCTCACACGCTCAAAACGCGCCCGTGGACGGTGGCGGTCGAGGGCGAAGTCAAAAAGCCCAAGGTCTACGACCTTGACGAGCTGCTCAAGCTGAGCCCGATGGAAGAGCGCATCTACCGGCTGCGCTGCGTCGAGGGCTGGTCGATGGTCATCCCGTGGGTGGGCTATTCGCTGGCCGAGCTGATCAAGCGCGTGGAGCCCACGGGCAATGCCAAGTACGTCGAGTTCACCACCCTGGCCGATGCCAAGCAGATGCCCGGGATCGGCTCACACGTGCTGGCCTGGCCCTACGTGGAAGGCCTGCGCCTGGACGAGGCCATGAACCCGCTGACGCTGCTGGCCTTCGGCCTCTACGGCGAGGTGCTGCCCAACCAGAACGGCGCGCCGGTGCGCGTCGCCGTGCCATGGAAGTACGGCTTCAAGAGCGGTAAGTCCATCGTCAAGATCCGCTTCACCGAGAAGCAGCCTCTCACCTCATGGAACCTCGCCGCGGCGCGCGAGTACGGCTTCTATTCCAACGTCAATCCGAAGGTCGACCACCCTCGCTGGAGCCAGGCCACCGAGCGCCGTATCGGCGAAGACGGCCTCTTTGCCAAGAAACGCCCCACGCTGATGTTCAACGGCTACGAGCCGCAGGTGGGCCAGCTCTACGCCGGCATGGACCTGCAGAAGAACTACTGACCATGTCGGCCGTGGTCTCTTCCTCGACAGCCCCGCCCCCCGCACGCCGGCGGCCGGTGCTGCTGCACCCTGCGGCCAAGCCGGCGCTCTTCGTGCTGTGCCTGCTGCCGTTCGCGTGGCTGTTCTATGGTGCAGCGGCCAACACCCTGGGCGCCAACCCGGCCGAAGCCCTGATCCGCGCCACCGGCGACTGGACGCTGCGCTTCCTGTGCTTCACGCTGGCCGTGACGCCGCTGCGCGTGATGAGCGGCCAGCCCGCACTGGCGCGCTTTCGCCGCATGCTGGGGCTGTTCACGTTCTTCTACGTGGTGCTGCACTTCCTGTCGTATGCCTGGCTCGACATGGGCTTCGACCTGCAGACGATCGCGAAGGACATCCCCAAGCGGACGTTTGCGCTGGTGGGCTTTGTGGCCTTCGTGCTGATGGTTCCGCTGGCAGCCACCTCGTTCAACCGTGCCATCAAGGCGCTGGGCGCCAAGCGCTGGCAAACCTTGCACAAGCTGGTGTACGCCGTGGTGCTGCTGGGCTTGCTGCACTTCTTCTGGATGAAGGCGGCCAAGAACAACTTCGGCGAGTGGTCGATCTATGCCGCCATCGTGGCCGCGCTGCTGGGGTGGCGCGTGTGGCAAGCGGTCCGGTCGCAAAAGAGGGGCTGAACCGCGTCGGCACGCGGTCGCAGCCCCAAGCGCGACACACACCCCTTGAGAATCGATCGGCCGGACAGGCCCTTCAATACTTGCGGTTCGGGAACTCCTTGGCTGCCACCTCGGCCGGGAACACGCCCTCGTTGGTCTTGATCCAGCGCGGAAGCGGCTCGCCGGCTGCGGCCTTCTTGGCCGCTTCCATCAGCTGCGGCCCGAGCAGCGGGCTGCACTCCACGCTCACGTTCATCTTGCCGGCCATCATGGCCTCGAAGGCGCCCTTCACCGCATCGACACCGATGACGAGGATGTCCTTGCCCGGCCTCAGGCCGGCCTCCTCGATGGCCTGGATGGCACCGATGGCCATGTCGTCGTTGTGCGCGTAGAGGACGTTGATTTTCTTGCCCTCGGCCTTCAGGAAAGCTTCCATCACCTCCTTGCCCTTGGCCCGCGTGAAATCGCCGGTCTGCGAGCGGATGATCTTGTAGCGCGCCTGCCCCTTGATCGCTTCCTCGAAGCCCTTCTTGCGGTCGTTGGCCGGGTCGGAGCCCACCGTGCCCTGCAGCTCGACGATGTTCACGTCGCCCTGCGTGGCCTTGGTGTGGTCGAGCAGCCAGCGGCCGGCGCGCCGCCCTTCCTCGACGAAGTCCGAGCCCACGAAGGTGGTCCAGGTCGATGTGTCCTTGACGTCCACGTTGCGGCTTTCCAGGATCACCGGGATCTTGGCCTTCTTGGCTTCCAGCAGCACCACGTCCCAGCCGGTGGTGACCAGCGGCGCGAGGATGATCACGTCCACCTTCTGCGCGATGAAGGCGCGGATGGCCTTGATCTGGTTCTCCTGCTTCTGCTGGCCGTCCGAGAACTTCAGCTCCACGCCGGCTTCCTTGGCGGCCGAGCGTATCGAGTCGGTGTTGGCCGTGCGCCATTCGCTTTCGGCCCCGGTCTGGGCAAAGCCGATCACCAGCTTCTTGCCGGCAGCCAGCGCCACGCCGGGAGCGCACAGCGCCACCGCGGCCGACAGGGTCGTGAGCGCCCTGCGTCTGTTCATCATCTTCATCCTCGTGTCTCCTCGTGTGAAAGTGCGTTGTCGAGAGCACCGGCCGGTCAGCCGGGGTACCACACCACCCGCGGGTCCTGGGGCGAACGCTCATGGGACCAGGCTGCATCCACGAGGCGCGCCATGTCGTACTGCGGGCGCCAACCCAGCAGCAGCTTCGCCCGGGCGTTGTCCATCCAGGTCGAGTGGTAGGGGGTGCGCAGCGGCACCTGCGGCAGGCCGCGCGTGCGGGCGAGGTACTCGCCCAAGGCGCCGTAGTCCACCGGCTCGTCCATGCACACATGCATCAGTTGCTGGTGGGCGCGCGGGTTGTCCAGCGCCAGCAGGAGGGCACCGACCAGGTCGTCCACGTGCACGAAGTTGCGCTTCACCGGCTGGCCTTGCGCGTCCAGCATCACGGGCACGGCGCCTTGTCGGTGATACGCCTCGGCCTGCGTCGCCGGGACCAGCTCGCACCAGCGCGGTCCGCCGAACACGTCGGGCCCGAACGACAGCTGGAAGCGGAAGTCGTCCTTCTCCATGATCCACGGCGCGCGCAGGCAGCAGCCGTTCAGCCCGTACTGGATCTGGAACTGCTGCAGCATCACCTCCTCCAGCACCTTGGACAGTGCATAGCAACCCGGGTAGGCGCTGTGCGGCTGCTCCTCGGTGACCGGCCCGCTGCGCGGGTAGAAGAAGTGGCCGATGGCCGCATCGCCCCCCACCAGCACGAACTGCTTCAGCGTGGGGCTGGTGCGCGCCGCCTCGAGCAGCCAGAACATGCCCTTCACAGCCACGTCCATCACCTCGTCGGGCGTCTCCTTGCTGGTGGCCAGGTGCAGCACGTGGGTCACGCCCTGCATGGCGCGCTCGACGTCCGCGCGTTCCTGCATCGCACCGCGCACCGCCTCCAGCCGCGGCGCGGACGGCAGCAGCCGCTTGTGGCAAAGCGCGCGCACGCGGAAGCGCGTGTACGCCGCATCGGCCAACAGCCGCGCGATGAAGGTCTGGCCGACCTTGCCGGCGGCGCCGGTGACGAGGATGAGCGCGTCGTCAGCCATGGCCGTTCGCCTCAGATGCGATCGCCCGAGCGCGGGTCGAACACGCTGGCGCGCGCCGTGTCGACCACCATGCGCAGGCTGCTGCCCGGCACCACCGCCGTGTTGGGGTGGGTGCGCGCCACCATGCGCACCCCGGCCCATTCGAAGAAGACCATGGTGTCGGTGCCGGTGGGCTCGACCACGTCGACCCGGCACTCGAACTGCGCCGCCTGCGCCTGCCCGGCCTCGGCCGGCGCCAGGTGCTCGGGCCGCACGCCCAGCACCACCTCGCGACCCAGCCAGTCGGCATGGTGGCCGTTGGCGCGCGGCAGAGCGAAGAAGGCCTTCTCGCCGCCCTGCTCGCCCACGTGCACGCCCAGCGCGTCGCCCTGCTGGATCAGCGTGGCGGGCAGGAAGTTCATGGCCGGCGAGCCGATGAAGTCGGCCACGAACATGTTGGCCGGCGTGTCGTACACCGTCTTCGGGTCGGCGCACTGCTGCAGCACGCCGTCGCGCATCACCGCGATGCGGCTGGCGAGCGTCATCGCCTCGATCTGGTCATGCGTCACATAGACCGCCGAGGTACCCAGGCGCTGGTGCAGGCGCTTGATCTCGGTGCGCATCTCCAGGCGCAGCTTGGCGTCGAGGTTGGACAGCGGTTCGTCGAAGAGAAAGATCGACGGATCACGCACCATCGCGCGCCCCATGGCCACGCGCTGGCGCTGCCCGCCCGAGAGCTGGGCCGGCTTGCGGTCGAGCAGCGGCTCGATCTGCAGCAGCGAGGCCACGCGCTGAAGCGCCGCATCGCGCTCGGCCTTGGCCGCGCCGCGCATCTTCAGCGCGAAGGTGATGTTGCGCTCCACCGTCATGTTCGGATAGAGCGCGTACGACTGGAACACCATTGCGATGTCGCGGTCCTTGGGGTGCACGTCGTTGACGCTCTTGCGGTCGATGCGTATCTCGCCCTGCGTGATGGGCTCCAGGCCCGCGATCAGGTTGAGCAGGGTCGACTTGCCGCAGCCCGACGGCCCCACCAGCACCAGGAACTCGCCGTCGTCGACGGTGAGCGACACGTCCTTCACCACCGGCACGCGCCCGAAGGACTTGGAGACGTTGACGAGTTCGAGAGAAGCCACGCTCAACCTTTCACGGCGCCCGCGGTCAGCCCGCGCACGAAATACTTGCCGGCCAGGAAATAGACCACCAGCGTGGGCAGCCCGGTGAGGATGGCCGCGGCCATGTCGACGTCGTAGCGCTTGGTCGCCTGCGAGGTCTTGACCAGGTTGTTGAGCGCGACGGTGATGGTCTGCCCGGGGCCATCGGTCAGCGTGGCCGCGAACAGGAAGTCGTTCCAGATCTGCGTGAACTGCCAGATCACCGTCACCACGAAGATGGGCGCCGAGATGGGCAGCAGGATGTGCCAGAACACGCCGAAGAAGCCCGCGCCGTCGATGGTGGCCGCCTTCACGAGCTCGCGCGGCAGCGTCACGTAGTAGTTGCGGAAGAAGAGCGTGGTGAAGCCCAGGCCGTAGACGATGTAGGCCGTCATCACGCCCCAGCCGGTGCTGCTGCCCAGGCCGATCTTGCCCAGCAGCTGCGCCAGCGGGAGGATCACCGCCTGAAACGGGATGAAGCAGCTGAAGAGCAGCATGCCGAACAGAAGGTTGGCGCCGCGGAAGGGCCACATGGTGAGCGCATAGCCGTTGATGGCCCCGATGAGCGTGGAGATCACCACCGCCGGCAGCACCACCGCCAGCGAGTTGCCGAAGTAGGGCTTCATGCCGCCGCAGTTGACGCTGATGCAGACCTCGCTCCAGGTCATGCGCCAGGTGTCCCACTGCAGCAGGCGCGGCAGCGCGAAGAGCGAGCTCTCGCGCATCTCCTCGGGCGGCTTGAACGAGGTGGCCAGCATCACGTAGAGCGGCGCCAGGTAGTAGGCCGCGAAGACCAGCAGCAGCACGTAGAGCCCGTAGCGGCCCAGGCGACCTGCCGGCGTGGCGGCGTAGGCGGAGCGGAACTCAGTCATGCCGCGCCCCCGGCCGCAGCTCGGAGTACAGGTAGGGCACGACGATGGCCATCACCGTGCACAGCATCATCACGGCGGTGGCCGAGCCCACCGCGATGTTGTTGCGCTGGAAGCTCATCGCGTACATGAAGATCGACGGCAGGTCGGTCGCGTAGCCCGGGCCGCCGTTGGTCATCGCGATCACCAGGTCGAAGCTCTTCACGGCCAAATGCGCGAGAACGACGATGGCCGAGAAGAAGGCCGGCCGGATCGACGGGATGATGATGCCCCAGTAGATCTGCGGCATGGTCGCGCCGTCCATGTAGGCGGCCTTCACCACGTCCTGATCGACGCCGCGCAGCGCCGCGAGGAACATTGCCATGATGAGCCCCGAGGTCTGCCACACGCCCGCGAGCACGATGGTGTAGATGGCGAGATCGGGCTGGATGATCCAGTCGAACGTGAAGCCGCTCCAGCCCAGCAGGTGCACCGAGCGCTCCAGGCCGAGCCCCGGGTTGAGCATCCACTTCCACACCGTGCCGGTGACGATGAAGCTGAGTGCCATCGGGTACAGGAAGATTGCGCGCAGCGTGCCCTCGAAGCGGATGCGCTGGTCGAGCAGCACCGCGAGCAGCAGGCCCACCGCCAGGTTGAGCACGATGAAGAGGCCGCCGAAGATGAGCAGGTTGCGGATCGAGACGCCCCAGCGCTCCATCTGCCACAGGCGCGTGTAGGCGTCGAAGCCGATCAGCTCGTACACCGGCATCATCCGCGAGCCGGTGAACGACATGTAGACCGTCCAGCCGATGAAGACATAGACGAAGACCAGCGTGACCGCGAAGGTCGGCGCCATGATCAGCGCCGACAGGTTCTCCTGCAGCCAGCGGCGTGCAAGGGCCGCCGGCGACCGACCGGCGATTGCCGGCGCATCGGCGACCGCGAGAGCACGCTGGCGACCCACGTTCCAGGGCGTCGACACAGCGCGCCCTACTCCCGCGCCAGCTTGACCGCATCGGCCAACCTCTTTGCGGCCTCGGCCGACGACATGTCGGAGTTGAAGTGCTTGGTCACCACGTCGGTCATCGCGCCCTTCACTGCCATCGGCACGGCCATGTCGTGGATGGCCGAGGGTGCGAAGCCGCCCGACTTCACCGTCCTGGCCATCTGGTCGCTCGCGGCGAGCGCGCAACTGTCGAACTTGTCGAGCTTCATGTCCGTGCGCACCGGGATCGAGCCCTTGGCCAGGTTGAAGTTCTCCTGGAAGCGCGGCTCCATCATCAGCTTGGCGAACAGCTTCTCGCCAGCCAGGCGGTCCGGGTCCTTGCTCTTGAACATCGCGAAGCTGTCGACGATGAAGAGGAAGGCGTTGTCGGTGCCTGGAGGGTTGGCGCAGACGTAGTCCTTGCCGGGTTCCTTGCCGGCCGCGCTCATGTCGCCCTTGACCCAGTCGCCCATGAGCTGGAAGCCGGCCGTGCCGTTGATGATCATCGCGGTGGCGAGGTTCCAGTCACGCCCGGAGAAGTTGGCATCGACGTAGCCGCGCAGCTTGCGCATGCGCTCGAACACCTTCTGCATGGTGTCGCCACCCAGCGCCTTGGGGTCCAGTTCGACCAGCGCCTTCTGGTGGAAGGCCGGGCCACCCACACTGATGACGACGATCTCCCACAGGGACGCGTCCTGCCAGGCCTGGCCGCCGTGCGCGAGCGGCGTGATGCCGGCGGCCTTCAGCTTGGCCGCCGCCGCGTCGAACTGCTCCCAGCTCGTCGGCATGGTGATGCCCACCTTCTTGAGCACCGCCGGGTTGGCGTACATCCAGTCGAGCCGGTGCACGTTGACGGGCGCGGCCACCCACTGGCCCTTGTACTTCATGGTGTTGGCCACCGACTTGGGCAGCACCTGCTCCCACTTGCCGGCAGTCGCCACATCGTCGATGGGCTGCAGCACGCCGAGCGCGCCCCACTCCTGGATCAGCGGGCCCTTGAGCTGCACGGCCGAAGGCGCATCGCCGCCCAGCACGCGGGCGCGCAGCTTCGTCAGCGCCTCTTCGCTGCTGCCGCCGCCCACCGGCGTGTCGATCCACTTGCCGCCTTGCGACTCCATGTCGTCCTTCAAGGACTTCATGGCCTTGGCCTGGCCACCGGAGGTCATCCAGTGCAGAACCTCCACGGTGGGCGGCCCGGCCGCCGCCTCCGTGCCCATCAGGCACAAGCCTGCAGCCAGCGTGCACCACGCCAGCAGATTCTTTGCTTGCCTCATGTCGGTCTCCTGCGCGTTGTTGACGGGTCCACCCGCTGGACTTAATGTGCGCAGCGCGATCGTGCCCAGTGGCACGCGCGGCCGCAGTGGTTTCGTGTAACGCCGATCGACGGCGGGCCGGGGCTGCTACGCAGCGTTACATAACAACCGGACGAGACACCGCATGGAACGCGCCCCACACATCCTCGTGGTCGACGACGACGTCGAGATCCAGAAGCTCACCAAACGCCATCTGCAGGAGTTCGGCTTCCTCGTCACCGTGGCCGGCAACGGGCGCGAGATGTTCCGCGCGCTGAAGGACTGGCGCATCGACCTCATCGTGCTGGACGTGCTCATGCCCGGGCAGGACGGCTTCGCGCTGTGCAAGGAGGTGCGCAACACCAGCCAGTTGCCGATCATCATGCTCACCGCCCTGCGCGACGAGGCCGACCGTGTGATCGGCCTCGAGCTCGGCGCCGACGACTACCTGGTCAAGCCCTTCGGCCCGCGCGAGCTGATGGCGCGCATCAAGGCCGTGCTGCGGCGCAGCCAGTCGCGCGGCACGGAGGCGCAAGGCGAAGCCGCGCCGGTCGCCTACAGCTTCGTCGGCTGGCGGCTCAACGTGGTCGCGCGCGAACTGCAGGCGCGCGACGGCACGGTGGTGCCCTTGTCCACGCGCGAGTTCTCGCTGCTCACCACCTTCCTCGAGCACCCGCGCCGCCCGCTCAGCCGCGAGCAGCTCGCCGACATGGTGGCCGGGCGCGACTGCCCGCCCTTCGACCGCAGCATCGACATCCTGGTCTCGCGCCTGCGCCGCAAGGTGGAAGACGCGGCCGCCAAGGAGCCGGCGCTGATCAAGACCGTGCGCGGCGAGGGCTACCAGCTCTGCGCCGACGTGATGCGCCACCACCGCCATGCCGCCGTGGGCTGATCCGCTGCGGCGCCTGTTGCCGCCGTCGCTGGGCGGGCGCATCCTGGCCCTGCAGGTGGCGGGCATCGTGGCCAGCCTCGCCATCGCCGGCCTGTGGGCCGAAGCCTTCTGGAACGAGCGCCCCAGCCACACCGTGCTGGCGCTGATCACGCTGCTGTCGTTGAGCGCCGTGCTGCTGCTGAGCGGCATCGCCGCACGGGCGCTGGCCCGGCCCTTCCACGAGCTGGCCGTCGCCATCGAACGGCGCGGCGAAGACGTGCAGGGGCCGCTGCTGAAGGAGACCGGCCCGGTCGAGGCACGCGCCATGGTGCGCGCCGACAACCACCTGCGCCGGCGCATCGCCGCGATGATGGCCGACCAGACGCGCATGCTGGCCGCGGTCTCGCATGACCTGCGCACGCCCAGCACGCGGCTGCGCCTGCGGGTGGAGTTCGTGCGCGAGGCCGAGGTGCGTGACGCCATGCTGCGCGACATGGACGAGATGGACACCATGCTCACCGAGGTGATCGACTTCCTCTCGCACGAGGTGCGCGAGGAAGCAGTGAAGTCGGTCGACCTCACCGCGCTGCTGCAATCGGTGTGCGATGACTATGCCGACCTCGGCCGGCCCGTCACGTTCCGCGAGCCGCCGCCGCTCACCTTCCACGGCGTGCCGACGCTCTTCAATGCGACGCAGCAGGCGCATGTGTTTCGCCACGAGCGCAAGGTGCGGCAGAGCTGCCGCCCCAACGCGCTGCGGCGCGCGCTGTGCAACCTGATCGACAACGCGCTCAAGTACGGCCACCGCGCCGACGTGCGGCTCGACGCGGGCGGTGACGCGGTGCGCATCCAGGTCGATGACACCGGCCCGGGCATCCCCGAGGCGGAGATGGACAAGGTGTTCCTGCCGCTCTACCGGCTGGAGTCGTCACGCCAGCGCGCCACCGGTGGCATCGGCCTGGGGCTGTCCATCGTCAAGGCCGCGGTGGTCGCGCACCAGGGCCGCATCGAGCTGCGCAACCGGGCCGAAGGCGGCCTGAGCGTGAACGTGGAGTTGCCGCGCTCGCTGGCCTGAACGCCATTCAAGGCGCTTCCCAGCGTCCTGACTTTTCCGACCGGAACAGCGCCTCGATCACCCGCATGTTCTGCACGGCATCGTCCACGCCATAGGGCAGCGGTGCCTCGCCGCGGATCGCCTTCGAGAACGCATCGCCCTGCAGCGTGTACTGGTCACAGGCCGGCAACGTCTCGGCCACGGCGCTTGCATCACCGAGCTTGCCGCCATCGTCCACGAAGATCTGCGTGGTCTCGCCCAGGGGCGCATTGAAGGGGATGCGGATCTCCACGCGCTTCTTCGTGCCACTGATCTGCAGGCGCTGGTAGGGCACGCTCTGGGTCGACACGGTGAAGTCGAGGTGGCGCCCGCCGCCGAAGTCGACCAGTGCGCTGGCGGTGCGGTCGGTGCCGAACTTCGGGTCGCGGTCGACGAGGGCGATCACGCGTTTCGGTTCGCCTTCGAAGAAGAAGCGGCCGGCGACGATGGGGTAGCAGCCGATGTCGTACAAGGCCCCGCCGCCGATGTCGGCCTTGTTGCGGATGTTGCCCGGGTCGTCGTTGAAGTACGAGAACAACCCCTGGATCGAGCGCAGCTCGCCGAGGGCACCGCTGCGCACCAGTTCACGGGCGCGCAGCCACTGCAGGTGGAAGCGCACCATGAAGGCTTCCATGATGTGCACCTTGCCGGCGACTTCGCGCAACTGCGCGGCCTCGTCGGCGGTGATGGCGATCGGCTTCTCGCACAGCACGTGCTTGCCGGCGCGGGCGGCCTGCAGCGTCAGCGGCACGTGCAGGTGGTTGGGCAAGGGGTTGTAGACGGCCTCGATGGCGGGGTCGGCCAGCAGCTCTTCGTACGAGCCGTAGGCCTGCGCGATGCCGAGCTTGTCGGCCGCCGCGCGGGCCGGTGCGAGCGAGCGCGAAGCGATGGCGCGCACTTCGCACCAGGCGCTCTTCTGCAAACCGGGAATGACCTTGACGGTCCCGATCTTGGCGGTGCTGAGCACGCCCCAGACGACTTTCTTCATGCGGCCTCCTGAGAGAGAGGAGGCGGAGTATGCGCGCCGTTTGCGGTTGCGGTGGGGTTACGGCGAGGTTACGGCTCAGCGGCGGCGGCTGCGCGCGGCCGGGCGCAGCGCGGGCCGCGGCACACCGGGCACCGGCGTCGTGGCTTCGGCGGCGATCTGCCACTGCGGCAGGAGGTGCTCCAGCGTACGCGCCACGCTGGCGTTGGCCTCCACCAGCAGCATGTCGGGCGCATCGTCGAGGACCTTCGCCCCGGCGCGCAGCACCACTTCCAGCGTGTCCACGCCCGACTCGCTGCCGTGTGAAGGCAGCGTTCCGGTGTAGCGCAGAACGTAGCGGCTCATGGTCTTGCCATGATAAGCCCGCGCCTCAGAGCGCGAGCCCCGCACCCTGTGCCAAAGGTGGCAAACCCATGTCGCGCGCGGCCTGCAAGGCGAGCTTGACGATGGCGTCGGCGCGGTCACCGTGGCGCGGCATGGCCAGCGTCTTGGCATCGGCCGCCAGCCGCCGCGCCAGTGCGCCGGTGACGCCGGGGCAGGCCATCGAGGTGCCGTCCATCACGCCGAAGCGGTCGCGCGGGATGCACGAGATCACGCCCACGCCCGGCCCCGCGAGGTCGATCTCGGGGCCGGTGTTGGAGAAGTCGGCGATGAAGCTGTGCTCCTTGCCCAGCGGCGGCTTCACCGTCTCGGCCTGCATCGCACCCGCCGGCCACAAGCCCTTGAAGCCGAGTGCCGACACCGACAGCGCCAGCGGGTGGCGCGCCGGCCAGGCCACCGGCCCGCCGTCGTTGCCGGCGGCGATCACGCACACCACGCCCTTGGCGCGGGCGGCCTTGATGGCTTCGCTGGTGGTGGGGTCGTCGGGGCCTCCGCCCAGGCTGAGGTTGAGCAGGTCGCAGCCGTCGGCCACCGCGCGGTCGATCGCCTTGGCAATGGCGAAGCTCGACGCACCTTCGGCGTTCTTGCCGAACACGCGGTAGGCGCGCAGCCTCACGCCCGGTGCCACGCCCAGGAAGCCGCATCCGTTGCCGGCGATGATGCCGGCCACGTGCGTGCCGTGGATGTCGCTGTCGGACCAGTCGGCCGGGTCTTCGCCGGTCACCGCATTCATGCCGCCCTCCACATTCAGCGCCTGGTGCGGGCCGATGCCGGTGTCGATGACGCCGACCGTCACGCCTTCACCCTCGGCCGGCACGCGCTTGGGGTAGGCCTTGGCACGCGAGTCGACGAAGCCCAGGTCGATGGGCGGCAACTCGATCACGCCGCGCTGCAAGGGCCAGTCGCGCAGCAGGATGGGCCAGGCGCTGTGCGCCGGATAGAGGTACACGCGCTGCAGCACGCGCACCGAGCGCGGCAGCTCCAGGCTCACCTCGCCGCGCACGTTGGTCGTGCCTTGGGCGCCGCGCTGGGACTCGAAGTCGCTGAAGGCGATCACGTCGACGCCGCGCACCGCCTTGCCATTGCCCTGCAGCACCACCTTGATCACCGGCTGCGCCAGCGTGGCACGCGCCGAGAAAGCCTGCGCGCCAGTGAACACCGGCGGCCGCGGCGCACGCGCCCAGGGGTAGAAGACCTCGGGCACCACGCGCACGCCAGGCTGCTCGCGCTTGAGCTTCATCAAGGCCACGTCGCTCATGGACACCAGCTTGGCGCCGTTGGAATGGATGGAGTCGAGCACCGTGAAGTGCGCACTGCCGCCCGGGGCCGCCGCCGCGGCAACGCGCCGCGGGCCGGGTGCGCGCATGGTGCTGAAGAAGACGTCGACGGCGCTGGAGTTGTTGGGTTCGCTGGCAACGAAGCCGCGCGTGGGGAGGAGGACGAAGCGAGTGGTCGTTGAAGTCATCGTGGTTCGTTCACACCTTGTCAGGTCTTCTTGGCCTGCTGCGCAGGCGAGGGCTCGGTGCGGCGGCAGATCTCGTCGTTGCCGACCTGCACCCACTCACCGCCCATGCCGATGCAGGCGGCGCGCGCCGTGTTGCGCCGCTCCTTGATGCGGTCGGGCGCGGTGGACACACGGAACACGGTGGCCGCGATCGTGGCCAGCACCACGATCACGAAGGCATTGCGTGCAAGGCTCGGAGACATCGCTCGCTCCTCTTTGGAATGGGCTCCCGGTGGAGGCTTGAGCTTACGCCAGGGCCTGTCTCATTCACCAGCCGAATCGAAGGCCAGGCCTTCGGCCGCCATCCATTCCGACGCCGCCCTGAACGCCGCCACAGCGGCGGGCGCGCCGGCGTAAGGCGCCACGTGCAACAGCACCTCGCGCAGCTCCAGCAGGGTCGCGCCGTTGTTGAGGGCGCCGCGCAGGTGGCCTTTCAGCTCGTTGGTGTGGCCGAGTGCGGCCAGCATGGCCACGGTGCACAGGCTGCGCTGCTTGAGCTCCAGACCCTCGCGCAGCCAGGTGGAGCCCCAGGCGTGGTTGCTCACGTGGTCTTGCAGCGGCTGGGTGAAGGCGGTGGCGCCGGCCAGCGCGCGGTCGACGAAGGCGTCGCCCATCACCTGGCGGCGGCGCGATTCACCGGGGGTGCGGGGCTTGGAGGAGCTGTTGGTCATGGTGGATTCCGGGAGTCAAGAGGAAGTCAAAGGGAACGCAGGTAGTGCTGAAGAATGGCCAGGGTGTGACGGCTGGCCACTTCGGCCACGAAACGGTTGAAGTCGACGTGCGCATCGTCGTCGGCGCGGTCGGAGACGGTGCGCACCACGGCAAAGGGCGCACCAAAATCGTGGCACACCTGGGCCAGGGCGGCACCTTCCATCTCGACCGCGAGCGCATCGGGCAAGCGCGCGCGCAGCGCATCGTTCTCAGCCCGATCGGAGAGGAAGCGGTCGCCGCTGACCAGCAGGCCGCGGTGCACGCGCGCACCTTCGGCGGCCAGCGCTTCGGCGGCTGCGCGCGCCAGCGCGTCCGACATCACCGCATCGGCCGCGAAGCGCGAGCGCCCGTACAGCGGCACCTCGTGGCGCGGGAAGAGCGGCGAGGCGTCCATGTCGTGCTGCAGCAGCTCGTCGCCGACCACCACGTCGCCCACGCGCACACCATCGCCCAGGCCGCCGGCCGTGCCGGTGAAGACGATGCGGTCCACGTCGAACTGCGTGAGCAGCACGGTCGCCGTGGTGGCGGCCGCCACCTTGCCGATGCGCGAAAACACGGTCACCACCTCGCGCCCTTCGAGGTGGCCGACCCAGAACTCGCGCCCGGCGCGTCGCACAGGCGCCTCGTCGGGCATGTGCTGCAGCAGCGCCTGCAGTTCCTGGTGCATGGCGCTGACGATGGCGATGCGTTGTGTCATGCCGCGATTGTCATCCTCAGGGAGGACAGGCCAAGCGCTGCACCGCTCCTACGATTTCCGTACGCCCTGCGGGACGCTTCTGCGCGGCCACCACAACACAGATCGGAGACACGACACATGCACCCCAAGCACTTCTCCCTGCTGCTGCTGAGCGCCGCCCTCGCGGCCTGCGGCGGCAGCGACGACGACGCCCCCACTGCCCAGCAGCAATGCGAGGCGCTGGTCGCCAACTCGGGCCTCGCCGCCACCACGGTGGCCGTGGTCTACAACGCGGACGGCGCGGCCAGCGCAGGCACGCCTTCGCGGCCGTTGCCGGCGCACTGCGTGGTGACGGCCAGCACCAACGCGCGCACCGGTGTCGATGGCAAGAGCTACGCCATCGGCTACCGCCTCACGCTGCCCGACACCTGGAACGGCCGCTTCCTCTTCATGGGCGGCGGCGGTAACGACGGCACCATCGGCCCGGCCCTGGGCACCAACGTCGGCCCGCTGAACGACCTGAGGCCCGCGCTCGCGCAAGGCTACGCGGTCGTCAACACCGACGGCGGCCACACCGGCACCACGGCCTCGTCGTTCGCGACCGACCCGCTGGCCAAGATCGACCACGCCTACAACGCCTTCGACAAGACCGCCGTCAACGCCAAGGCGCTGATCGCCAAGCGCTATGGCCGCGGCCCCGACCATTCGTACTTCGTGGGCTGCTCGGGCGGTGGCCGCCAGGGGATGATGTTCACGCAGCGCTTCCCGACCTACTTCGACGGCGTGGTGGCGCATGCACCGGCCATGCGCGTCTCCAGCGGCGCCACCGTGGCGGCGATGTGGAACAACCAGCAGCTCACCAACATCGCGCCCGTGGAAGGCGGCTCGCCCATCCTGAGCAAGGCCTTCAGCAACGCCGACCTCGCGCTGGTGTCGGGCGCCATCCTGCAACAGTGCGACGCGCTCGACGGCGCCACCGACGGCATGGTGAACCACTGGCGCGCCTGCACCTTCACCCCCACGGTGCTGCAATGCCCCGGCGCCAAGGACGCCACCTGCCTGAGCGCGCCGCAGGTCACCGCGCTGCAGCGCATCTTCGACGGCCCGCGCAACACGGCCAACGTGAAGCTCTATGCCGGCCAGGTGGCCGACCCCGCCGTCGACCAACCCGGCTGGCGCGCCTGGACGCTGGGCAGCTCGACCACCGCCACGCCGAACTCGGCCTACAACGCCCTGATGGCCGACGCACTGCGCTGGGAGTTCTTCACGCCCTCCGACCCGACCTTCGTCGCACTCAACTTCAACATCGACACCGACCCGCAGCGCATGGCGGCCTACTCGTCGATCTACGACACCTATGCCGACGACAGCCTCACGCCGTACAAGAACCGCGGCGGCAAGCTGATGTTCCTGCACGGCCTGGCCGACCCGATCTTCAGCGCCAACGACACGGTCGACTACTTCGAGCGGCTGGCGGCCAACAACGGCGGCGTCGCCGCCACGCAGGCCTTCGCGCGCTTCTTCCCGGTTCCGGGCGAGAACCACTGCTCGGGCGGCCGCGCCACCGACCAGTTCGACGTGCTCACGCCCATGGTCGACTGGGTCGAGAAAGGCCAGGCGCCCGACTCCATCCTGGCAGGCGCGAGCGCCACCAACGCGTTCTTCCCGAACCGCACCCGCCCGCTGTGCCCCTACCCCAAGTTCGCCAGGTACAGCGGCACCGGCAGCATCGAGAGCGCGGCCAGCTTCGTCTGCGCCAACAGCTGAGATACGCGCATTGCCATCGGGCGTTTCCTCATGCGGGGAGGCGCCGATCGGCATAGCATGGGGCGGTGCGGCAACCCACACGGTTGCCCCACTGCCCCATGAAGCGCTGTCTCCTGCTGCTGAGTTGCCTGCTGCTCACTGCCTGCGCAAACGTTCCGACCCGTTCCGAGGTGCCGACGGAGCTCTTTTCCGACAGCTCGTTCACGCCGCCCGCGCAGCCGGTACAGGCGGGGCAGATCTTCGCGCTCTCGCCCGAGATGAAGGCCTACATCGACACCGAACTGTCCAGGCAGATTCGAAGCAAGGGGCTGAAGCAAGGCCTCCTCGAGGCGCTTTACCGCAAGAACCAGCTCAAGCTCGAGTACGACTCCGAGCACACGCGCAATGCCACCGAGGCTTTCGAGGCGCGCTCGGGCAACTGCCTCTCGCTGGTCATCATGACTGGGGCAATCGCCAACCATCTGGGGATGCAGGTCACCTACCAGAGCGTCTACACCGACGACATCTGGACCCGTGCCAATGACATCTATTTCGCCAGCGGCCACGTCAACCTGACGCTCGGCCACCGCTTGACGGAGCCGGGTGTCCACGGTGGCATGACGGCCGGACTCACCACCTGGACCATCGACTTCCTGCCGCCCGAAGAGCTCCGCGGACAGCGCTCCCGTGAAGTGAGTGAATCCACTGTCGCTGCGATGTACATGAACAATCGCGCCGCCGAATCTCTTGCCGAGGGCGATCTCGACACCGCCTACGCGTGGGCTCGCGCCGCGGTCTCGCACCAGCCGGGCTATCTGAGCGCCTACAACACGCTGGGCGTCATCTACCTGCGCCACGGCCTGGCCAGCCAGGCCGAGAAGGTGTTCGCTCACGTGCTGCAGCGCGACCCGACCAGCACCATGGCCATGAGCAACCTGGCCCGGGTGCTCGAAGTGCAGGGCCGCACCGAGGAATCGGCTGCGCTCACGCGTGCGCTGACCCGTCTCGACCCCGAGCCGCCCTACTACTTCTTCGACCTCGGCCGCGCCGCCATGCGGCGCGGCGACTACGCCGACGCGAAGGCCTGGTTCCAGAAGGAAGTGAAGCGCGCGCCCTACAACCACGAGTTCCACTTCTGGCTGGCCCAGGCCCAGGCGCAACTGGGCGACATGCGCGCCGCGCGCAGCCAGCTCGACCTCGCGCTGAGCACCAGCACCACGCGGCGCAACCAGCAGCTCTACGCGGCCAAGCTCGATCGCCTCAAACAGCTGGGCGTGCAGTAACCCACTCGGATACCCCGGAGCACCTCACCGGCGTAGCGTCATTTCGCTACGATCGGTAACCATGCGACGGCCCCTCACCCTCCTGATCTTCCCGATCCTCTTCGCAGTGGCCGCCACCGCGCCTCTGGCAGCACCCAAAGCGACGACCAGCAAGGGAACGGACAGCAAGAAGCCGGTGCAGGCGGCCAAGCCGTCGCTCAAGTCACCTGCCTCCCCTGCCAAGCAGACGGTGTGCACCATCACCGTCAATTCGCCCGACGAGAAAGAGGTCTTCCGCCGCCACCTGCCCGAGTCGAAGTTCAACTTCGTCGAGCTGGTCGAGCGCGGGCGCAGCGACTGGCTGGCGTCGTCGTGCAAGGCCGCCACGGCCTGTGATGTGCTGGTCGTCTCGGGCCACTTTGACGGCGACAACGAGTTCTTCTCCGACCAGGTGGAGTCGCACGAGCTGCTCGCGGTCTCGGAGCTCGAGCGCGCCTCGTGCAGCCGGTCCTGCCCCAGCATGTTCTCGCAGCTCAAGGAGGTGTACCTCTTCGGCTGCAACACGCTGAACCACAAGCCGCAGAGCAGCGTCTCGGCCGACACCGTGCGCGACTACGTGCGCGACGGCCGGACCGCCGGCGACGCCGAGCGCCGCATGCAGACGCTGAACGTCTCGCACGGGCAGAGCAGCTACGACCGCATGCGGCTGCTGTTCCGCGGTGTGCCGGCGATCTACGGCTTCGCGTCGACCGCGCCGCTCGGCCCCACGGCCGCCGCCACGCTGTCGAAGTACTTTCAAGGCGGTGGCCGCTCCCTGGTGGGCACCGGCCGCATCGACCCGAACCTGCTGCGCGCGTTCTCCGTCTACTCCATGGCGTCGGCGCGCGGCATCACCAGCAACGACCCGAACATCCAGGACCGGCGCGACATGTGCCAGTTCGCCGACGACCGGCTGCCCATCTCTGCCAAGCTCGACTTCGTCCACGACGTGATGCAGCGGCCGGGCGATGACACCGAGCGCTACCTCGACCGCATCCAGCGCCTGGCGGGCAGCCTCGACGAACCCACGCGGCGCCAGCTGCCGGTGGCGCGGGCGCTGGCCGACATCGCCAGCGACAGGCCCACGCGCGAGCGCTTCCTCGCCGATGCGCGTGACGCCGACGAGCCCCCCACGCGGGTGCGCATGGTCAACCTCGCGCACGACCTGGGGTGGCTGACCGACGACCAGCGCGAGCACGAACTCGCGCTGATGCTGGGCGAACTGATGGAGCGCAAGACGGTCGGCGTGCAGGAAATCGACCTCGCCTGCCGGCTCAACCAGAACCAGGAGCTCGAAGGCGCCTTCCCGCGCCACGTGAAGCCCGGCAGCACGGCCGACGACGTCCCGCACGCCGCCGTGCGCGCCTGCCTGGGCAGCGCCGAGGGGCGCGCAATCACGCTCGATGGGCTGGCCAGTGCCAAGGAAACCGACGTGCAGGCCGCCCAGGCCTACCTGCGCCGGCGCCCCATCACCAGCAACACCGAGCTGCGCCGGGTGGCCACGCGCATCGCCGACATGCCGCAGGGCAACCCCCAGGTGCGCGCACTCGATGTGCTCGGCCGCCACTATGTTTCCGACGCGTCGGTGCTGCAGACGCTGACCTCGCTGTACCAGAGCACGCCTTCGGTGGACGTACAGAACGCCGTCGCGGGTGTGTTCCTGCGTGCCGACCGCAAGAGCATCGACCGCACCGATCTGCTGCGCGTGCTGAAGGAATACCGCAAGCCCGCCAAGTCGGGCAAGCAGGCGGTCGATGCCCTGATGACACTGCTGGAAGCGGCGTGATGCACCCCGCTGCGCTCCAAACCCGTCAATAGCGCACGAGCTCTTTGTTACATGCACTTTCCAGGGGTGAAGGGGCTGTGGAACACTGACCGCATGCTCTACCGCTCTACCCCGCCCCGTGGCCTCTTGCGCACGGCGGCCGCCTTGCTGGCATGCCTGGCAGGCAGCCCCCTGCTGGCGCTCGCTGCACCCAAGACGGTGTGCACCATCACCATCAACTCGGCCGACGAGCGCGACACCTTCCAGCGCCACCTGCCGCCCGGCGAATACCAGTTCGTCGAGCTGGTGAAGCCGCACCAGAGCAACTGGTTCGCCCAGGCCTGCCAGAGCCAGGTGCGCTGCGACGCGCTGGTCATCTCGGGCCACTTCGACGACGGCACCGAGTTCTACACCGACCGCGTCGGCGACCGCGACCGCCTGCCCGTCACCGAACTCGAACAGGCGTCGTGCAGCAACTCCTGCAACGGCGTGTTGGCCAATGTGAAGGAGGTTTACCTCTTCGGCTGCAACACGCTCAAGTCCGACCCGCGCCACGTGGCCGAGGGCGAAGTGCTGCGCAGCCTGGCCCGCTCGGGCCTGCCGCGCGCCGACGCCGAGCGGGTGGCCGCTGCGCTCAACACCCGCTACGGGCAGAGCAACCGCGACCGCCTGCGCACCGTCTTCAAGGACGTGCCCCTGCTCTACGGTTTCTCGTCCAAGGCGCCGCTCGGGCGCACCGCCGGGCCGCTGCTGGAGCGCTACTTCCAGACCGCGCCCGCCGGTGAGATCGCCAGCGGCCGCGAAAGCCCCACGATGCTGAGCTTGTTCGGCCCCACGTCCATGGTGGCGGCCAGCGGCCTCACCGACGCCGACCCCAACGCGGCCTTCCGCCAGGACATGTGCCGCTTCGCCGACACCCGCCCGGCCGATGCCAACAAGCTGGCCTTCCTGCACCAGGTGCTGCAGCGCGACGTGAACGAGGCGCGCATGTTCCTCGACCACCTGGAGCGCTACACCGAGTCGCTCGGTCCGGCGCAACGCCGCGTGCCCGAGGTGGCTGCCGCGCTGGAGCAGATCCGCAACGACCAGCCCACGCGCGAGCGCTACCTCGCCTTCGCCCGAGACGTCGACCGCGCCGGCGTGCAGGTGCGCATGATGGCCCTGGCGCGCAGCCTCGGCTGGCTCAGCGCCGAGCAGGAGCAGGCCGAGTTCCTGCAGATGATCTCCACCCGCATGGCGCGCAACACCCTGGGTCTGCACGACGTGGACCTCGTCTGCGCCACGCCGCAAACGCCCGGCCCCGACCTCGCGCTTCAGGTGCGCGCCAGCGGCGCCGTGCAGCCGCGCAACGTGGCGCACTCGGCTGCGCTCGCCTGCCTGGGCGACCCCGAGGCCCACACGCGCACGCTGGGTGCCTTGACGAGCAGCCGCGACGACGAAGTCGCCATCGCCCAGGTCTACCTGCGCCACCGGCCGCTGGCCGACGTGGGCGAGGTGCGCGCCATCGCCTCCGGCATCGGCCGCATGACCACCGCCAGCGCGCAGGTGCGTGCGCTGGAAACGCTGGCCAAGCAGCGCCTGGCCGACACGCAGAGCCTGCAGGAGATCGCCCGCCTGTTCTCGCAGGCCCGCTCGCTCGACGTGCAGCGCGCCATTGCCGGCATCCTGATCCGCTCCGACTACAGGCAGCTCGGCACCGCCGAGCTCGCCCGCTCGCTGAGCCAGCACCGGCTCAAGTCGCCCAACGGGAGCGATGTGATCGACGTGCTGATCCGGTTGCTCAGGCAGTCGGCCTGAAGCGCGCTACGGCGTCGCATCCAACCCGAACAGCTCGGCCAGCGCCTGCCGGTACAGCGGCTGGCCGACGGCATTGGTGTTGTGGTGCGAACCACCTGGCACCAGCACGAAGCGCTTGGGCTCGCGCGCCCGCTCGTACAGGCCCTGGCCGAGCGCCGGCGGGATCAGCGCGTCGTCGCTGCCATGCACCACGAGCAAGGGCGAGCCCACCTCGGCCACGCGCGAGACCGCGTCGAAGCGCTGCGTGATGAAGGGCGAGACCGGCAGCCAGCCCCAGCGGAAGCTGCTCACCACGTCGGGGATGGAGGTGAAGCTGCCTTCGACGATCAGCCCGGCCTCGTCGCCCACCTCGGTGGCCAGTTGCACCGCAATGGCACCGCCCAGCGAGTGGCCGAAGATGAAGCGTCGCGATTGCGGGTGCTGCGCGGCCAGCCAGTCCCAGGCGGCCCGCGCGTCCTGCGCGGCCGAGCGCTCCGAGGGCAGGGAGGCCGTGCTGCGCCCGAAGCCGCGGTAGTCCACGCCCAGCACCGAGAAGCCCAGCTCGTGCATGCGGCGCATGCGCGGCGCGCTGCCACGCACGTCGTAGCGCGCGCCGTGCAGGTAGAGCAGCACCGGCGCGCCGGCGTCGGCCTGCGGCAGCCACAGGCCGTGCAGCTTGACGGGCTCGCGGGCCTTGTTGTCATCCGCCGCCGGTGCGTCGAAGCCGATCCACACATCCTGCATGCCTTCGGCGGCTGCCAGGCCGCCAGCCCAGGTGCGGTCGCTGGGCTGGAAGATCCAGCTGCGCTGGCGCTCGTCGAGCGAGGCGCAGCCCATCTGCAGGCCCAACGCAAGCGCGATCAGCAAGGCCGCGCCCAACAAGCGGCGGGGCGACAGGTGGCGCGGCGACGGGCGTGAGGACGTGGCGGGCATGGCGCGCATGGTGGCACGGGGTGCAAGGCCGCAGGCCGCGCTTGGAATTGGGGGGCCCGGCACCGCGGAAACCCTCTCACCGTGAAGGACTGCACACCAGGCCGTGTTTGGGGTAGAGTCTCTTTAAATGTGGAATTTGCACATTTACAAACGAGACTCAGCGAGGCGATGCCCATGAAACCCTTGAAACGACTCTTCAGCCTGGCCGCGACGGCCGCCCTTCTCTTCACCCTCGGCGCGTGCGGCGGCGGAGGCGGCAGCAGCGATGTCGCCAGCCCCGGCAACAACACCGCCATGGGCACCGGCACCCTGCGCCTGGCGCTGACCGACGCCCCGGCCTGCGGCTACGACCACGTGTACGTGAGCATCCAACGCGTGCGCGTGCACCAGAGCACCACCGCGGCGGACAGCGACAGCGGCTGGTCCGAAGTGGTGCTCAACCCCGCGCGCCGCATCGACCTCCTCTCGCTCACCAACGGCGTGCTCGACGAACTCGGCGAGACCTTGCTGCCGGCCGGCCACTACACACAGATGCGCCTGGTACTCGCCGACAACGGCAACGCCCCGCCCTACGCCAATGCCGTGCAACTCACCGGCGCGGCGGGCGAGGTGGCCCTCAAGACGCCGAGCGCACAGCAAAGCGGCCTGAAGATGAACGTCGACATCGACGTCGCCCCCAACCAGCTGGCCGACGTCGTGCTCGACTTCGACGCCTGCAAGTCCATCGTGCGTGCCGGCAACTCCGGCAAGTACCTGCTCAAGCCGGTGATCAGCGTGATCCCGCGCTTTGTATCGGGCGTGCTGGGCTATGTCGACCCGACCGTGCCCGACCCCGTCGTCTCGCTCCAGCAGGGCGGGACCATCGTCAAGGCCACCGTGCCCGACCTGACGGGCCGCTTCCTGCTGCAACCGGTGCTGCCCGGCAGCTACACGCTGGTGGTCACCGCGGCCGGCCGCACCACCACCGCCATCACAGGCGTGCCGGTGGTGGCCGACACCGTGCTCGGCCTCAACGACGCCACCAGCGCCCTGCCGGTGCCGGTCTCGGCCAGCGGTGTGGGCACGGCCACGGGCACGGTCAGCATCACCCCGGCACCGGCCAGCATCGAAGCCAGCGTGCGTGCCGTGCAGGTGCTCAGCGCCGGGCCCACCATCGAGGTGGCCAGCAGCTTCGCCGACGACACCACGGGCCTCTACGCGATGAGCCTTCCGATCGCCCCGCCGCTGGTGGCGCCCTTCCTCGCTGCCACACCGCACACCTACAGCTTCACGGCCGACACGCCGGCAGCCGGCCGCTACACGCTCCAGGCCACGTCGGGCGGCGTGCTGAAGACCGCCGGCCCGATCACGCTGACAGGCGGCGGCACGGTGACCACGCCTTTCTCCTTCCCCTGACACCTGGGACAGCGGGCCTCAAGTGGCCCGCGCGCATGCCGACAACTTGGGTCGAGCCGCCCGGCTCTTCCCAAGGAGTCCATGAGTTGAAACGCCCCCTCTCGAACCTGGCCGGCCTGGCCGCACTCACCGCATCCATCGCCCTCGCTGGCTGTGCCTCGAAGTCCAAGAGCCCCTTCGACCAGCCTCGCCTGGCCACCGTGATCGAAGTGACTTCGCCCGACACCCCGGAAGACAAGGTCCGGCAGAGCGTCAGCGCGGCGCGCGCCTCCGTCCTCACGGGCCTGATCCGGCACCAGGAGCAAGGCGGCACGTTGAACCCCTGGTCGGTGGGCCCGGCGGTGGGTGGCATGGTGGGCGACGCCCGGAGCGCCGTGGCCGAGTCGTGCACCCAGGTGCTGCTGGTGGAGTTCAGTGACGACCAGAAGCGCCTGGGCATCAAGACACGCTGTCACCAGGCGTTCAGCGCAGGGCAGAAGGTGTCGGTGGTCCGCGCTGCGCAGCCCTCGATCGACTTGCGCGACATCCTGCAGATCACGCCAGTTCAGTGAGGCCTCACCTCAGCCGGCGTAGACGCGCACCAGCAGCCACGCCGGCATGCCGAGGTAGAGCGCCGCGAGGCCCAGTCGCTCCAGTCCACGCCGCACATCGACGGCCCGGCTCGGCCGCAGCCACACGCTGGCCAGCGTGCCTGTCTCGACGGCGGCACGCACGGCCGAGGCCGTGAGCGCCACGCCGAAGATCCAGGCAGCCCACCACAGCGCAAAGGCGGAGAGGTAAGCCGCGAGCCCGAAGGCCTCGTACTCACCGAAGCTGCTGCCGAAGGTGACGTGCTGGTGCAGGCGGAACGCCGGAATGGCCAGCACCAGCGGGAGCAGCACGAACTTCACGAGCAGGTGGTCGAGCCAACCGCGCCGCACGGCGCCGCGCACCTGTGCATAGAGGCCCGAGCGCGTGGTCACGGGCGCCTGCACTGCCGCTCCCGCGCTCACCAGCACCCGGGCCAGTGCTGCGGGGTTGGCGTGCAGGAGGCCGTGCCGCTGGCCCGAGGCCAGGCGCAGCGACACACCGGCATCGGGAACGGGCAGACGCCAGGGCTCGATGGCGACCATGTCGCGCAGCGCGAGCTCGATGCGCTGCGGGCCGCGTGTGAGCACCAAGGCGCCCTGTTCCAGCGCGGCGCGTGCGGCGAAAGCACGCAACACCAGCCACGCCGCCAGCTCGGGCGCCAGAAAGAGCGCCGCGAAGAGACGGATCTGCGCGAGCGTGTTGGTCGGCAGCGAACCATCACCGAGCAGGAAGGCGGCCACCATCCACAGCAGGCTGCCGCGCGCAAACGCGCGCAGCACACCGCCGACGATGCGCGCAGCCACCGGCAGCACGACCACGTTCGCGGGCAGGGCCGTCGCATCGGCCGCAGCCTGCGACTCTCCGGTGCCGAAGACCCACCGGCGCAAGAAGCCGGCCGCAGCCAGCAGCACGAGGAAGGCCGCCGCCGCGCGCCCCACCCAGTCGCCCCACATCACCATCAGCGTGCGCGGCGGCTCCGCCACCGGTAAATCGCCGATCACCAGCGTGCGTTCGCCCATCCGGGTGCCGGCGACCACGCGCCCGGTCATGTCGATCACCGCGCTGTGGCCATTGGCGGTCACGCGGAACTGCGGCAGGCGTGTCTCGATGCTGCGGAAAGCGGCCACCGTCTGGTGCATCTCGGCACCGAGTGGGTTGCCGGTGAACCAGGAGTCGTTCGACATGGTCAGGATGGCCTGCGCCCCCTGCCGCGCGCCTTCGATGGCGAGGCTCGCGTCGGTGTCGTCGAGGCAGATCAGGGGCAGCACGGGGATCTCACGGCCGTCCCTCAGGTTGAGCGGGAACACCCGCGCCCCATTGCCGGCCTGCCAGGCGCCTGCCCACGGGAGCCAGCCGCGCACCACCGGGCCGTCCAGCCACGCCGGCAGGTACTCGGTGAAGGGGAACAGCCGTGTCTTGCGGTAGAAGCCGAGCAGGCCCTTGCCAGGCTGCACGAAGGCGGCGGCGTTGTACTCGCCGGCGTCGTCCACATCGTAGGTGCCGAACACGAAGGGCACCTGCGCGGCGTTGACGATGCCGAGGATCTCGCGGTCGAGCTCGGCGCCGGCTTCGTTCTTCGGGTGGCCGAAGGTCAGCGGGTAGACCGTCTCGGACCACAGCACGGCATCGGCGTGCTGGCGTTCGATCGCGTCGTAGCTCATCGCGAAGTGCGTGTCGAGCACCTCGCGCACCACGGCCTCGGCGCCCTTCTCGCGGCGCAGCCGGTCGTAGTCGATGATGTTCGATTGCACCAGCCCCATGCGCAGCGGCTTGGCCTCCGGCGCAGCGGCTGACGACAGCCTGGTCACCGCGAAGGCGCCATAGCCGGCCAGCAGCAGCGGCACCAGAGCAGCCAGCGCCAGCGGCCACGCGACCGCGCGCACGCCATCGCCGCGGCGCGCGACGGCGGCACGCACGCCTTCGTTCGCCAGCAGCAGCAGCCAGGTGAGGCCGGCCGCGCCGCCCACATCGGCGGCCTGCCGCAGGAGCGCCGAGAGATACAGCCCGTGGCCCAACGTGTCGCCGAGGAACTTGGGCGCCAGCCATTCGGCCGCGCCCCAGGTGCAAGCCCCTGCGAACGCGCACAGCATGGGGCCGCAGCGCCGGCTGGCAACGTGGCGCACCAGCGCGAAGGCGAAGAACTGCGGCTGAAGCAAGGGCGCGGCGATGAGCAGCACCATCCAGCCCACGGGCGCGCCGAGCTGCGAGTAACCGCCGATCGCGCTGCCGAACCACGCGAACGCCGCCAGCACGAAGGCCACCGACATCGCCCACGCGCTCAGCAGCGAGCCGACGAGCGTGCGCGTGGTGTCGAGCGTGCGCAGCCACGGCACCAGGGCCACGAAGCCGAGCCACCAGCCGGCGCCGCCGCGGGCATACAGGCCCAGCAACACGGCGCTCAAGAGAACGCCGGCCCCTGCGCGAACGCCGGGTCGGGACAGGAAGGACGGGGGGTTCACGTCCCGGGCCGGTCCGCTTCGACCGGCGCGGGGATCACGATGCGCCGGTTGGCCAGGCCAGGCGGCGCCGCTTCCGGCCGCACGACCCGGTCCTTGGGGATCTCGATCGGGCGGCCCGCGCCGTCGATGAACTGGCGGTCGGGTGCGTACATCAGGATGGGCTCGATGGCCTGGCCATCGTCCGTCGTCTGGTAGTGGCGCACGTAGCCCTCGGGGAGCGCAAAGTCTTCCGGCACGGCA
>NZ_DASSRA010000074.1:0-12603 GCF_035702065.1 Rhizobacter sp.
CGGCCGGGCTTCACGCCCGATCGTCCGTATCAGTCGTGGGCGACGGAATGGGTGTCGGTCGTGCGCGACGAGCCGCGCTTCATCAGCCTGCAGCACCTGCTCGTGATGTTCATGCGCACGAAGGATGGCGCGGCCGAGGGCCCGTTCGTCTCCAAGCACTGGCGCCAGGACTGGCGCTACGAGCCGAGCGCGATCGTCGAGTACCAGGGCCGCGACCGCTGGCAGCAGCGCTCTGTGCCCGCAGCGCCGCGCCGCGGCGCGTGGCTGCAGACGGTCTACCAGGTCGATGAATCACCGCGCTACGCGAGCCTCGGCCGCTGGCAGCACAGCGCGAGCTTCTCCACCTGGCTCAGCGCCGACACCTGGCGCCCGCTGCCGCGCCGCGAATGGAGTGTGCGCGACGACTACCAGGTGCTGCTGGGCACCAACCGCCACACCATCGGCCCCACCGGCTGGACGCAGGAAGAGAACAACCTCAAGGCCGTGCTCAACGTGCAGCGCGAGCTCGACCCGAACACGCCCTACCTGGCGCGCGAGTACGGCATGGCCCGCTACGAACGCCTGCGAGAAAGCTCCGACTTCGCCCACGCCGACCGCTACTACGAACGTACCCGCCTGTTCTGGGACCAGGTGCGCGACACCTGGTCGGCCACCTTCGCGCGGCAGGGTACCGTCACGCTGCGCGGGCCGGTCGACAAGCTGGGCCTGTTCGCGCCGCTGTTCGACCGGGCCGAGCAGATCAACGAGAAAGGCATGGCGGTGGGCGATGACGACGCGAAGCTGATCCGCCAGGCGCTGGCCGACATGGGCGCGCGTTAAGGGGGAAACGCTCTGTGCGCGCCCCTGCCACGCGCAGGGGGATGCGCGGCGCAGGAGAGGGCTATGCTCGCCGCGAACTCTGGAGCCCCGCGCGGATTTCCTGCCAGTTCTCCCCAAACCATCTCGATAGCAAGGAGCTTCCATGAGCCAGTCGTTCTTCCGCCCCGCCCTCCTCGTTCTCGCCCTCGCGGCCGCAGGTGTCGGCCCCGTTGCAGCGCAGAGCGCGCCGGCCGCCTCCAAGCCCGTCACCACCGATGCCAAGGGCGGCCTGGCCCACCTCGTCGCCTATGGCGACATCACCGCGCTCGACGTCGGCCAGCGCCTGGTCACGATCAAGGGCCCCAAGGGCAACGAAGGCACGTTCGCCGTCGACCCGGCGGTGAAGAACCTCGACCAGGTGAAGGTCGGCGACCGCATCCGCCTCGACTACGTCGTGGGCGTGGCGCTCGCGCTGCGCAAGGGCGGCGACGGCATCCGTGAGAAGGTCGAAACCGAATCGGCCGCCGTGGCCCAGCCCGGCACCAAGCCCGGCGTGGCGGCAGCCCGCAAGACCACGGTCATCGCCAACGTGGTCGCCGTGAACACGAAGAAGAAGTACGCCACCCTGAAGGGCCCGGAAGGCCGCACCCTCGACGTGGCCGTGCAAGACCCGGCCATCCTCAAGAGCCTGAAGGTCGGCGACCAGGTGGCCGCCGTCGTGACCGAGTCGGTGGCGCTCAACGTGCAGCCGGCGCCGGCCAAGAAGTGATGTTGTTCCCGGCCCCTGCGGTCACCTTCGCTCAGTCGTTGGCAAAGCTGTAGGGGCCGCCGCGCTCCAGTGCGCGCCGGTAGGCCGGCCGCGCATGGATGCGCTTCAGGAAGTCCATCAGCCTCGGCCGCGAGGCATCCAGCCCCGCACGCTGCGCCGAGGCTTCGAGCGGAAAGCTCATCTGGATGTCGGCCGCGCTGAACTCGCTGCCGGCGAACCATTCGCTCTTGCCGAGTTCGGCTTCCATGAAGTCCAACTGGCGCTTGAGGTTGGGCTCGACCAGCGCGCCCAGCACCTTCTGCGAGATGGCGCGCGCGATGGGCTTCACGAAGAAGGGCATCGGCGTGCTCTGGATCTTGGTGAACACGAGCTTCATCAACAGCGGCGGCATTGCCGAACCCTCGGCAAAGTGCATCCAATAGCGCCAGCGCAAGCGCTCCGGTGTGCCGGCCGCAGGCGCCAGGCGGCCATTGCCATGGCGCTCCACCAGGTACTCGATGATCGCGCCCGACTCGGCCACCGTCACGTCGCCATCGGTGATCACCGGCGACTTGCCCAGCGGGTGCACCTTCCGCAACGACTCGGGCGCGAGCATCGTCGCCTTGTCGCGCTGGTAGTGCTTGATCTCGTAGGGAACGCCCAGTTCTTCGAGCAGCCACAGCACACGCTGCGAGCGCGAGTCGTTCAGGTGGTGGACGGTGATCATGGTTCGGTGGCCCCGAGCTGAGAGGCCGCCATTGTGGCGCGGGAGCGTGGGCGTTGTCCGACACGCATCTCAGGTACCGCCCACAGGCCGCGCCTGGTTCTTCCGACAGCGTTCTGCATCACGCAAACCTAAATTTGCAACGACTCAGAACTGCAAAGGAACGCCCATGAAACCCATTTACAAGCTCCTGCTCGCCGCTGTTCCCGTGGTCCTCGTCGCGGCCTGCGGCGGTGGTGACGACAGCCTGGACGACCGCCTCGACATCGCCGACCCGAAGGTGCGCTTCGTGCACGCCATCCCGGCCGGCCCGAACGTCGACCTGCTGCGCAACGGCACCGTCGTCGGCGGGGTGGCGAATGCGCCCTACAAGTACGCTTCGCACTACTTCGACGTCGACACGGCTCCGGCCGACTACACGGTGCGCACCACGACCGGCAACGTCACCGTGGGCACCATCAACTTCAACCCCACGCGCGGCAACAAGCACACGCTGATCGCAGTGCCGGGGGACGCCACCACGCCCAACCTGCTCAGGATCGACGACCCGTACGACAAGCAGCTGACCGCCACCAACGGCCGCGTGCGCGTGGTCAATGCGTCGTTCAATGCGACCAACGTCGACGTCTACCTCACCGGCCCCACGGTGGACATCGCCACGGTCGGCCCCAACTTCGCGGCGGTCGGCTTCCGCAACGCGGTACCGGCCAGCGGCTCGAACTCGAACGACTTCACCGCCGGCTCCTACGTGCTGCGCGTGACGACCGCCGGAACGAAGAACGTGATCTTCAGCGCCCCCGTGAGCGTGGCGACCAACGCCGACCTCCTGCTGTTGACCTTGCCCAACAGCCTGGCACCCAACGACGTGAAGATCCTGTCCGTGACCGCCGACAGCGGCCAGGCCAGCACCGAGATCTTCAACACGCCCTGATGCACTGCGTGTGACGATGAAGAAAGAGAAAGCCCGCTTCGGCGGGCTTTCTCGCATGAGGCTGAATCGACTCAGATCGACATGCGCGCGCGCACCCCTTCGGCTTCCATGTTGTCGCCATGGCCGCGCTGCACGATCTCGCCGCGTTCCATCACGAGGTACTGGTCGGCCAGCTCGGCCGCGAAGTCGTAGAACTGCTCGACCAGCACGATGGCCATCTTTTGTCCATTCATGCCGTGGTCGGCCAGCCCGCGGATCACGCGGCCGATGTCCTTGATGATGCTGGGCTGGATGCCTTCCGTCGGCTCGTCGACGATCAGCAGCTTGGGGCCGGCCGCCAGCGCGCGCGCAATGGCGAGCTGCTGCTGCTGGCCGCCGGAGAGGTCGCCACCGCGGCGGTTGATCATCTGCTTGAGCACCGGGAACAGCTCGAACAGCTCGGCGGGAATGGGCGTGCCGCCCTTCTTGTAGGCCAGGCCCATGCGCAGGTTCTCTTCCACCGTGAGGCGGCCGAAGATCTCGCGGCCCTGCGGCACGTAGCCCACGCCCTTGCGCACACGCTCGTAGGGCGTGTCGTTGGTGATGGGCGCGCCGTCGAGGTGGATGGTGCCGGTCTTCACCGGCACCACGCCCATCAGGCTCTTAAGCAACGTGGTCTTGCCCACGCCGTTGCGGCCGAGCACGACCGTGACTTCACCGAGGCGGGCTTCGAAGGAGAGGTTTCGCAGGATGTGCGAACCGCCGTAGTACTGGTTGATGCCGTCGACTTTCAGCATGGCACTCCCTCCACACAGCGCGTCACCCCGGCGGACGCCGGGGTCCACTCCGGGCAGTGAGCCGTTGGCAGGCGGTGGATCCCGGCCTTCGCCGGGATGACGCATTCAGCGACCAAGGTACACCTCCACCACCTTCTCATTCGCCTGCACATCCGCCAGCGAACCCTCCGCCAGCACGCTGCCTTCGTGCAGCACCGTCACCTTCTTCGAAGGATTGCCGTGCGTGAGCTCGTGGATGAACTTCATGTCGTGCTCCACCACCACCAGCGAGTGGTTGCCTTCGAGCGAAAGGAAGAGCTCGGCCGTGCGCTCGGTCTCTTCGTCGGTCATGCCGGCCACCGGCTCGTCGAGCAACAGCAGCTTGGGGTCTTGCATCAGCAGCATGCCGATCTCCAGCCACTGCTTCTGGCCGTGCGAGAGCAGGCCCGCCACGCGCTGGGCGCTGTCTTTCAGGTGGATGAGCGTGAGCATCGCGCCGATGCGGTCGGCCTGCTCACCGCTCAGGCGGAAGAACATCGCCGAGCGCACGCCGCGGTCTTCTTTCAGCGCCAGCTCCAGGTTCTCGAACACCGTGAGGTGCTCGAACACCGTGGGCTTCTGGAACTTGCGGCCGATGCCGATGGAGGCGATCTCGTTCTCGCGCATGCGCAGCAGGTCGATGGTGGAGCCGAAGAAGGCTTTGCCCACGTCGGGCCGGGTCTTGCCGGTGATGCAATCCATCATCGTCGTCTTGCCGGCGCCATTCGGGCCGATGATGCAGCGCAGCTCGCCGACATTGACGCTCAGCGTCAGCGCATTCAGCGCCTTGAAGCCGTCGAAGCTGACGGTGATGTCGTCCAGGTACAGGATGGCGCCGTGCGTCACGTCCACCTCGCCCGGTTGCACCACGCGGCTGTAGCTGTGGCGCCGCCCGCCGGACTCTCCTGCGTTGCCGGCGCGCTGCTTCTCTTCCATCGCCTGGCGCACGCGGTGCCCGGCGTTCATCAGCTCGGGCGTCATGCCTTCACCTCGCTCTTGTCACTGGTGAACTTGCGCACCAGACCGATGATCCCCTGCGGCAGGAAGAGCGTGACCGCGATGAACAGCGCGCCCAGGAAGTACAGCCAGAACTCGGGGAAGGCCTGCGTGAACCAGCTCTTGGCGCCGTTGACGAAGAAGGCGCCGACGATGGGGCCGATCAGCGTGGCACGGCCGCCCACCGCCGCCCAGATGGCCATCTCGATGCTGGCCGCGGGAGACATCTCGCTCGGGTTGATGATGCCCACCTGCGGCACGTAGAGCGCACCGGCGATGCCGCACATCACCGCCGAGATGACCCAGATGGTGAGCTTGTAGCGGATCGGGTCGTAGCCGGTGAACATGACGCGGCCCTCGGCGTCGCGGATGGCCTGCAGCACGCGGCCGAACTTGCTGGCGATGAGCCAGCGCGCCATCAGGAAGAAGCCGATCAGCGTGAGGCCGGTCAGCATGAACAGGAACATGCGCATGCCGGGCGTGGCGATGGGCACGCCCAGGATGCGCTTGAAGTCGGTGAAGCCGTTGTTGCCGCCGAAGCCCGTCTCGTTGCGGAAGAAGAGCAGCATGGCGGCAAAGGTCATGGCCTGCGTGATGATGGAGAAGTACACGCCCTTGATGCGCGAGCGGAAGGCGAAGAAGCCGAACACGAAGGCCAAGAGGCCCGGCACCAGCACCACCATCGCGAGCTGGAAGACGAAGCTGTCGCTGCCGGCCCAGTGCCAGGGGAACTCCTTCCAGTTGAGGAAGACCATGAAGTCGGGCATGTCGGACTGGTACTGCCCGTCGCGACCGATCTCGCGCATCAGGTACATGCCCATGGCGTAGCCGCCGAGCGCGAAGAACAGGCCGTGGCCCAGCGAGAGGATGCCGGTGTAGCCCCAGATCAGGTCCATGGCCAGCGCGCAGATGGCATAGCACATGATCTTGCCGACCAGGCCGACCGCGAAGTCGCTCATGTGGAAGAAGCTGCCCTGCGGCACGACGAGATTGAGCACCGGTGCGACAACCAGCACGGCCAGCAACGCGGCCAGCACGCCCACCCAGCTCTTGATCGACAGGATGCGGGTGGGCGACGCAGGCGCCGCAGACATTGGAAGAACTGCACTCAATTGAAAACCTCCGCGCACAGCGCTACGGTATGAGCAACTTCGGGCGGCCGTGCGTTGCTCATGCTTCTGCGCTCCGGCCTTTCATTGCAAAGATGCCCTGCGGCCGCTTCTGGATGAAGACGACGATGAAGACCAGGACCATGATCTTGGCCAGCACCGCGCCGGCCCAGCCTTCGAGCAGCTTGTTGAGCACGCCCAGGCCCAGCGCGGCGTAGACCGTGCCGGCCAGCTGGCCCACGCCGCCCAGCACCACGACGAGGAAGCTGTCGACGATGTAGCTCTGCCCGAGGTCGGGGCCCACGTTGCCCACCTGCGAGAGCGCGCAGCCGGCCAGGCCGGCGATGCCCGAACCCAGCGCGAAGGCATAGGTGTCGACCTTGGCGGTGTTGACGCCCACGCAGGCCGCCATGCGGCGGTTCTGCGTGACGCCGCGCACGAAGAGGCCCAGGCGCGTCTTGGCGACCAGGAAGGCCAGCGCCGCCAGCACACCCGCCGCGAACACGATGATGGCGATGCGGTTGAAGGGCAGCGTGAGGTTGGAGAACACCGACACGCCGCCCGACAGCCAGGCCGGGTTCTCCACCGGCACGTTCTGCGCGCCGAACAGGGTGCGCACGCCCTGCATCAGCACCAGGCTGATGCCCCAGGTGGCCAGCAGCGTCTCGAGCGGGCGGCCGTAGAGCCAGCGGATCACGCTGCGCTCCATCGCCGCGCCCACCAGCGCCGAGGCGAGGAAGGACAACGGGATGGCCGCGAGGATGTAGTAGTCGAACGCGCCCGGCAGGTAGTTGCGGAACAGGTTCTGCGTCAGGTAGGTGGCATAGGCGCCGATCATCAGCAGCTCGCCGTGGGCCATGTTGATCACGCCCATCAGGCCGTAGGTGATGGCCAGGCCCAGCGCGGCCAGCAGCAGGATGGAGCCGAGGCTCACGCCGGTGAACACGACGCCGATGCGCTCGCCCCAGGCCAGTTTGGAGCGGATGCCTTCGAGCGACTTGACGAGCGCACCGCGCACTTCGACATCGGTCTCGGCATCGGGCGCCAGGCGCTCCTGCAGCAGGCTGGCAACGCTCGCCTCGCCGCTGCCGGCCAGGGCCTGCACCGCCGCCAGGCGTTTGGCCTTGTCGGGCGAGGCGACCAGGATGGTGGCGCGCATGCGCTCCAGCGACTGCTTCAGGCCCGGGTCGCTCTCGGCGGCCAGGGCCTTGTCGAGCAGCGGCAGCTGGGCTTCTTCGAGCGACTGCTTCGCCAGTTCGTCGATGGCGCTTCGGCGCACCTGCACGTCGGTCGAGGAGAGCTGCAACGCGGCCAGCGCGGCCTGCAGCGCGCCGCGCACGCGGTTGTTGTTGACCACGTCTTCGGCGCTCTCGGGCACGGTGGCGGCAGCGCCGGTGGCCGCGTCGACGGCCTTGTCGTCGCGCACGATGAACACCTGCTCGCCCGCAACCTTCACGGCGTCGTCGAGCAGGGCCTGTACGAACGGCGCGAGGCCGGGCGCACCTTCAGCCGCAGCCTGGTTCAGCGCGGCGATGCGCTCGTCGCTGTCGCCCTCGGCGATGGCCTTGGCCTGCTGCGGTGTCAGCGCGTGCGCGGGGCCGAAGGCCAGCATCAGCAGCGCGAACAGGGCGCAGGCGAGGAGTCGGGAGTAGAGCGTCATGGCGGGTGATGGATGCAAGTCTTGCGCCCGTGGGGAGTCCTCATGAAAAGGCCCTGCCGAGCGGACAGGGCCTTCGATGCAACCCGGACCGCCCGGTGCTCACCGGGCGGCCGAACTCAGGTCACTTTTTCTCGGGGACGTTCTTCTTGCCCTTGTTTTCCGGGATGTAGTCGCTCCACGGGTCGGCGACCACCGGCCCCTTGGTCTTCCACACCACGTTGAACTGGCCGTCGGCCTTCACTTCGCCGATGAACACCGGCTTGTGCAGGTGGTGGTTCTCCTTGTCCATCGTGGACGTGAAGCCACCCGGGGCCTTGAAGGTCTGGCCGGCCATGGCGGCGATCACCTTGTCGGTGTCGGTGCTCTTGGCCTTTTCGACCGCCTGCGCCCACATGTGGATGCCGATGTAGGTGGCTTCCATCGGGTCGTTGGTCAGCGGCTTGTCCTTGTGGCCGGCGATGTTCTTGGCCTTGGCGTAGGCCGACCACGACTTGATGAACGCGTCGTTGGTCGGGTTCTTGACGGACATGAAGTAGTTCCAGGCGGCCAGGTGGCCCACCAGCGGCTTGGTGTCGACGCCGCGCAGCTCTTCTTCACCCACCGAGAAGGCCACCACCGGCACGTCGGTCGCCTTCAGGCCCTGGTTGCCCAGTTCCTTGTAGAAGGGCACGTTGGAGTCGCCGTTGATGGTCGAGACCACGGCCGTCTTCTTGCCTTCGGAGGCGAACTTCTTGATCTTGGCGATGATGCTCTGGTAGTCGGAATGGCCGAAGGGGGTGTACTCCTCCATGATGTCGGCCTCGGCGACGCCCTTGCTCTTCAGGAAGGCGCGCAGGATCTTGTTGGTGGTGCGCGGGTACACGTAGTCGGTGCCCAGCAGCACCCAGCGCTTGGCCGAGCCGCCGTCCTTGCTCATCAGGTACTCGACGGCCGGGATGGCCTGCTGGTTGGGCGCGGCACCCGTGTAGAACACGTTCTTGCTGAGCTCCTCGCCTTCGTACTGCACGGGGTAGAAGAGCAGGTTGTTGGTTTCCTCGAAGACCGGCAGCACCGACTTGCGGCTCACGCTGGTCCAGCAGCCGAAGACGACGGCCACCTTGTCCTGGCTGATCAGCTGCTTGGCCTTCTCGGCGAACAGCGGCCAGTTGGAGGCCGGGTCGACGACCACCGGCTCCAGCTTCTTGCCCATGACGCCGCCCTTGGCGTTGATCTCGTCGATGGTCATCAGGGCCACGTCCTTCAGCACGGTCTCCGAGATGGCCATGGTGCCGGACAGCGAGTGCAGCACGCCCACCTTGATGGTGTCGGCGGCCTGGGCAAACAGCGGCAGGCTCAGCGCGGCCACGCCAAGGGCGACGGCGCTGAGAGACTTCGCAAACGTGCGACGGGTGTTTTTCATGAACGAACGCTCCTGGGGTGTTTTGGACGGTCTGTCGCCCGGTATCAGGCGGACACATGCAGGTTACGGAGCGAAGCGCCTGCCCGGAATACGACAGATGGCGTAGTCGCCCCGCCGCCCGCTGCGAGATGCCATCGCCGCTATGCTGCCCCGCCAACCGCCTGCCGACCCACCATGACCGATCCCCGCCCCGCTTCGTCTCCCGAGCCCGCCGCCGCCCCCGTGCTGGCCATCCTGCTGCTGGCCCTGGCGGCCTTTGCCAGCGGCGTCTCGCTGCGCGTGGCCGACCCGCTGCTGCCGCACCTGGCCGGCGAGTTCGGCGTGCCGCTCGGCACCGCCTCGTATGTGGTGACGGTGTTCTCCATCGCCTACGGGTTGTCGCAACTGGTGTTCGGGCCGCTGGGCGACCGCTACGGCAAGTACCGCGTGGTCGCCTGGGCCAGCCTTGCCTCGGCCCTCACCTCGGCCCTGTGCGGGCTGGCACCCAACCTCCCGACCCTGCTGGTGGCGCGCCTGCTGACCGGCGCCACGGCCGCGGCGATCATCCCGCTGTCGATGGCCTGGATCGGCGACGTGGTGCCCTATGCCACGCGCCAGCCGGTCATTGCGCGCTTCCTGCTGGGCCAGATCCTGGGCCTGTCGGCGGGGGTGCTGCTGGGCGGCTTCGCGGCCGACCACCTGGGCCGGCACAGCCCCTTCCTCGCGATTGCGGCGACCTTTCTTCTCGTCGGCGGAGCCCTGCTCGCGCTCGACCGGCGCCTGCCGCCGCAGGCGCGGCAGACCACGCGCGCCAGCGGCCCGGCGCTGCAGCGCACGGTGGCCGAGTTCAGCGCCGTGCTGTCCACGCCCTGGGCGCGCACCGTGCTGCTCACGGTGTTTCTCGAGGGCGCGTTCCTGTACGGGCCCTTCGCCTTCATCGCCTCCCATCTGCACCATGAGTTCGGGCTCTCGCTCTCGTCGGCAGGCTCGCTGGTGATGCTGTTCGGCCTGGGCGGCGTGCTGTTCGCCGCCACCTCGCAGCTGATGGTGCGCCGCCTCGGCGAGGCCGGCATGACCGCCTGGGGGGCCGGTGTGCTGTCGCTGTCACTGCTGCTGGTCGCCGCCGGCCCGCGCTGGTGGTGGGCCGTGCCCGGGTGCTTCCTGGCAGGGCTGGGCTTCTACATGCTGCACAACACCTTGCAGACCAACGCCACCCAGATGGCGCCGGAGCGGCGCGGCGCGGCGGTGTCGGCCTTCGCGTCGCTCTTCTTCATCGGCCAGTCGGTGGGCGTGTGGGTGTCCAGCCTGCTGATTGCCGTCACCGGCACCGGGGTGGTGATCGGGCTCGGTGCACTCGGGGTGCTGGCGGTCGGGGCGAACTTCAGCCGCCTACGCGCCCAACGGGTGGGCTGAAGCGCCGACCCGCCAGCGCCCGAGCAGGCGGCGCAGGCCCAGCAGCATGGGCTGCTCGATCCAGCGGTGGATGGCCAGGCCCAGCACCGAGGCAAAGAGGATGTAGAGCGTGATCATCGCCACCGTCTGCGCCAGGCCGGGGCCGCCGAGCCCGATCGCGTGGAACACCCGGTTCGTCACGCCGAAGATCGCCAGGTGGAAGAGGTAGATCGAGTACGACGCATCACCCACCGCGCGCAACCAGCGCAGCTCGGTGCCGGCCGTCCAGAGCATGGTCGACCAGACGATGAGCAGCGCCGCCGGGCCGTCGAGGAAGCCGCGGACCGCATCCGGGCTCGGCACCGCAAGCATGACGAAGCCGGCGAGCGTGATGCCCACCGCCACCGGGCGCGCCAACTGCATCGGGTGGTGGCGCATCCACAGCTCCAGCCACACGCCGAGCAGGAACTCGAACAGCAGGTTGGAGGTGTAGAACGAGACCACGGCGGGGTGGGCCTGCGGCTGGGCCGAGCCGATGAGCACGCCGACCGAGGTGAGGCCCAGCAAGATCCCGCTGAGCGCCAGGTAGCGGCGACGACCGGCCAGCATGCACAGCGCGAACAGCGCGTAGAAGAACATCTCGTAGTTGATCGTCCAGCCCTGGAACAGGTGCGGCCAGATCAGGCCCTGCGCGTTGAGGTGGGGCACGAACAGGAAGTCCTTGGCCGTGTCCAGACCGGCCTCATGGTTCCAGACCATGCGCTTGGCATCCCACAGCGCAGCCAGCCAGTACAGCGGCACGATGCGGATGAGCCGCTTGAGCCAGAAGTCGAGGGCCTGGGTGCCGCGCGGCATCTGCGGGTCGAAGCCCCGCGTGGTGTGCGCGATCACGAAGCCGCTGATGACGAAGAAGATGTCGACACCCCGGCTGCCGATGTTCGCCAGCACCGGCGCGACGAGCCACGACTGCGTCGGGTAGTGCCAGGGCGCATGGTGGAACAGGACCATCAGCGCCGCCAGTGCACGCAGGTACTGCAGGCCGACGGTGGACGACCCCGATGCGGGCGGCGGCTCCTGCGGCATTCGGTGTCTCCGGGACGGGCTGTTGGACCACGATGCGCTGCGTCGATGACAGCACGGCGACGGCAGCCCTGCCCCGGCATGCCAGGGCGCAGGCTTCTTCACTTTAGGCGCCGCACCCGGTGCAGTTCAACGCGATTCGACGTGGCCGGCGTGAAGGGGCCTGGGTGCGCGGCCCGGGCATGAACCGAAGCTTGCAAGCGCCCCATCGACACGGTCGCTGCCCCGAGCTCCAGCGCGTCCAACCGCAATTCGTGCCTGCCAACCGGCGGCTCGGCCCACCACCGCCCGCCGGGGGCCGGCCTGTCCCTAAGATGCCGGCATGCCTGCTCTCCCGCCCCACTCCCCCGCCGAAGCCCGCCGCCTCTGGTTGGCCTATGCCGGCGCCTGCCTGCTGGCCTGGCTGCTCTACGTGCTGGCCGGTGCCGAGTTCCAGCGCGGCCTGTGGCAGGTGTGGGGGGCCGTCTACCAGGCCACGCTGAGCCTGTGGCCGCCCATGCTGCTGGGCGTGGCCGTCTTTCCCTGGGTGCGCTGGCTGCAGCAGCGGGAGTTGGCGCCCGCGGCACTGCTGGCCCTGCATGCCGCGGCGGCACTGGCCTTTGGCGCGCTGTGGCAGCTGGGCGAGTTCACGCTGTCGCGCTGGCTCTATGGCGCCGACCACGCCTCCGCGGTGTTCACCCAGACCGTGCTCTGGCGCGCCATCTGGGGCGTGGTGGTGTATTCGGCCATTGCCACCGGCTTCACGGCCTTGCTGCAGGCGCGCCGCGCGCGGGCCAGCGCACTGGCCGCCGCGCAGGCCGAGTCGGCGCTGGCGCGCGCCGAGCTGGCGGCCATCAGCGGCAAGCTGAACCCGCACTTCTTCTTCAACACCCTGAACTCGCTGGTCGCCCTCACGCGCCAGGACGCCGGCGCCGCCGAGCAGGCATTGATGCGCTTCGCCCGCATGATGCGCTACGTGCTGGACAGCCAGCGCGGCGCCGCCGACCGCGTGCC
>NZ_DASSRA010000075.1:0-9933 GCF_035702065.1 Rhizobacter sp.
CTGCAGGACAACCTGAAGGACGACCCGTTCTACCCCAGCTACGCGACGCCCGCCGTCGTCGGCCGCCTCATCGAGCAGGGCGCGCTGGGCCAGAAGTCGGGCGCCGGCTTCTACAAGAAGGTCGGCAAGGACATCCTGCGCTTCGAGCTCGCGAGCCAGGACTACGTGCCGGCCGGCGAGAAGGCCGACGAGGTCTACGGCCGCATGCTGAAGAAGCCGGCGGCGCAGCGGCTCGAACTGCTGCGGAATTCGACCGGGGCGCAGGGCCAGTTCCTGTGGTCCATCCTGCGCAACGGCTTCCACTACGCCGCCGTGCACCTGGCCGACGTGGCCGATTCGGCGCGCGAGATCGATCTGGCCCTGCGCTGGGGCTTCGGCATGAGCCAAGGCCCGTTCGAGCTGTGGCAACAGGCCGGCTGGAAGCAGGTCGCTGAATGGGTGAAGGCCGACATCGATGCCGGCAAGGCGCTCAGCAAGGCGCCGCTGCCCGCCTGGGTGTTTGATGGCCGCGAGGGCGTGCACACCGCCGAAGGCTCGTGGAGCGCTTCGCAAAACAAGTACCTGCCCAAGAGCACGCTGCCCGTCTACGAGCGCCAGCACTTCCCCGAGTCGCTGTTCGGCGCCGGTGCGACCGACCCGCTCAAGGCCGGCACGCAGGAGTTCAAGAACGACGAAGTGCGCGTCTGGACACTCGACGGCGAGGTGCTCATCGCCACCATCACCGCCAAGCTGCACCTGATCAGCCCGACCGTGACCGAAGGCCTGCTCAAGGCCGTCGAGATCGCCGAAGCCAAGTACAAGGGCCTGGTGATCTGGTCGCCGGACGACGTGTTCTCGGCCGGCGCCAACCTCGAGGCGCTGATGCCCGTCTTCATGAAGAGCGGCGCCAAGGGCATCGCCCCCGAAGAGAAGAAGCTGCAGGACGCCATGCTGCGCATCCGCTACGCCAGCGTGCCGGTGGTCTCCGCCATTCGCGGCATCGCCCTGGGCGGTGGCTGCGAACTGGCCGTCTACTCGGCCAAGCGCGTCGCCGCGATGGAAAGCTACATGGGTCTGGTGGAAGTGGGCGTGGGCCTGATCCCGGGCGGCGGCGGCCTGACCTACATCGCCCGCCGTGCGGCCGAGATGGCCTCGGCCGGCAACGCCAATGCCGACATCCTCAAGTTCCTGACCGACGGCTTCACCGCCGCGGCCATGGCCAAGGTGGGCACCAGCGCGATCGAGAACCGCAAGAACGGCTACCTGCTGTGGAGCGACATCGTCGTGCCGAACAAGGACGAACTGCTGTACGTCGCCACTCAGCAGGCCAAGAGCCTGTACGAGAGCGGCTACCGCGCTCCGGCGAAGGCACTGTTCCCGGTGGCCGGCCGCAATGGCATCGCCACCATCAAGGCGCAGCTGGTCAACATGCGCGATGGCGGCTTCATCAGCCAGCACGACTTCTACATCGGCTCGCTGATTGCCGACGTGGTCTGCGGCGGTGACGTCGATGCCGGCTCGCTGGTCAGCGAGGAGTACCTGATGGCGCTGGAGCGCAAGCACTTCTGCGGTCTCTTGGAGAACCCCAAGACCCAGGAACGGATCATGGGCATGCTCTCGACCGGCAAGCCGGTGCGCAACTAAACAGCGGCCTCACAAGGAACCACATCATGAGCAAGCAAGTTCAAGACGCCTACATCGTCGCCGCCACCCGCACGCCCATCGGCCGCTCGGGCCGGGGCTACTTCCAGAACACCCGCCCCGACGACCTGTTGATTGCCGCCATCCGCAGCGCGCTGGCCCAGGCTCCCGGCCTCGACCCGGCCGCGATCGAAGACGCGATCATCGGCTGCTCCTTCCCCGAGGGCGAGCAGGGCATGAACATGGCGCGCATCGCCGCCGGCCTGGCCCTGCCCAAGCCGGTGGGCGGCGTGACCGTCAACCGCTTCTGCGCTTCGGGCGTGACCGCCATCCAGATGGCGGCCGACCGCATCCGCGTGGGCGAGGCCGACCTCCTGATCGCCGGTGGCGCCGAGTCCATGAGCCTCGTGCCCATGGGCGGCAACAAGCCCTCGTTCAACCCCGAGATCTTCGCCAAGGACGAGAACATCGGCATCGCCTACGGCATGGGCCTGACCGCCGAGAAGGTGGCTGCCCAGTGGAAGGTCACGCGCGAAGCGCAGGACGCCTTCGCGCTCGAATCGCACCAGCGCGCGCTCAAGGCCATCCAGGCCGGCGAGTTCAAGGACGAGATCACGCCGATCGACGTCATCTCGCGCGTGCCCAACCTCGCCACGGGCGAGCAGGTCGCGAAGAAGCGCACCGTCGACATCGACGAAGGCCCGCGCCCCGACACCTCGCTCGAAGGCCTGGCCAAGCTGAAGCCCGTGTTCGCCGCCAAGGGCAGCGTGACGGCCGGCAACAGCTCGCAAACGAGCGACGGCGCCGGCGCGCTGATCCTCGCGAGCGAGAAGGCCGTGAAGCAGTTCGGTCTCAAGCCGCTGGCCCGCTTCGTGAGCTTCGCCGCGCGCGGCGTGCCGCCCGAGATCATGGGCATCGGCCCGATCGAAGCCATCCCCGCGGCGCTCAAGTACGCCGGCCTGACCAAGGACCAGATCGACTGGATCGAGCTGAACGAAGCCTTCGCCGCGCAATCGCTCGCCGTGCTCAACACCCTCGACCTGGACCCGAAGAAGGTCAACCCGATGGGCGGCGCGATTGCGCTCGGCCACCCGCTGGGCGCCACCGGTGCCATCCGCGCGGCGACGGTCGTGCACGCACTGCGTCGTCACAACCTGAAGTACGGCATGGTCACGATGTGCATTGGCACAGGCCAGGGCGCGGCCGGCATCTTCGAGCGCGTCTGACGCGCAAGCCCATGCAGCGCGGGCGCCGCATCGCTCTCCTCGGCCTTGGTGCTGTGGCGGTCGGCGCACCTGCGCTGTGGTGGGCGGCCCGGCCGGCGGCGCTGCAGTCGCAGGCCTTCGATTCCATCGAGGCGGCCTTGCGCACCCTCGCGGCCCTCAAGGTCACGCCCGTGGCCATGGGCGGGGCCTGGGACCTGGCGCATGTGCTGCACCACGCGGCGCAGAGCGTCGAGTACTCGCTGCAAGGCTTTCCCGAACTCAAGCCCGGCTGGTTCCGCGCGAGCGTGGGGCCAGCCGCGGCCACCGTGTTCTCGGCGCGCGGCCGCATGAAGCATTCGCTGACCGAGCCGATTCCCGGCGCGCCCGACATCGCGCAGGGCCAGGCGCTGGGGCCGGCTGTCGACCGGGCCATCGCGGCGCTGCAGGCTTTCGAGCGGCACAGCGGTCCGCTGCACCCGCATTTCGCCTACGGCGAGCTCCGCAAGGACGACTACCGCCGCGCGCACCTCATGCACTTCGCGAACCACTGGCAAGAGGTGGTGGTGGGATGAAGGGCATGCGGAGATCGAGCAAGGCTTCGATACCTCAGCCCGAACGGGCTGTTTGTGTTCGCTGCCCGCATACCACCAACCGCTCAGGCTGAGGTATCGAAGCCCCGCACCGGCGTCGCATCCGCTGACAGTCACAGGAGGACCCATGCACGTATTCGAGTTCCAGGCCCCGGACGGATTCACGCTGCAGGGCCGCCTCTACGGCAACCCCGCGCAATGCCACTCCGCGGTGCTCATCGTGCCCGCCATGGGCGTGCCGCAGCGCTTCTACGCAGAGTTCGCCGAGTGGCTGGTGCAGCAAGGCCACGCCGTGGTGAGCTTCGACTACCGTGGCATGGGCGAGTCGCGCCCAACCCAGATGAAGGCCTCGCTGCGCGGGCTCCACGCCGACATCAACACCTGGGCCGAGCAGGACACCTCGGCCGCGCTGGCGTGGCTGGACGCGCAGGTGCCTCCGCAGACGCCCATCCACTGGCTGGGCCACAGCCTGGGCGGGCAGATCTTCGGCATGGTGCCCAACCGCGACCGCGTGTCGCGTGTGGTCACCATCGGCGTGGGCACCGGCTACTGGCTGCGCAACGCCGCCAAGGCGCGGGCCTATGTGTGGTGGCTGTGGTTCGTCGTCGCGCCGCTGGCGATGAAGCTGTACGGCTACTTCCCCGGCAAGCGCCTGAAGAAGGTGGGTGACCTGCCGCTGGGCGTGATGCGCCAATGGCGCCGCGCCTGTCTCGACCGCGACTACCTGGTGGGCGTGGGCGGCGCGAAGATGCGCGCCGACTATGCGGCCATCCGCAACCCCATCCTCTCGCTCTCGTTCACCGACGACGAGTACATGTCGGCGCGCAACACGGCCGACATGCACGCCTTTTACGCCAGCGCCCCGCGCGAGATGCGCCGCTTCGCCCCGCAGGACGTGGGCGAGAAGCGCATCGGCCACTTCGGCTTCTTCCGCCAGCGCTTTGCGCCCACGCTGTGGCCGCAGGTGTCGCAGTGGCTGGCGCTGCATACTTCCCCCTGACGCCCTTTTCTTTGGATTTCCTGGAGACACCATGACCATCAAGACCGCGCTGTTGAACGGCGTCTACACCATCGAGATCGCCCGCCCCGAGAAGAAGAACGCCATCACCGGCGCGATGTACACCGCCATGGCCGAAGCGCTCGACGCGGCCAAGGCCGATGGCGCCGTGCGCAGCGTGCTGATCACCGGCCAGCCCGGCATCTTCACCTCGGGCAACGACCTCGAAGACTTCATGAAGCGCTCCGGCGGCATCAGCGAATCGCCGGCGCGCGTGTTCATGAACGCGCTGATCGGCTGCGACAAGCCGGTGATCGCCGCAGTCACCGGCGCGGCCATTGGCATCGGCACCACCATGCTGCTGCACTGCGACTTCGTCTACGTCTCCGACGAGGCCCGCCTGTCCATGCCTTTCGTGAGCCTGGGCCTGGTGCCCGAGTTCGCCTCCAGCCACCTGGTGCCGCAGCTCATGGGCCAGCGCCGCGCCGCCGAGAAGCTGCTGCTGGGCGACCCCTTCACCGGCGCCGACGCGGTGGACTGCGGCATCGCCACCGCGGTGTTGCCGGCCAGCGAGGTGGCGCCGCACGCGCGTCGCGTGGCCGAGCGCTTCAACGCGCTGCCGCCGGGTGCGGTGCGCGCCAGCAAGCGGCTCATGCGTGGCAACGCCGTCACGGAGCAACTTTTCAAGACGATTGACGGCGAGAATGCGGTGTTCGCAGAGCGGCTGACCAGCCCCGAGGCCAAGGAAGCCTTCAGCGCCTTCTTCCAGAAGCGCAAGCCCGACTTCTCACAGTTCTCTTGATCCAGACGGCGCATCACACTCCCTTCCCAGCTCACCGCGGAGGCCGCGGGTGAGCCCCTGGCTGCTCAATGCGGTCAAGCTCACGCTGCTGCCGCTGCTGCTGTGGCAGGGCCAGCAGGTGAGGCGTCGTGCCACCCGTCTGCCCGAAGCCGAAGGCCCGCGCGAAGGCGTGGCCGGCACCGGCAAGGTGGCCCTGCGGCTGCTCATCGTGGGCGACTCGTCGGCCGCCGGCGTGGGCGCCGAGAACCAGACGCAGGCCCTGGCCGGTCGCCTGAGCGAGGCGCTCTCCCAGCGCGTGGGGGGTTCGGTGGTGTGGCAGCTCATCGCCCGCACGGGCGACACCACCCTGCAATCGCTGGAGGCCCTGCGCACGCTGCAGTTGCACCCGGCTGACGTGATGGTCACCGCGCTGGGCCTGAACGACGTGGTGGCCCAGGTGCCGCCGCGCCGCTGGTTGGTGCGCCTGAATCAGCTCAACCGCACGGCGGCCAAGCGCGCCGGTGTGAAGCACGTGGTGCACAGCGGGGTGCCGCCCTTGCAGATCTTCCCGCTGCTGCCCAACCCGCTGCGCTGGGTGCTGGCGGCCGATGCGCAGCGCTACAACCAGGCCCTCGCAGGTTGGGTGAAGCGCACGCCCGACCGCTGGTGGCTGCCGCTACCGATGGAAGAAGACGAGCCCCTGCCCGACACCAGCGTGCTGATGGCCGAAGACGGCTTCCACCCCGGCCCGGCGCTCTATGCCCTGTGGGCCGAGCAGCTTGCCGGCATGATCTACCGCGAGATCGTGCCGCGACTGCCCGAGACGCTGCCGACGCGGCGGACGACACCGCGCTGATCAGTCGCGCGGGATCTCGCGCGGCTTGCCGTGGTCGTCGATGGCCACGTAGGTGAGGTTGGCCTCGGTCACCTTCACCACTTCCAGCTTGGCCGGGTTGCGCTCGGCATAGACCTCCACGTGCACCGTGATCGAGGTGCGGCCGATGCGTTCGACCTTGGCGTACAGGCTCAGCAGGTCGCCCATCGACACCGGCTGCTTGAAGATGAACTGGTTGACCGCCACGGTGGCGATGCGGCCCTTGGCGATGCGGTTGGGCAGCACCGAGCCGGCCAGGTCGACCTGCGCCATGATCCAGCCGCCGAAGATGTCGCCGTTGCCGTTGGCATCGGCCGGCATGGGCATGACGCGCATCACGAGGTCCATGTCGGTGGGCAGGCTGAGGGGGGCGATGTCGGTCATGGTGCGGGCCGCAAGGGATTGGGTCGAGGCTGCATTGTGAGCCCGTGGCTGCTGGCACACTCGCCCGCATGCGCCGTTCTTCCGCCATTTCTTCACCATCTCCCGACCTCAGTACACCGGCTGTCGCGCCACGCTCCGACTGGGGCACCTTGCGCAAGCTCTTCCCCTACCTGTGGCAGTACCGCTGGCGCGTGTTGATCGCGCTGGCCTTCATGGTGGGGGCCAAGCTGGCCAACGTGGGCGTGCCGCTGCTGCTCAAGTCGCTGGTCGACAGCCTGTCGCTGCAGCCGGGCGACGTGCGTGCGTTGATGGTCGTGCCCATCGGCCTGCTGCTGGCGTATGGCGGTCTGCGCCTGTCGACCTCGCTCTTCACCGAGCTGCGCGAGCTGATCTTCGCCAAGGCCACCGAAGGCACGGCGCGCAGCATCTCGCTCAACGTCTTCCGCCACCTGCATTCGCTCAGCCTGCGCTTCCACCTGGAGCGGCAGACCGGCGGCATGACGCGCGACATCGAGCGCGGCACGCGCGCCGTGCACTCGCTCATCTCGTACTCGCTCTACAGCATCGTGCCCACGCTGATCGAGGTGGTGATGGTGCTCACGCTGCTGGCGGTGAAGTTCGACGCCTGGTTCGCCTGGATCACCATCGCCGCGCTGATGGTCTACGTCACTTTCACCATCACCGTCACCAACTGGCGCACGCAGTTCCGCAAGCAGATGAACGAGCTCGACTCGGTGAGCCACACGCGCGCCATCGACTCGCTGCTCAACTACGAGACCGTCAAGTACTTCAACAACGAGGCCTTCGAGACGCGGCGCTACGACGAAAGCCTGGAGCGCCTGCGCAAGGCCTCGCTCAAGTCGCAGACCACGCTGTCCATCCTCAACACCGGGCAGCAGCTCATCATCGCCATCGGGCTGGTGGCGATGCTGTGGCGCGCCACGTTGGGCGTGGTCGACGGCCGGATGACGCTGGGTGACCTGGTGATGATCAACGCCTTCATGATCCAGCTCTACATCCCGCTCAACTTCCTGGGCGTGCTGTACCGCGAGATCAAGCAGAGCCTGCTCGATCTCGACAAGATGTTCGGCCTGCTGGAGCGCGAGCGCGAGGTGGCCGACGCGCCCGGCGCCACGGCGCTGCAGGTGACGCACGGCGACGTGAAGTTCGATCACGTGAGCTTTGCCTACGAGCCGGCGCGGCCGATCCTGCACGACCTGAGCTTCGAGATCCCGGCGGGCAAGACGGTGGCGGTGGTCGGCCCCTCGGGTTCGGGCAAGAGCACGCTGGCGCGCCTGCTGTTTCGCTTCTACGACGTGAACCAAGGCGCCATCACCATCGACGGGCAGGACATCCGGCAGGTGACGCAGGCGAGCCTGCGCCAGGCCATCGGCATCGTGCCGCAGGACACCGTGCTCTTCAACGACACCGTGGCCTACAACATCGCCTACGGCCGTGCGGGCGCCAGCCAGGCCGAGGTGGAGGCTGCGGCCAGGGCGGCGCGCATCCACGACTTCATCGTCTCCACACCCAAGGGTTACGAGACGGCGGTGGGTGAGCGCGGGCTCAAGCTCAGTGGCGGCGAGAAGCAGCGCGTAGCCATCGCCCGCACGCTGCTCAAGAACCCGCCGATCATGATCTTCGACGAGGCCACCTCGGCGCTCGACTCCGCCAACGAGCGCGCCATCCAGGCCGAGCTGCAGGGCGTGGCGCGCAACAAGACGGCTCTGGTGATCGCGCACCGCCTGTCCACCGTGGTCGATGCGCACCAGATCCTGGTGATGGAGCAGGGCCGCATCCTCGAGCGCGGCACGCACGCCGAGCTGCTGGCGCGCGACGGGCGCTATGCTGAAATGTGGCGCCTGCAGCAAAGCGGCCAAGACCCGGAGGACGATGGAAACCAAATGGCTTGAAGACTTCGTGAGCCTGGCCGAGACGCACAGCTTCTCGCGCTCGGCCCAGCTGCGCCACGTCACGCAGCCGGCGTTCTCGCGCCGCATCCAGGCGCTCGAAGCCTGGGCCGGCATCGACCTGGTCGACCGCTCGTCCTACCCCACGCGGCTCACGCCGGCCGGCGAGACCTTCCGCTCGCAGGCGCTGGAGATCCTGGGCGCGTTGCAGACCACGCGCAACATGATGCACAGCCACCAGGTGGCTGGGCAGGACATGATCGAGTTTGCCGTGCCGCATTCGCTGGCCGTCACCTTCTTCCCGCACTGGGTGATGGACCTGCGCCAGCGCTTCGGTGCACTCAAGAGCCGGCTGATGGCGCTCAACGTGCACGACGCGGTGATGCTGCTCGCCGAAGGCAGCTGCGACCTGCTGATCGCCTACCACCACCCGAGCCAGCCACTGCAGCTCAACCCAGACCGCTACGAGATGCTCAAGGTGGGCGAGGAGACGATCGCCCCCTATGCCAAGGCCGATGCCAACGGCCAGCCGCTCTTTCGCCTACCGGCCAAGCCGGGCGAGAAGGTGCCCTTCCTCAGCTACGCCTCGGGCGCCTACCTGGGCCGCCTGGTCGAGCAGATCGTCAAGCTCTCGCCGGCGCCGCTGCTGCTCGAATCCATCTACGAGACCGACATGGCCGAGGGCCTCAAGGCCATGGCCCTCGAGGGCCATGGCCTGGCCTTCCTGCCAAACAGCTCGGTCGAGAAGGAGATGCGCAACAACCGTCTGGTGCGGGCTTCGGCGCCAGGCACCTGCGAGCTCTCGATGGAGGTGCGCATCTACCGTGAGCGGCCCGAGATGGCCCGCCACACCAAGCCCGGCGCCCAGGCGCTGTGGGACTTCCTGCGCACCGCCTGAGCTGGCCCGCGGCGTGCATGGCAGGTTGAGGCGCATCGCCGTACATTCGCGTTTCCCTAAGTGGTTTCGCGTAGACCCCGATCCATAGAATCCCGTTGTTGGCTGACCGGCCCGTTTCCCGATTCTTTGATTCCTAACCCGAAGGAGTTTCCATGAAGAAAACCCTGCTCGCCCTTGCTGCCACCCTGGCATTCGGCGCGGCCCATGCCGAAGACACGCTGAAGAAGATCAAGGACAGCGCCTCCATCACCCTGGGCGCGCGCGAGTCGTCCGGCGCCCTGGCCTACACGCTGGGCGATGGCAAGTACGTCGGCTTCCACACCGAGATGGCCGAGCGCATCGCCAAGGACCTGCAAAAGCAGCTCGGCCTGGCCAAGCTCGACGTGAAGTTCCAGCCCGTCACCTCGCAAAACCGCATTCCGCTGGTGCAGAACGGCACCGTCGACCTGGAGTGCGGCTCCACCACCAACAACGCCACCCGCCAGAAGGATGTGTCCTTCGCCGTGACGACCTACGTCGAGGAAGTGCGCATTGCCACCAAGGCCAACTCGGGCATCAACTCCATCAAGGACCTGGTCGGCAAGACGGTCGCCACCACCACCGGCACGACCTCGGTGCAGACGCTGCGCAAGCACGAGCGCGCCAATGGCGTCGACTTCAAGGAGCTGTTCGGC
>NZ_DASSRA010000076.1:0-9621 GCF_035702065.1 Rhizobacter sp.
ATCCTGGTGCATGGCGCCGATCATTTCGTCGGTGAGTTCACGCAGCGAGATCTTGCGTTCGAGTGCGCGCTTGATGATCTTGTCGTCGATGTCCGTGACATTGCGCACATAACTCACGCGGTAGCCGAGCGCGCGCAACCAGCCGTAGATCACGTCGAACGCCACCATCATGCGTGCATGGCCCACGTGACAGTAGTCGTAGATCGTGATGCCGCACACATACATGCGCACGTGATTGGGCTCGATCGGAACGAACACCTCGGTTTGCCGATTCAAGGTGTTGAAGATGCGCAAGGTCATCGTGAGATGCAGGAGTGGGGCCGCTCAAGGGCCGTGTGGCTGGGTTTGCAGCCGGGGAGATTGCCTGGCTGTTCCGGTGCTGCCGACGAGCTCGGCGCGTCGATCCGAAGGGCCGCCGGCGATGGGGCTGCGATACAATTTTCGGAGTATAGCGGCCTGCCCTTCCACCGCATTGGGGCATTGCCCGCACCCTCTCCAGCGCTTGGGTCACAGGCGCTCGCAACCCAAATCAGGATGTCGATGGTCTGTACACGCACTCCGCTTTTCGGCCTGGTTGTCGCGGGCTTGATGCTCACCGCCGGGCCTGCGCGCGCAGACGAATACGCCGACGTCGACCGACTGTTCAACGCCGGCCAGTACAGCGAGGCCGTGCAGAAGGCAGACCAGTTCCTCGCCTCCCACCCACGTGATGCGCGCATGCGCTTCCTGAAGGGCCTGGCCCTTTCCGAGCAAGGCCGCCTCGTGGAAGCCACAGCGATCTTCGTCAAGTTGACCGAAGACTTCCCCGAACTGCCCGAGCCCTACAACAACCTGGCCGTGCTCTACAGCAAGCAAGGCCAGTACGACCAGGCACGCCGCGCGCTGGAGTCGGCGATCCGCACCAACCCGAGCTACGCCACGGCCTACGAGAACCTCGGCGACGTGTACGCCAAGCTGGCCAGCCAGGCCTATTCGAAGGCACTGCAGGTCGACGGCACGAGCACCGCGAAGGTCGGCCCCAAGCTGGCGATGATCCGCGACCTGTTCTCGCCCAAGACCACGGCACTCGCTGCTGCAGCGCCCGCACCGAAGCCCGCACCCGCGGTAGCGCCAGCCGCCGCAAAACCACCAGCACCCACTGTGGTGGCTGCTGCACCCAAGCCTGCCCCGGCACCTCCACCGCCCGCGCCGACGCCCGCGCCACCTGCGCCAGCCCCCGCACCGGCGGCCAAGCCTGCACCCACGCCGCCCGCTGCGCCGGCGACAGCGACAGCACCGGCAGCGGCACCCGCAGCTTCAGCACAAGAGGTTCAAGGCGCGGTGACAGCTTGGGCCAGTGCCTGGAGCCGCAAGGACATGGAGGCCTACTTTGCGGCCTATACGCCCGAGTTCTCCGGCGGCAAGTCACGCAAGGCCTGGGAAGAAGACCGCCGCGCCCGCATCACCGGCAAGCGCAGCATCTCGGTCCAGCTGTCCGACTTCGACACCAGGGTTCAAGGCGACAAGGCCACCGTGCAGTTCCGCCAGAACTACAGCGCCGACACCCTGAAGGTGTCGAGCCGCAAGCGGCTGGAACTGGTGCGCATCTCCGGGCGGTGGCTGATTCAGAAGGAAAGCACCGGTTCGTGAGCCATTCATGGGTTGGATGGGCCGGCGCCTGGCTGGCGGGTGGCGCGCTGCTCTTCGCGGGCGGTGCTGTTGCTGCTTCGCCCAAACTTGCGGCCACGGGAAACAAGCCCCAGCCTGCGGCTGTGGAGGCTGTGGCCGCTTCGCCTGAGGCGCGGCTGCTGGAGATCTACCGCCTGCTGCGGGCCAACGAAAGCGGCACCGCCTTGGCCCGCGCCGAGGCGCTGGCGCGCGATGTGCCCAACTTCCAACTGGCGCAGCTGGTCTATGGCGACCTGCTGTTGACCCGCCGCGGCAAGCTCTCAGCCCCCGATGTCCCGCCTCCCGATCTGTCGGCCTCGGCCGCCACGCAGTGGACACAGCTGCGTCAGGAAGCCGCCCGTCGCCTGGCCGCCATCACCGAGCGCCCACCGTTGCACGCCCTGCCGCGGCAGTTCATCGACATCCCGAGCAGCACCCGCCATGCGATCGCGGTCGACGCCAGCCGCTCGCGCCTGTATCTCTTCGAGAACGGTCCGCAAGGCCTGAAGCTGATCGCCGACAACTACGTGTCTCTGGGCCGCCTGGGCATCGACAAGAACGAGCAAGGCGACCAGCGCACCCCCCTGGGCGTGTACTTCATCACCAGCCGCCTCGATGCGGCTCAGCTGAAGGAGTTCTACGGGCCGGGTGCGCTCACGCTGAACTACCCCAACGAGTACGACCGCCGTCGCGGCAAGACGGGCGGTGGCATCTGGCTGCATGGCGTGCCGCCGCAGAACTTTGCCCGCACACCTCAGAGCACCGATGGCTGCGTGGTGCTGTCGAATGAAGACATCAGCCGCCTGCTGCGCGACGTGTCGCCCCGGCGCACCCCGGTTGTCATCGCCCCCAGGATCGACTGGGTCCACGGCAGCCAGACGGAGCGCGAGCGCATCGGCGCGCGCGCGCTGGTCGAGCAATGGCGCGTGGCGCGTTCGCGCGGCGACGTCAACAGGCTGATGGGCTTCTACTCACCGCAGTTCACCAGCGGTGAGATGGACCTGGCGCAATGGACCAAGGTGCTCGACAAGGAAGCCAAGGCCGCCAATGGCCGCGCCTCCGAGCTCAAGGAACTGTCGATCCTGTCGTGGCGTGACACCAGCGACGTGCTCGTCGTCACCTTCGGCGAGGTGCTGCACGGCCAGCTCACCGGCCCGATGAGGCGCCAGTACTGGGGCAAGGAAGGTGGACAATGGAAAATATTCTTCGAAGGAGTGATCGGATGACAAAGCGAACCCACTGGCTGGCTCTCTTCGCGGCGGCTTGCATCGGCATGGGCGCAAGCCTCGCGGCCCACGCGCAGAAGGTGAAACTGGCCACGTCGCTGGGCGACATCGTGGTCCAGCTCGACGCCGCCAAGGCGCCCAAGACCGTCGACAACTTCGTACAGTATGTGAAGGCCGGCCACTACGACGGCACCGTATTCCACCGCGTGATCAACAACTTCATGATCCAGGGCGGCGGCATGACGGCCGACCTGAAGGAAAAGCCCACGCGTGCACCCATCCCTCTGGAATCGCGCAACGGGCTCAACAACGAGCGCGGCACCATCGCCATGGCGCGCACGCCCGATCCCAACTCGGCCACCTCGCAGTTCTTCATCAACGTGAAGGACAACGACTTCCTCAACGCCGCACGTTCGCAAGACGGCAACGGCTACGCGGTGTTCGGCAAGGTCATCTCGGGCATGGACGTGGTCGACAAGATCCGCGCCGTGCCCACCGGCCCTGGCGACGTCCCCACCACCCCCGTGACCATCAAGAAGGCCACCCTGGAGAAATGACATGAGCAAAACCGTCGAACTGCAAACCAACAAGGGCAACATCCGCGTCGAACTCGACGAAGCCAAGGCACCGCTGACGGTGGCCAACTTCATCGCCTACGTCGAGAAGGGCCACTACAACGGCACCGTGTTCCACCGCGTGATCAAGAGCTTCATGATCCAAGGCGGCGGCTTCGAGCCCGGCATGAAGCAGAAGCCGACCGTCGAGCCGATCCAGAACGAAGCCAACAACGGTCTCAAGAACGACCACTACACCATCGCCATGGCGCGCACCAGTGCACCGCATTCGGCGTCGGCGCAGTTCTTCATCAACACCACCGACAACGACTTCCTCAACTTCAAGTCGGAGTCGCCCAATGGCTGGGGCTATGCCGTGTTCGGCAAGGTCGTTGCCGGCAAGGAAGTGGTTGACGCCATCGAAGGCGTGAAGACGGGCAACCGCGGTGGCCACGGCGACGTGCCGCTGGAAGACGTGGTCATCACCCAGGCGACCGTCGTCTGAGACACGCCATGCAGGCTGAAGTCCATGCGCCGCCGCGGTGGCGAAGCATCGACTTCATCTCCGACCTGCATCTCGCCGCCGACACCCCGCACACTTTCGAGGCCTGGGCCGGCTACCTGCTGGGCACGCCGGCCGACGCGGTCTTCATCCTGGGCGACCTGTTCGAGGTGTGGGTCGGTGACGACGCACGGTTCGAGGGCTTCGAAGCACGCTGCACCGAAGTGCTGACCCAGGCCGCGCAGCACCGCGCCCTGCACTTCATGGTCGGGAACCGCGACTTCCTGCTCGGCGAAGAGATGCTCCGCGCCTGCGGCATCACGGCACTCGCCGACCCCTGCGTGCTGTCAGCCTTCGACCAGCGTTGGCTGTTGTCGCATGGCGACGAGCTCTGCGTGGACGACACGGAATACCAGAAGTTCCGCGCCATGGTGCGCCGCCCCGAATGGCAAGCGAACTTTCTCTCGCAGCCACTGGAGGCTCGACAGCACTTTGCCCGCGAGGCGCGCACGCAAAGCGAAGCGCGCAAGAAAGACCTGCCCTCCCCCGCAGACTGGGCCGACATCGACCCCACGATGGCCATCGAGTGGCTGCGGCGAAGTAACAGCACAACGCTCATCCACGGTCACACGCACCGGCCCGCCACCGAACCGCTCGGCTCAGGCTGCATGCGCCACGTGCTGTCCGACTGGGACTTGGAGCACCCGCCTCACCGCGCCGAGGTCCTGCGGCTCACCGCCAGCGGCATCGCGCGGCTGCCTTTTCGCGACGCCCTGCGCTGAGGCGGCCTATCGTGCTGGAAGCATGGCGCCGTTGGCGTGACCGGCGAACACTGGAACGCCGCCCCATCCCCGATGCACTGTGGCACACCACACTGGCCCGTTTCCCCTTCTTGGCCGCCCTCTCTGCCGATGATGCCCATCAACTGCGCGAGATGAGCACGCTCTTCCTCGCCCGCAAGGAGTTCAGCGGCGCACAGGGATTGGAGGTCACCGACGACATGGCCGTCGCCGTCGCCGCCCAAGCCTGCCTGCCCGTCCTGCGGCTCGGACTCGACTGGTACGACAGCTTCGTCGGCATCGTGGTGCATGCCGGCGAGGTGATCGCCCGGCGCGAGGTGATGGACGAGGACGGCGTGGTCCACCACTACGACGAACCACTTTCAGGCGAAGCCATGGAAGGCGGGCCAGTCACCCTGTCGTGGCAAGACGTGGCCGAGGCCGGCAACACCGCCGAGTGGGGCTACAACGTCGTCATCCACGAGTTCGCCCACGTGCTGGACATGCGCGATGGCGAGGCCGACGGCGTTCCGCCGCTCCAAAGCCGCGCCGCGCAGGCCGAATGGCAGGCGGTGTTCGCCTCGGCGTATGAGGCCTTCTGCGCCGAAGTCGATGCCGGTGTGGACACTTGGCTCGACCCCTATGGCGCAGAGGCGCCCAGCGAGTTCTTCGCCGTCGCTTGCGAGGCGTTCTTCGTCTCGCCGCTCGATCTGCAAGCCGACCATGCCGAGGTCTACGCCTTGCTGGCCGGCTTCTTTCAGCAAGATCCGGCCGCGCGCGTCTGACCCAAAAGAAACGGGGCCTGCTCGGCCCCGTTTCTCACACGCTTTCCACCACTCAGGCCGTTGCCGGCTCCGCCTTGGGCTTGTCGCTCTTCTTGGGCGGCTGGATGTCGAGCACGGTCTTGCCATCGGCGTCGATGTCCACCGTGAGGCGGCCACCATCGACCAGGCGGCCGAAGAGCAGTTCGTCGGCCAGGGCACGGCGAATCGTGTCCTGGATGAGGCGCTGCATCGGGCGCGCACCCATCAACGGGTCGAAGCCCTTCTTGGCCAGGTGCTTGCGCAGGCCGTCGCTGAAGGTCGCCTCGACCTTCTTCTCGGCCAGCTGGGCCTCCAGTTGCAGCAGGAACTTGTCGACCACGCGCATGATGATCTCCTCATCGAGCGCACGGAAGCTGACCGTCGCGTCCAGGCGGTTGCGGAACTCGGGCGTGAACAGGCGCTTGATGTCCGCCATCTCATCGCCTTGCTCGCGCGAGTTGGTGAAACCGATGGTCGCCTTGTTCATGGTTTCGGCCCCCGCGTTGGTCGTCATGATCAGGATGACGTTGCGGAAGTCGGCCTTGCGACCGTTGTTATCGGTCAGCGAGCCGTGATCCATCACCTGCAGCAGCACGTTGAAGACGTCCGGGTGCGCCTTCTCGATCTCGTCGAGCAGCAGCACCGCATGCGGCTTCTTGGTGACGGCCTCGGTCAACAGGCCACCCTGGTCGAAACCAACATAGCCCGGGGGCGCGCCAATCAGGCGGCTGACCGCATGACGCTCCATGTACTCGCTCATGTCGAAGCGGATCAGCTCGATGCCCAGGATGAAGGCAAGTTGCTTGGCCACCTCGGTCTTGCCGACGCCAGTGGGCCCGCTGAACAGGAAGGAGCCGATCGGCTTGTCCGGCTTGCCCAGGCCCGAGCGCGCCATCTTGATGGCGGCCGCCAGGGCTTCAATGGCCGGCTCCTGGCCGAACACCACGCTGTTCAGGTCACGCTCGATGGTCTTGAGCTTGGAGCGGTCATCGCTCGACACGCTGGTCGGCGGGATGCGCGCGATCTTGGCGACGATCTCTTCGACCTCATTGCGGGTGATGGTCTTCTTCTGCTTGCTCTTGGGCAGGATGCGCTGCGCGGCGCCGGCCTCGTCGATCACGTCGATCGCCTTGTCGGGCAAATGGCGGTCGTTGATGAATTTGGCCGACAGCTCGGCCGCCGCCTGCAAGGCGCCCAGCGCGTACTTCACGCTGTGGTGCTCCTCGAAGCGCGACTTCAGGCCCTTCAAGATCTCGATGGTCTGCTCGACCGAGGGCTCGACCACGTCGACCTTCTGGAAGCGACGCGACAACGCCGCATCCTTCTCGAAGATGCCGCGGTATTCGGTGAAGGTGGTCGCGCCAATGCACTTCATCGAACCGGAACTGAGCGCCGGCTTGAGCAGGTTGCTCGCGTCCAGCGTGCCGCCCGAAGCCGCACCCGCACCGATCAGGGTGTGGATCTCGTCGATGAACAGCACCGCGTTCGGCTGATCCTTGAGGTGCTTGAGCACGCTCTTCAGGCGCTGTTCGAAATCACCGCGATACTTCGTACCGGCGAGCAAGGCACCCATGTCGAGCGAGTAGACCTGCGCGTCGGCCAGGATCTCGGGCACGTCGTTCTGCGTGATCCGCCAAGCTAGGCCTTCGGCGATGGCCGTCTTGCCCACGCCGGCCTCGCCCACCAGGAGCGGGTTGTTCTTGCGCCGACGGCACAGGATCTGGATCACGCGTTCCACTTCGTGCTCGCGACCGATCAGCGGGTCGATCTTCCCGTCGCGTGCAAGCTGGTTCAGGTTCTGGGTGAACTGGTCGAGCGGCGAACCCTTGGATTCACCATCTTCCTTCTCACCTTCGTTGCCGGAACTTTCGTTCGACTTGGGCTGCTCCGGCGGGTCGGTCTTCTTGATGCCGTGGGCGATGAAATTCACCACATCGAGGCGCGTCACACCTTGTTGGTGCAGGTAGTAGACGGCGTGGGAATCCTTCTCACCGAAGATCGCCACCAGCACGTTGGCGCCAGTCACTTCCTTCTTGCCGCTGCCGGTGGACTGCACGTGCATGATCGCGCGCTGGATCACGCGCTGGAAGCCCAGCGTCGGCTGCGTGTCGACCTCGTCGGCACCGCCCACCGTGGGCGTGTTCTCCTTGATGAACTGCGCCAGGCTCTTGCGCAACTCGTCAATGTTGGCGGAGCAGGCGCGCAGCACTTCAGCGGCGCTGGGGTTGTCCAGCAACGCCATGAGCAAGTGCTCGACCGTGATGAATTCGTGGCGCTGCTGGCGCGCCTCGACGAACGCCATGTGCAGGCTGACTTCTAGCTCTTGCGCAATCATGCGGCCTCCATAATGCATTGCAGCGGGTGGCCGCCGCGCCGTGCGGCAGTCAACACCAGTTCGACCTTTGTTGCCGCCACGTCCTTGGTGTAGACACCGCAGACGCCTCGGCCTTCCTTGTGTACCTTGAGCATGATCTGCGTCGCCGTCTCGAGGTCGCGTTTGAAATACTCCTGGAGCACCATCACGACGAATTCCATCGGCGTGTAGTCGTCGTTGAGGAGCACCACCTGGAACATCCTCGGCGGCTCTGTCTTGGCCGTCTTGCGCTCGGCAACGACAGCCCCTTGGCCGCGATCGGGTGCAGGCCCTTTCGGTGGCGTTGGTGGCTTGGGTGTGTCGTCGGGCATGGATTCATTCTATCGAGTTGGGGTTCTTCGATCAGTGTCTCGGATATTGCGACGGATGGGGCATGCGCAAGCCCAGAAATGCATCACGGGCATCACATTTTTCGAGCCTTCCAAGATCGATGCCAAGCCCCGGAGCTCGCCTTGACAGCCCGGAAACCGGGACTGAGAATCCCGCCGGTCTAGGGAAGGGAGCCCCGGTATGGCGATCGGAACGGTGAAATGGTTCAACGATGCAAAGGGTTTTGGCTTCATTGAGCCCGAGGGAGGTGGGGATGACGTGTTCGCCCATTTCTCTGCCATCCAGATGGATGGCTTTCGCACTCTGAAGCAAGGCGGCCGAGTCAGTTACGAACTGGTGCAAGGCCCCAAGGGTCAGTTGGCCCAGAACATCTGCCCGCAAGATGATCCGGTTAGTGTGCTGGTCGCTGCAGCTGCCGCCAGCCAGCCCGGCGCCGGCGCAAGCGCCTGAAGCGACGCCCCATGAAAAAGGCCCACCTGAGGTGGGCCTTTCGCTTTCTGGCTTGGTCAGATCACATGTTCTCGATCATGACTTGGCCGAATCCCGAGCACGAAACCTGCGTCGCGCCGTCCATCAGACGGGCGAAGTCGTAGGTGACCTTCTTGCTGGCGATGGCCTTCTCCAGCGAACTGATGATCAGGTCGGCGGCCGCTGTCCAGCCCATGTGGCGAAGCATCATCTCGGCGGAAAGGATCTCGCTGCCCGGGTTGACGTAGTCCTTGCCGGCGTACTTGGGCGCTGTGCCGTGGGTTGCCTCGAAGCAGGCCACGGAATCGGACAAGTTGGCACCCGGGGCGATCCCGATGCCACCCACCTGCGCGGCCAGGGCGTCGGAGATGTAGTCGCCGTTCAGGTTGAGCGTGGCCACCACCGAGTACTCGGCCGGGCGCAGCAGGATCTGCTGCAGGAAGGCGTCGGCAATCGAATCCTTGACGATGATGTCCTTGCCCGTCTTGGGATTCTTGAACTTGCACCACGGGCCGCCGTCGATTAGCTGGGCACCGAACTCCTTCTGAGCCAAGGCATACGCCCAATCCCGGAAGCCACCTTCGGTGTACTTCATGATGTTGCCCTTGTGCACGATGGTGACGCTGGGCTTGTCATTGTCGATGGCGTACTGCAGCGCCTTGCGCACCAGGCGCTCGGTGCCTTCGATCGAGACCGGCTTGATGCCGATGCCCGAGCTGCCCGGGAAACGGATCTTCTTGACGCCCATGTCGTCGATCAGGAACTTGATCAGCTTCTTGGCCTTGTCGGACTGGGCCTCGTACTCGATGCCGGCGTAGATGTCTTCCGAGTTCTCGCGGAAGATGACCATGTTGGTCTTCTCGGGCTCCTTGAGCGGCGAGGGCACGCCCTTGAAGTACTGCACCGGACGCAGGCAGACGTAGAGGTCGAGCTCCTGG
>NZ_DASSRA010000077.1:0-2260 GCF_035702065.1 Rhizobacter sp.
GGCCGGCGCACATGACGTGGCTTGCCCGGAAACTGCGCCAGGATGGAGTTGCCGAAGGTCTCGGCCGTGATGCCGGTGCCATCCGAGACGAAGTAGACAGTGCGGTTTGGCATGGGGGTGGGCCAAAGTCATGTGGTGCCCGATCATAGGCAAATCGCTCGTAGAATCGATTCGACTTCTCCCAGTCACCAGCCATGCAGCCGCCCGCTCCCTCACAAGAATGCATCGCGCAGCGGGCCGCGCAGCACACGCTTGAGCCGCATTTCGGCTCGCGTCCTCACTGGGAACCCCCGGTTTTGCAACATCACGGAGCTTTCCCATGTCACCCACAAACCTGGCGACCGCCCTGGTCGTGCCGTTTGAACACCTGAGGATGACCGACGTCGAGTCGGTCGGCGGCAAGAACGCCTCCCTCGGCGAAATGATCAGCCAGCTGGCCGCCTCGGGCGTTCGCGTTCCGGGCGGCTTTGCCACCACGGCGCATGCGTTCCGCCAGTTTCTGGCGCACGACGGCCTGGCCGACAAGATCAACGCACGCCTGTCCGCACTCAACACGGAAGACGTGCGTGCATTGGCGCAAGCGGGAGCCGAGATCCGCAAGTGGGTGGAGGAAACGCCGTTCCCGGCCGACCTTCAGGCCGCCATCACGGCCGAGTTCGCCAAGCTCACCGCCAGCAGCCCCGGCGCCTCGTTCGCGGTGCGCTCCTCGGCCACCGCCGAAGACCTTCCCGACGCCAGCTTCGCCGGCCAGCAGGAGACCTTCCTCAACGTGGTCGGCATCGACGACGTGCTGCACAAGATGAAGGAGGTGTTCGCCAGCCTCTACAACGACCGCGCCATCAGCTACCGGGTGCACAAGGGCTTTGCCCACACCGACGTGGCGCTGTCGGCCGGCGTGCAACGCATGGTGCGCTCCGACCTCGGCTCGGCCGGCGTGATGTTCACCATGGACACCGAGAGCGGCTTCAAGGAGGTGGTCTTCATCACCTCCAGCTACGGCCTGGGCGAGACGGTGGTGCAGGGCGCCGTGAACCCCGACGAGTTCTACGTCCACAAGGCCTCGCTCAAGGCCGGCAAGGCAGCGGTGATTCGGCGCAACCTGGGTTCCAAGCTGATCAAGATGGAATTCGCCACGCCGGAAGAGAAGGCGACCAGCGGCAAGCTCGTGAAGACCGTCGACACGGCCACGGAGCAGCGCAACCGCTACTCGCTCAGCGATGCCGACGTGACCGAACTCGCGCAGTACGCCCTCATCATCGAGCAGCACTACGGCCGCTCGATGGACATCGAATGGGGCAAGGACGGCGTGGACGGCAAGCTCTACATCCTGCAGGCCCGACCCGAGACGGTGAAGAGCCAGCAGGAAGGCAAGGCCGAGCAGCGCTACAAGCTCAAAGGCACGGGCACGGTGCTGGCCGAGGGCCGCGCCATCGGCCAGAAGATCGGCACCGGCCCCGTGCGCATCGTGCACAGCCTGGCCGAGATGGACAGCGTCCAGCCGGGTGACGTGCTGGTCACCGACATGACCGACCCCAACTGGGAGCCGGTGATGAAGCGCGCTTCCGCGATCGTCACCAACCGCGGCGGTCGCACCTGCCACGCCGCCATCATCGCCCGCGAGCTGGGCATCCCGGCGGTGGTGGGCTGCGGCGACGCGACCGACACCCTGAAGGACGGCGCACTGGTCACCGTGGCCTGCTCCGAAGGCGACACCGGCTACATCTACGACGGCCTGCTCGAAACCGAGATCACCGAAGTCGAGCGCGGCGAGCTGCCGTACTGCCCGATCAAGATCATGATGAACGTGGGCAACCCGCAGCTCGCATTCGACTTCGCGCAGATGCCCAACAGCGGCGTGGGCCTGGCGCGGCTCGAGTTCATCATCAACAACAACATCGGCGTCCACCCCAAGGCGATCCTCGACTACCCGAACATCGACATCGACCTCAAGAAGGCGGTGGAATCGGTGGCCCGCGGACACGCCTCGCCGCGCGCCTTCTACGTCGACAAGCTGGTCGAGGGCGTGGCCACCATTGCCGCGGCCTTCTGGCCCAAGCCGGTGATCGTGCGGCTGTCCGACTTCAAGAGCAACGAGTACCGCAAGCTGATCGGCGGCTCGCGCGACGAACCCGAGGAAGAGAACCCCAGGCTCGGCTTCCGTGGCGCCTCGCGCTACGTGAGCGACGGGTTCGGCGACGCCTTCTCGATGGAGTGCGAGGCCCTGAAACGTGTGCGCAACGACATGGGCCTCACCAACGTC
>NZ_DASSRA010000078.1:0-12917 GCF_035702065.1 Rhizobacter sp.
CACGGCACGGTGCTCTACATCGAAGACCAGGAGATCAACCTTCTGCTGGTCGAGGCGCAACTCGCCGCCACCTTGCCGCACGTGAAGTTGCTCAAGGCCACCACCGGGGCCGAGGGCGTGCAGAAGGTTCGCGCCGAACACCCCGATCTCGTCTTGCTCGACATGCACCTGCCCGACATGGGCGGCCTGGAGGTCGTGCGCGCGCTCACGCTGGAGATCTCCGAAGGCCTGAAGGTGGCGCTGCTCACGGCCGACCATTTGTCGATCGACATCCTGAAGGCGATGAGCCTCGGCGCCTACGAATACTGGGTCAAGCCCGTGAGTGCCGCCCAGCTGGAGAAGGGCGTGCGCCGCGGGCTGATGGCCGACCGGGTGCCGGGTTCCGGCAAAGGCGGCGCAGCGCAGTACGGGCCCCGCTTCGCGAGGTGAACTCGCGCTCAGCGCTTCAGCGCTTCAGCGCTTCAGCGCAGCAGCGAGGCCTCCAGCCGCGTGACCGTGTCGATCAGGCGTGGGCGCACCTCGTTCAGCAGGAACTCCTTCGAGAGGTTGAACGAGGGCCCGCCGCAGTTGATGGCCATGGGCGGCAGGCCGCCACCCGGCTGGAAGGCGCGTGCGATGCCGTTCACGTCGCGCTGCCATTCGCCGAACGAGCAGGTCACACCGAGCGTGGCGTATTCGTCCATGGCGCGCTCGATGCCGTCGCGGATGTCGGGCCAGGCCACTTCATCGAGCTCCTGCACGCGCTCCATGAAGTCTTGCCGCTCGCGCTCGGAGATGGCGGCCAGCCAGGCGCGGCCGATGGCGGAGGTGGCCACCGGGATGCGCGAGCCCACGTCCAGGCTCAGCGTGAGCGCGGCCGAGCTGCGGCAGTTCTCCACGTAGATCATCGACAGCCGGTCGCGCGTGCCGAGCGACACCATCGAGCGCGAGGCATCGGCCAGCTCCTGCATCATGGGCCGGGCGATCTGGCGCACGTCGAGCCGGGCCAGCATCGCGCTGCCCAGCGACAGCGTGGCCGTGCCCAGCCGGTACTTGCCGCTCTCTTCCACCTGGATCAGGTAGCCGAGCTTCGTCAGCGTGGAAGTCAGCCGCGAGACCGTCGACTTGGGCAAGCGGCAGCGCTGCGCGATCTCCTGGTTGCCCAGTGCCTTGTCGCCCGAGCGGAAGCAGGCGAGCACCTCCAGCCCGCGTGCCAGCGCGGTGACGAAATGGCGGTCTTCCTTGGTCTTGGGGGCGGGCTTGGCCGTCGTGGCGGCCTGCTTGGTGAGTGCGTTCATCGTGTCCTGTCGATCCCTGCTGGGGCGCCCAAAGTGGAACATAAATCTGCAAACGGAAATTCGTGACATTCCCCGAGGCGAGGTTGCATTTTTGTGTCGTCGTGCAGAAATTGCCGGGTAAAACGAGAGGTTCAGCTGGCTGAAAGATTGCACGTTGACAGCCCTTGGTAGAGCATGAACAATCTGAAGCTTGTTTTTGTGTGCGGAATATTGTTCCGCATTGCAGTACAAACTGTCAAGCGACAACCTCCCCCGAGACCCCATGGACCTCACCTTCACCCCCGACGAGCAAGCCTTCCGCGAGGAAGTGCGCAGCTTCGTCAACGCCCACTTGCCTGCGTCCATTCGCCACAAGGTGGTGAACAGCCTGCGCCTCACGCGTGACGACCACGTGATGTGGCAGCGCACGCTGCACGAGCGCGGCTGGGGCGGGCCGGGCTGGGCCAAGGAGTTCGGCGGCCCCGGCTGGAATGCGGTGCAGCAGTACATCTTCGAAGAAGAGTGCGCGGCGGCCGGTGCGCCGCGGCTCATCCCCTTCGGCATCAAGATGGTGGCGCCGGTGATCATGGCCTTTGGTTCGCCGGAGCAGCAGCGCCGATTCCTGCCCGACATCAGCAGCGCGCGCAAATGGTGGTGCCAGGGTTACTCGGAGCCGGGCGCCGGCTCCGACCTGGCCTCGCTCAAGACGCGTGCGGTGCGCGGCATCGATGCGCAGGGCGACCACTTCATCGTCAACGGCCAGAAGACCTGGACCACGCTCGGCCAGCACGCCGACTGGATCTTCTGCCTGGTGCGCACCGACCCGCAGGCCAAGGCGCAGCGCGGCATCAGCTTCCTGCTGATCGACATGAAGACGCCGGGCATCACCGTGCGCCCCATCATCACGCTCGACGGTGCGCACGAGGTGAACGAGGTCTGGTTCGAGAACGTGCGCGTGCCGGCCGAGAACCTGATCGGTGAAGAGAACAAGGGCTGGACGTACGCCAAGTTCCTGCTCGGTCACGAGCGCAGCAACATTGCCGGCATCGGCATCAGCAAGCGCGAGATCGAGCGGCTCAAGCGCGTGGCCGCAGCGGAGAAGAAGAACGGCAAGCCGCTGCTTGATGACCCGCTCTTTTCCGCCAAGATCGCGCAGATCGAGATCGACCTGATGGCGCTGGAGATGACCAACCTGCGCGTGCTGTCGGATGAGGCAAACGAGAAGGCGCCCGGCCCGGCCGCGTCGATCCTGAAGATCAAGGGCACCGAGATCCAGCAGGCGATCACCGAGTTGCTGGTCGCGGCGGTCGGCCCGTATGCGCTGCCGTTCAAGCCGGAAACCGAGAGCGACGAAGAAGGCGACATCGGCCCGCGCTACGCCGCCGGCCTGGGCGCGCACTACTGCAACATGCGCAAGCTCTCGATCTTCGGTGGCTCCAACGAGATCCAGAAGAACATCATCTCCCAACAATTGATCGGGCTCTGACCATGGACTTCAGCTTCAGCGACGAGCAACAACAACTGCAGGACGCCATCACCCGTTTCGTGCAGGGCGACTACAGCTTCGAGCGCCGCAACAAGATCCTCAAGAGCGCCGAGGGTTGGAGTCGCGAGGTCTGGCAGGGCCTGGCCGATCTCGGCGTGCTGGCGATGAACATCCCCGAGGCCGACGGCGGCCTGGGCTACGGCCCAATCGAGACGCTGCTGGCGATGCAGTCGGCCGGGCCCGCGCTGCTGTGCGAGCCGCTGCTCGACAGCGCCGTGGTCGCCACCGCGCTGGTGCGCGACTTCGGCTCACCCGAACAGCGGGCCGAGCTGCTGCCCGCGATGGGCGCGGGCGAGCGCATCGTGGTGCTTGCGCACCTTGAAGCCACAGGCCGCGGCCAGCCGGTGTGGGTGGAGACGAGCGCGAAGAAGAGCGGCGATGCCTACGTGCTCAACGGCCACAAGGCCGTGGTGTCGCTCGCACCGGCCGCCGACGAGCTGCTGGTCTCGGCCCGCCTGAGCGGCCAGCCGGGCGATGCCAACGGTGTAGCGGTGTTCCGCATCGCCACGGACACGCCCGGCCTCACGCTGCGAGCCTTCAAGACGCTCGACGGCCGCCGCGCCGCCGAGGTGCTGCTGAAGGACGTGAAGCTGCCGTCGAGCGCACTGCTCGGCGCACCGTCGACCAGCGCCACCGCGGCCATCGACCGCGCGCTCGACATCGGCCTGGCTGCGCTGTGCGCCGAAGCGTTGGGCGTGATGGAGGCCACCGTCAACGCCACCATCGAATACCTCAAGACCCGCCAGCAGTTCGGCCAGCCCATCGGCCGATTCCAGGCGCTGCAGCACCGCACCGCCGACATGCTGCTGCACCTGGAGCAGTCGCGCTCGATGGCCTATCTCGCCGCGATGCACTGCAACGTGGCCGACGACAGCCAGCGCCGCAAGACCCTTTCGGCCGCCAAGGTGGTGGTCGGCAACGCCTGCCGCTTCATCAGCCAGCAGTCGGTGCAACTGCACGGCGGCATGGGCATGACCGAAGAGCTCAATGTCAGCCACTTCTTCAAGCGGCTGATGGCGATCGAGCTCAGCTTCGGGGACACTGACACCCACTTGCAGCGGTTCGCATCACTCACCCAGCGCGACATTCCTCTCGCTGCCTGACCACCTTCCGGAGACACACCATGGCCAACAAAGCCGCCTTCCAGTGGGACGACCCCCTGCTGCTCGACCAGCAGCTCACGAGCGACGAACGCGCGATCCGCGACGCCGCCCACGCCTATGCGCAAGGCCGCCTGGCCCCGCGCGTGCTCGAAGCCTTCCGCCACGAGAAGACCGACCCGGCCATCTTCCGCGAGATGGGCGAGCTGGGCCTGCTGGGTCCCACCATCCCCGAGCAGTACGGCGGTGCCGGCCTCAACTACGTGAGCTACGGCCTGATCGCGCGTGAGGTGGAGCGTGTCGACTCCGGCTACCGCTCGATGATGAGCGTGCAGAGTTCGCTCGTGATGGTGCCCATCAACGAGTTCGGCAACGAAGCCACCAAGCAGAAGTACCTGCCCAAGCTAGCCAGCGGGCAGTGGATCGGCTGCTTCGGCCTGACCGAGCCCGACCACGGCTCCGACCCCGGCAGCATGGTCACGCGCGCCAAGAAGGTGGCCGGCGGCTACAGCCTCACCGGCGCCAAGATGTGGATCAGCAACAGCCCCATCGCCGACGTCTTCGTGGTGTGGGCCAAGGACGACGAAGGCGCGATCCGCGGCTTCGTGCTGGACAAGGGCGCCAAGGGCCTCTCGGCCCCTGCGGTGCACGGCAAGGTCGGCCTGCGCGCCAGCATCACCGGCGAGATCGTGATGGACAACGTGTACTGCCCCGAAGAGAACGCCTTCCCCGAGGTGCGCGGCCTCAAGGGCCCGTTCACCTGCTTGAACAGTGCCCGCTACGGCATCGCCTGGGGCGCGCTGGGCGCGGCCGAAGACTGCTGGCACCGCGCCCGCCAGTACGTGCTCGACCGCAAGCAGTTCGGCCGCCCGCTCGCCGCCAACCAGCTGATCCAGAAGAAGCTCGCCGACATGCAGACCGAGATCACGCTGGGCCTGCAAGGCTGCCTGCGCCTGGGCCGCATGAAGGACGAAGGCACGGCCGCGGTGGAGATCACCTCCATCATGAAGCGCAACTCCTGCGGCAAGAGCCTCGACATCGCCCGCCTCGCGCGCGACATGATGGGCGGCAACGGCATCAGCGACGAGTTCGGCGTGGCGCGCCACCTGGTCAACCTCGAGGTGGTGAACACCTACGAGGGCACGCACGACGTGCATGCGCTCATCCTCGGGCGCGCGCAGACGGGGATTGCGGCGTTCGCGAACTGAGCCGGCCCACCCGGACGCAAAGCGGACCTTCGGGTCCGCTTTTTCGTTGACGAGCCGGGTTTGACACAGATTACTATACGTTCGTATAGTAATCACCATGCCACGCCCGTCCCAGAACGTAGACCAGCTGCTGCTCGACGCGGGGCTGGCGCTCTTGCCGCAGACCGGCAGCGCGGGGCTGTCGGTGCGAAAGCTCACCGAGCATGCCGGGGTCAACCTCGGGATGTTTCACTACCACTTCAAGAACAAAGAGAACTTCATCCGCGCGGTGCTGCAGCGGGTGTACGAAGACATGTTCTCGGCGCTCTCGCTGAAGGTCGACCCCAAGCGCTCTCCGCTCGACAACCTGCGCGACGCCCTGGGCATGTTGGCGCGCTTCGGGCGCGACCAGCGCGCGCTGCTGCTGCGCATCGCGGCCGACGCGATGGCGGGCGAGCCGCTGGCCGCAGAGTTCCTGCGCGACAACCTGCCGCGCCACGTGGCGGTGATCCTGCAGCTCATTGCGCAGGCTCAGGCCCGCAAGCTGATCGTGAAGGCACCGCCGCCCACGGTCATCGCCTTCCTGTTCGGCGCGGTCGGGGCGCCGGTGCTGATCGGCGCGGCTGTCCAACAGCAGGCCGGCGCTGCGGTGGGGCGGGCCATCGACGACCACATCCTGTCGGATGAGGCCATTGCGCAGCGCATCGGGTTCGCGCTGCGCGGGATCACGGTTCAACCAGGAGCCAAGCCATGACGCGCCATGCCCTTCTCGTGCTGCTGCTCTGCCTGGGGGCCTGCTCGCAGCCTGCGCAAGAGGTCTTTCCGGGCTATGTGGAAGGCGAGAACCTGCGCCTGGCCGCGCCCATCAGCGGCACGCTCACCAAGCTCTACGTGCAGCGCGGTGACCGCGTCGGCGCCAGCGCACCGGCCTTCGTGCTGGAGCAAGACAGCGAGCGCGCGGCACGCGAGGAAGCGGCGGCCCGTGTGCTGCGCGCAGAGGAGCAGTTGGCCGACCTCAAGCTCGGCAAGCGCCCCGAAGAGCTGGCCGTGCTGCGTGCGCAACTCGGCCAGGCGCAGGCCGCACTGAAGTACTCGTCGGCCATGCTCGCGCGCGCCGAGCGGCTGGTGGCCGAGAAGTTCACCTCCGAGGCCACGCTGGACGAGGCTCGCAACGCCGTCGCGCGCGACCAGGCCAACGTGGCCGACCTGCAGGCGCAGCTCAAGCTGGCCGTGCAGGGCCGCCGCAGCAACGAGATCGCCGCCGCCGCGCAGGAGGTGAACGCCGCCAAGGCCGCGCTGGCCCAGGCCGAATGGCGCGTGCAGCAGAAGACGCAGCGCATGCCCGCCGCGGGCGATGTGGTCGATGTGATGTACCGCGAAGGCGAGTACGTGCCGCAGGGCAGCCCCATCGTCAGCCTGCTGCCGCCCGAGCGCGTGAAGGCCCGCTTCTTCCTGCCGCAGCCGTTGCTGGGCAAGGTCGCGCTCGGCCAGTCGGTGCAGCTCAGTTGCGACGGTTGCCCCGCACCCATCGCGGCCAAGGTGAGCTTCATCTCGCCCGAGGCTGAGTTCACCTCGCCGCTGATCTACAGCAAGGAGAACCGCGCCTCGCTGGTGTTCATGATCGAGGCGCTGCCCAGTGCTGCCGATGCACGCCGCCTGCACCCGGGCCAGCCGCTGGAGGCGCGACTGTGAGTTCTCACGAAGCCGTCATCGACGCGGTCATTGACGTGAAAGGTTTGACCAAGCGCTACGGCGACCGGGTGGTCGTCGACCACTTCGACATGCGCGTGCCCAAGGGCCGCATCTACGGCTTCCTCGGCCCCAACGGCAGCGGCAAGACAACCACCATCCGCATGCTGTGCGGCCTGCTCACACCCGATGAAGGCGAAGGCACCTGCCTGGGCTACGACATCCGCACGCAGGCCGCGCTGATCAAGCGCCAGGTCGGCTACATGACGCAGCGCTTCGGCCTCTACGAAGACCTGAGCATCGAGGAGAACCTCGACTTCATCGCCCGCGTCTACGCCGTGAGCGACCGTGCACGCAAGGTCACCGACACGCTGGAGCGCCTGGGCCTGGCCACGCGGCGCAAGCAGCTCTCGGGCTCGCTCTCGGGCGGCTGGAAGCAGCGGCTCGCGCTCGCCGCCTGCCTGATCCATGCGCCGCAGCTGCTGCTGCTCGACGAGCCCACCGCCGGCGTCGACCCGGCCGCACGGCGCGACTTCTGGGACCAGATCCACGAGCTGGCGGCGGCCGGCCTCACCGTGCTCGTCTCCACCCATTACATGGACGAGGCCGAGCGCTGCCATGAGCTGGCCTACATCTCCTACGGCCGCCTGCTCACGCGCGGCACGGTGGCCGAGGTGATCGCCGGTGCCGGGCTCAGCACCTGGGCCATCTCGGGTGAGGGCCTGGTCGAGGTGGGCCACCAGCTGCGCGATGCGCCGGGTATCAAGACCGTGGCGCCCTTCGGGGCCACGCTGCACGTGAGCGCGGGCAGCAGCGAGGCGCTGGAGCGCGCCACGCAGCCGCTGCTGGGGCGCAATCTCAAGATCGAGGTCATCGAACCCAGCCTCGAGGATGTGTTCATTGCGCTGATGCAGGACGCGCAGGACAACTTCGCTGAGAAGAAGGCAGCATGAGCTGGACGCGCTTTCTCGCCATCCTCATCAAGGAGCTGCGCCAGGTCCGCCGCGACCGCCTCACCTTCGGGATGATGGTGGGCGTGCCCATCATCCAGCTCATCCTCTTCGGCTACGCGATCAACAGCGACCCCAAGCACCTGCCGCTCGCGCTGGTGGTGATGGACCAGAGCGCCTACACGCGCAGCTTCGTCGCCGGGCTGCAGAACTCGAGCTACTTCCGCGTGACCGAGCGGCCCGGCAGCGTGCAGCGCGCCGACGAGTTGCTCGCCGAAGGCCGGGTGCAGTTCGCGCTGGTCGTGCCCAGCGACTTCACGCGCAAGCTGCTGCGCGGCGAGCGCCCGGTGATGCTGCTGGCGGCTGACGCCACCGACCCCGCGGCCACCGGCAACGCCATCGCCAGCCTCAACGGCATCGGCGAGCGCAGCATCGGCCGCGACCTCATCGGCCCCCACGCGGCGCTGCGCCAAGACCAGCCACCTTTCGACCTGCGCGTGCAGCGCCGCTACAACCCCGAAGGCCTGACCAGCTACAACGTGATCCCCGGTCTGATCGGCGTGATCCTCACCATGACCATGGTGATGATGACCTCGCTGGCCATGACGCGCGAGCGCGAGCGCGGCACCATGGAGAACCTGCTCGCCACGCCGGCCAAGCCCTTCGAGGTGATGCTCGGCAAGATCGTGCCCTACATCCTGATCGGCTACGTGCAGGTGACGGTGATCCTGGGTGCCGCCAAGCTGCTGTTCGACGTGCCCATGCTCGGCAGCTTGTGGCTGCTCTCTCTCGTGCTGGTGGTCTTCATCGCGGCCAACCTGGCGGTGGGCTTCACCTTCTCGACCATCGCGCGCAACCAGCTGCAGGCCATGCAGCTCACCTTCTTCTTCTTCCTGCCCTCGATGCTGCTGACCGGCTTCATGTTCCCGTTTCGCGGCATGCCGGCCTGGGCGCAGTGGGTTGGCGAGGCGCTGCCGCTCACGCACTTCCTGCGCATCGTGCGCGGCATCATGCTCAAGGGCAACGGCCTGGCCGAGGTGGCACCGCACCTGTGGCCGATTGCGCTTTTCATGTTGGTGGCCGGGGCCGTCGCGATGACGCGCTACCGCCAGACGGTGGACTGACGGGGATTCCACAAAATAGAACGATCGTTCGCTTCGGCTATGATCGTCCGACATTCGCACAGCGCACGGTGCGGCATCCAAGAACAGCAGGGAGTGAAAGCCACATGCATCGCATCGTGATCGTGGGCGGTGGGGCGGGAGGCCTCGCGCTCGCCACGCAGCTCGGCAAGCGCCTGGGCCGCAAGAAGCTGGCCGAGGTGACGCTGGTGGATTCGGCGCGCACCCACGTGTGGAAGCCGCTGCTGCACCAGCTGGCCGCCGGCAGCTTCGACACCCATGCCGAAGAGATCGAGTACCTGGCGCAGGCGCGCTGGAACCACTTCAAGTTCCGCCTCGGCAGCCTGGTGGGCGTGGACCGTGCGGCCAAGACCATCCAGCTCGCCGCCAGCTACGACGAGGCCGGCCTGGAGATCACGCCGCCCCAGGAAGTCGGCTACGACACGCTGGTGATCGCCGTGGGCAGCCAGACCAACGACTTCGGCACGCTGGGCGCGGCTGAGCACACCATCAAGCTCGACAGCCCGCAGGCCGCCAAGCGCTTCAACGACCGGCTCATCAACGCCTGCATCCGCGCACAGAGCGTCCCGCGCGTGGCCGGCAGCGGCCGCCTCACGGTGGCCATCGTCGGTGGCGGTGCCACCGGCGTGGAGTTGGCCGCCGAGCTGCATGCAGCGGCGCGTGTGCTCGCCAACTTCGGGCTCGACCACATTCACCCCGAGAAGGATCTGCAGATCGTGCTGGTGGAGGCCGCACCGCGCCTGCTCTCGCAGCTGCCCGAGCGCCTGAGCGAATCGGCCGTGCGCGAGCTGCGCAAGCTGGCGATCGAGGTGCACACCAACGAGAAGGTGGTCGAGGTGACGGCCGATGCCGTCAAGATGGCCAGCGGCAAGGTCATCGGCTCCACGCTCACGGTGTGGGCCGCGGGCGTGAAGGCGGCCGACTTCCTGAAGACCCTGGGCGGCGATGACAAGCCGCTCGAAACCAACCGCCTCAACCAGCTGATGGTCAACGGCAACCTGCAGAGCACGCGCGACGAGCACATCTTCGCCTTCGGCGACTGCGCGGCCTGCCAGCAGCCTGATGGCACCTGGGTGCCGCCACGTGCCCAGGCCGCCTACCAGCAGGCGATGTACCTGGTGAAGGCGCTGCCGCAACTCATGCGGGGCGAGCCGGTGGTGCCCTTCGTCTACAAGGACCAGGGCTCGCTGGTGTCGTTGTCAGAGTACTCGTCGGTGGGCAGCCTGATGGGCAGCCTGACGCGCGGCAGCCTCTTCATCGAAGGGCGGCTCGCGCAGTTCATGTACTGGGGCCTGCACAAGCAGCACCAGTTCGCGCTCGGCGGTGTGCGCAAGACGATGCTGATCACGCTGTCGGAGATGCTCGACCGAACCTACCGGCCGCGTATCAAGCTGCACTGATTCGGCCCCCCAGTCGCTATCGCTCCTGCCCCCAAGGGGCGCCGCCTGGCGGACCGGCAAAGCCGGTCCGCGGGCGTTGCTTGATGTGCGCTTGCTTCGCTCGCTTCAGCGTGCGAGATAACCGCCGTCCACCGGCAGAGGGTGGCCGACGATGAAGGCGGCGTCGTCCGAGCACAGGAAGACGACCGCGCGTGCGATGTCTTCCGCCTCGCCCAGGCGGCCGATCGGGTGGATCTGGTCGACGTGCATTTGGCGGCGCGGGTCGCGCTCGATCGCGCGCTCCATCATGCCGGTGCGGATCACGCCCGGGCACACGGCGTTCACGCGGATGCCCTTGCGGCCGTACTCCACGCCGGCCGATTGCGTCATGCCGATCACGGCGTGCTTGGTTGCACCATAGATCGGCTGCCGCGGCGCTGCCCCTACGCCGCCGATGGAGGCGGTGTTGACGATGGCGCCGCCACCACCCTGCTTGAGCATCTGCTCGATCTCGTGCTTCATGCACAGCCAGGTGCCCTTGACGTTGACGCTGACGAGCCGGTCGAACACCTCTTCGGTGATCTTGTGCAAGGGCTCGTGCTCGAGGTCCACGGCGGCGTTGTTGAATGCCACGTCGAGGCGGCCGTAGTGCGCGACGACCTGGGCCACCATCGCTGCCACCTGCTCGCTGCGCGAGATGTCGGTGGCAATGGCGATGGCATCGCCGCCGGCGGCCTTGATCTCCTCGGCCACGGCCTGCGCATTCGCGATGTGGATGTCGACCACCGCGACCTTGGCGCCTTCGCGCATGAAGGCGAGTGCGGTGGCGCGGCCGATGCCGCCTGCGCCGCCCGTGACGAGCGCGATCTTTCCTTGCAGCTTGGTGCTCATGCTGCTCAGCCCAGCGCCGGGTAGTCGGTGTAGCCGTGCGGGCCTTCGCCACCGTAGAGCGACGCGTCCTTGAACGGCTTGTTGAGCGGCTGGTTCTCGCGGAAGCGGCGCGGCAGGTCGGGGTTGGTGATCATCCAGCGGCCGAAGGAGACCATGTCGGCGCGGCCGCTCGCGATGGCCTCGACGGCCATCTCTTTCGTGTAGCCGTTGTTCACCATCCAGACGCCCGAGTACAGGCGGTGCAGCGCCTCGTAGTCGAAGGGCGCGTTGTCGCGCGGGCCGCCGGTGTGGCCCTCGACGACGTGGATGTAGACCGGGTGCAGCTTCTCCAGTTCGCGCACCACGTGCTCGAACAGCGGCTGCGGATCGGGCTCGTTCGAGTCATTCACAGGCGACACCGGCGAGAGACGGATGGCCGAGCGGTCGGCACCGATCTCGCCGATCACGGCGCTCATCACCTCCAGCAGGAAGCGGGCGCGGTTCTCGATCGAGCCGCCGTACTGGTCCGTGCGCTGGTTGGCGCCGCGGCGCAGGAACGCGTCGACCAGGTAGCCGTGGGCACCGTGCACTTCCACGCCGTCGAAGCCGGCCTGGATGGCGTGGGCGGCGGCCGTGCGGAAGTCGTTGACGATGCCGGCAATCTCGTCGGTGGTGAGTGCGCGCGGCTCGGTGGTCGGCACGAAGCCTTCACCAATGATGTAAGTCTTGCCGTTGGCCAGGATGGCCGAGGGGGCCACCGGCTGCTGACCGTTCGGCTGGAAGCGCGTGTGGCCAATGCGCCCGGTGTGCCACAGCTGCACGAAGATCCTGCCGCCCTTGGCGTGCACCTCGTCGGTCACCTTCTTCCAGCCGGCGATCTGCTCGGGCGTGTGCAGGCCCGGCGTGGCGTCGTAGCCCTGGGCGGTGGCCGAGACCTGCGTCGCCTCGGCGATCACCAGGCCCACGCTGGCGCGCTGGCTGTAGTAGTCGGCCGCGAGCGGCGAGGGCAGGTTGCCGGCCGCAGCGCGGTTGCGCGTGAGCGGGGCCATGGCCATGCGGTTGGCGAGCGTGATGCGGCCCAGCTTGAGGGGCTGGAACAAGGCGTCGGCGAGGAAGGTGTCGGTGGGTGTGCCCATGGTGGTTCAGCGTGCTTTCCTGGAAGGGGTGGGTGTGAGAGGAGCCTGTGCGAGCTGGTCGAAGATGAGGGTGATGCTTTCGCGCAGCGGCGCGGTCGTGCGCTCGACTTTCATGCGCAGCAAGGCGCCTTCCCATGCGGCCCAGGTGAGGGCGGACAGGGCGGTGGCGTCGATGTCGTTGCGGATCTCTCCGCTGGCCTGGGCTGCGGCCACCAGGCCGGCCAGTCGCTGGCGCCAGCCGAGCTGTGCGGCGAGCAGGTTCTGCCGGCAGGCGTCGCTTGTTAGCGCGATCTCGGCGGCGAAGTTGCCGATGAGGCAGCCCGCGGGGCAGTCGCTGCGCTCGTGGTAGCTCACCATCTGCGCGAACACATGGCGGATGGCTGCCAGGGGCGCCTGAGGTGCGCTCGCCATCATGCGTTCCCACGATCGCAGCATCTGCTGTTCGTAGCGCTCGACGATGGCCGCGGCGTAGGCCTCTTTGCTGGCGAAGTGGTTGTAGAACGAGCCCTTGGGCACGCCCGCGTGGTCGGTGAGTTGTTGCACGCCGGTGGCGTTGTAGCCCTGGCGCAGGAAGAGCTCCAGCCCTGCGGCGAGCAGGCGCTCGGGGATGTCGGTCGGGTCGGCGGTGCGAGGCATCCGCAAAGAATATGACCAGTCGTCTT
>NZ_DASSRA010000079.1:0-13321 GCF_035702065.1 Rhizobacter sp.
GATCCGCGTGGCGGCCGGCGAGAAGCTGCCCTTCACGCAAGCCGACGTGAAGCGCGATGGCTGGGCGATGGAGTGCCGCATCAACGCCGAAGACCCGTTCCGCAGCTTCCTGCCGTCGACCGGCCGCCTGGTGAAGTACGCACCGCCGCCTGAAGGCAATGGCGTGCGCGTGGACACCGGCGTCTACGAAGGCGGCGAGATCCCGATGTACTACGACTCGATGATCGCCAAGCTCATCGTGCACGGGAAGGACCGCGCCGAGGCCATCACCAAGATGCGCGCGGCGCTCAACGCCTTCGCCATCCGCGGCATCAGCTCCAACATCCCGTTCCAGGCCGCGCTGCTGGCGCACCCCAAGTTCGTGGCGGGCGACTTCAACACCGGCTTCATCGCCGAGCACTACGGCAAGGGCTTCACCGCCGAGGCGGTGCCGCACGATGACCCGATGTTCCTGCGCGTGCTGGCCGCCGTGGCCCACCGCAAGATGCTCAAGCGCGCCACACGCATCACCGGCCAGATGCCCGGCCATGAGTTCCAGCCGGGCGACGACTACGTGGTGGTCACCTCGCTGGGCGAAGGCAAGTTCGAGCAGCTGCCGGTGAGCATCGTGGCCCAGGGCGCGGGCTTCGACGTGAACGTGGGCGGTGACACAAAGGCGGGCAAGACCTACCGCGTGGCCTTCCAGTCGCCGCTGCGCGACGTGGTGATCCGTGGCAGCTTCGACGGCGAGCCGTTCTGCGCGCAGATCGAGGCGCAGGGCCTGTCGTACCGCATCTCGCACAACGGCACGCAGATCGAGGCCAAGGTGCTCACGCCACGCGCGGCCGAGCTGAATGCGCTGATGCCTTTCAAGGCGCCGCCCGACCTCTCGAAGTTCCTGCTCTCGCCCATGCCGGGCCTGCTGGTCGACGTGGCCGTCACGCCGGGCCAGAAGGTGATGGCCGGCGAGAAGCTGGCGGTCATCGAGGCGATGAAGATGGAGAACATCCTGCTCGCGACGCAGGACTGCGTGGTCGCCGAAGTGGCCGCAAGCAAGGGCGAATCGCTCTCCGTCGACCAAGTCATCATCAAGTTCCAATGAGCGCGAATCGACCGTTCAAGGTGCTGGGCATCCAGCAAGTCGCCATCGGCGGGCCCAGCAAGGACCGCCTGCGCACGCTGTGGGTCGACAAGCTGGGGCTCGAGGTCACCGGCAACTTCGTCAGCGAACGCGAGAACGTCGACGAAGACATCTGCGCCATGGGCAAGGGCGCGTTCAAGGTCGAGGTCGACCTGATGCAGCCGCTCGACCCCGAGAAGAAGCCCGCGGTGCACACCACGCCGCTCAACCACATCGGCCTGTGGATCGACGACCTGCCCAAGGCGGTGGAGTGGCTCACGGCCAACGGCGTGCGCTTCGCGCCGGGCGGCATCCGCAAGGGTGCGGCGGGCTATGACATCTGCTTCCTGCACCCCAAGAGCAACGACGAGTTCCCGGTGGCAGGCGAGGGCGTGCTGATCGAACTGGTGCAGGCGCCGCCGGAGATCGTGGCGGCGCTGGGCTGATTCATTCGCAGCGTGAGGTGCCTGCACCCACGCAGTCGAAGAAGCCGAGCGCGCGGCGCAATGCCGGTGTGCGGTAGGTGTCGGACTCGATGAACAGCGCATGCCGCGCCTGCGGCAGCCGGCGGCCCACGCAGTAGCCCGGTCCGTTGCCGGCATTGAGCTCGTCGCAGAACTGCTTCTGTGCGCCGGGCTTGACGACCGTGTCGCGCTCGCCTTGCAACAGCAGCACCGGTACCGCGATGCGGCGCGCCGCCGGCCCACGTGCCTGCTCGGTGGCCATGCACGACTGGTTGAGCCAGCGGAAGGACACGCCGCCCACTTTGGCGTGGGGCGAGCCGCAATCGGGGCCGTCGCAGCGCGCCTGGTCTTGCGCCACCCAATGGCGCTCGAAGCGCAGCGCGCTGTGCGTGAGGTCGTTGTTGGCACCGGGCCAGGCGTTGCGCAAGGCGGCGTATTCGTCGTCGAAAGGCGCGCCGTCGGCGTAACGCGTTTCCAGGAACGACCCGATCCATCCCTCGCGCTTGCGGCTGTGCTGCTTGCAGTAACTGTCGACGAGTCGCGTGGCGATGCCGGCGTCGGCGCTGCTGGCCACCCACGGTTCCATCATGGGCGTGACCAGCGCAGCGGCGGCGACGCCGTCGCGCGGAACGCGCTCCAGGTACAGCGCCGAGATCGCGCCGCCCATCGAGTGGGCCAACAGGTACAGCGGCTTGTTTCCTTCTCCGCGAGCGGTGCGCACCGGCCCTGAGATGAATGCCGCGAGGTCGCTCACGTAGTGGTCGAACTCCTTCACGTAGCCGATGCTGGTGTCGTCGGCCAGCAGACGCTGCGAGAAGCCCTGGCCGCGGTGGTCGTGGATGTAGACCGAGTAGCCGTTGCGCACCAGGTCGTGGATCAGCTCCTGGTAGAGCACCAGGCCTTCGGTGCGCCCTGAGACGAGCACGATGCCGCCGCGGCGCTCAGCCCGGTGGCGGTAGAGCCGGTAGTGGATCTTGGCACCGTCGGCCCCGCTGAACGAACCGCGCGTCAGCTCGGCCTGCTGCAGCGTGGCGGTTTCGATGGCGCGCCAGTCGGGCCAGCGTGCGAGCTCTGCCTCGGTGGTGAAGACGGCATCGGCCGGGCCGGTAGGCTCCAGCGGCGGCAGGAAAGGGCTGTCGGCGGGTTGGGCGCTCGCCGCGGCGGCAGCGAGCAGAAGGGCTGCCGCCGCGAAGAGCCGCTTCACACCGCCACCGGCGCCTTGATGGCCTCGTGGTGCTGGTAGTCGGCGATCTCGAAGTCTTCGAGCTGGTAGTCGAAGATCGATTCCGGCCGGCGCTTGATGCGCAGCAGGGGGTAGGGGTGCGGCTGGCGCGAGAGCTGCAGCTCCACCTGCTCGTGGTGGTTGCTGTAGATGTGGCAGTCGCCACCGGTCCAGATGAACTCGCCCACCTGCAGGTCGCACTGCTGCGCCAACATGTGCGTGAGCAACGCGTAGCTGGCGATGTTGAAGGGCACGCCGAGGAAGATGTCGGCGCTGCGTTGATACAGCTGGCAGCTTAAGCGGCCTTCGGCCACGTAGAACTGGAAGAAGGCGTGGCAGGGCATCAGCGCCATCTTCGACAGCTCGGCCACGTTCCAGGCACTCACGATGATGCGGCGTGAATCGGGGTTGGTCTTGAGCGCCTTCACCACCTCGGCGATCTGGTCGATGTGGCCGCCGTCGGGCGTGGGCCAGGAGCGCCACTGCACACCGTACACCGGGCCCAGGTCGCCGTTGGGGGCGGCCCATTCGTCCCAGATGGTCACGCCGCGCTCCTGCAGCCATTTGGCATTGCTGTCGCCGCGCAGGAACCACAGCAGCTCCAGGATCACCGCCTTGGTGAACACCTTCTTGGTGGTGACGAGCGGGAAGCCTTCGTTCAGGTCGAAGCGCATCTGGTGGCCGAACACGCTGCGTGTGCCGGTGCCGGTGCGGTCGGTCTTGGCCACGCCGTGCGTGTACACGTGCCGCATGAAGTCTTCGTACTGGGAACGGATGGGGCGGGTCACTGCGAATCTCCGAATCGGATCGCAAATTATGACTGCTTGAGATCAAGCAACGCCCGCGGATCCGGCTTTGCCGGTCCGCCAGGCGGCGCCCCTTGGGGGCAGGAGCGAAGCGACTGGGGGGCCTTAACCCTGGCCGGGCTCGCGCAAGAAGATCTCCACGCGCCGGTTCTTGGCCCGGCCAGCCTCGCTGCCGTTGTCGGCGATCGGCTCGTGCGAGCCGCGTCCCGAAGTCTCGACGCGCGAAGGCGGGAAGCCGCGCCCCGCGAGGTAGTCGCGCACGCTCTGCGCACGTTCCACCGACAGCGGGTTGTTGATCGCATCGCTGCCGGTGCTGTCGGTGTGGCCGACGATGCTCACGCGCACATTCGGGTCACCTTGCAAGCTGCCGGCAAAGCTGTCGAGCACCGAGCGCAGCTCGGGCTTGATGTCGGCGCGGTTGACGGCGAACGAGATGTCGCTCGGCACGTTGAGTTTGAGCTGGTTGTCGGCCGTGCGGGTGACGTCGACGCCCGTGCCTTGCGTCGCCTGCTCCATCTGGCGCTTGCGCTCTTCCTGCTTCTTGGACCAGATGTTGCCAGCCACCGCGCCGACGGCGCCGCCGACTGCGGCACCCACGCCCGCCTTGCCGCCGGTGGCGGCGCTGATCACGGCGCCGGTGGCCGCGCCGATGCCGGCACCGGCTGCGGTGCCCTTCGCTTCGGGGCTCATGTTTTCGCAGCCGGCGAGCAGCAGCGAGCCGGCGGCGAGCGAGGTGGCGAGGAGGGTGAGGGGTCTGCGCATGGTTCTTCTCCTGAATGATGTTTGCCGGCCAGTGTGTCCGGGCGATGAAGGCGCTGTCTGTCAGAGCTTCTCAACGCGCCATGTGGGTACCGGCCTACAGCCGAAACACTTCTTTGCGTTTTTGCTGCGTTCAGGGTTCGAACTGCAGCGCGGCCAGCCGTGCATAGAGCCCGCCGGCGGCGGCGAGTTCCGCATGCGTGCCGGTCTCGACGATGCGGCCGTGCTCCATCACCACGATGCGATCGGCGCGTTGCACAGTGGCCAGGCGGTGCGCGATGACGAGCGTGGTGCGGCCCTTCATCGCCGATTCGAGCGCGGCCTGCACCATGCGTTCGCTCTCGGCATCGAGCGCGCTGGTGGCTTCGTCGAGCAGCAGCAGCGGCGGGTTCTTGAGCATGGCGCGCGCGATGCTGATGCGCTGCCGCTGGCCGCCAGAGAGGCGCACACCGCGCTCGCCGAGGAAGGTGTTGTAGCCCTCGGGCAGCTGGCGCAGGAAGTCGTCGGCAAAGGCGGCGCGCGCGGCGGCGATCACTTCTTCGTCCGTGGCCTCGGGCTTGCCGTAGCGGATGTTCTCCATGGCATTGGCCGAGAAGATCACGCTCTCTTGCGGCACGATGCCGATGCGCTGGCGCAGCGCATGCAGCGAGGTGTCGCGCACCGGCACACCGTCGATGCTCACCGTGCCGGCGGTGGTGTCGTAGAAGCGCAGCAAGAGCTGGAACACCGTGCTCTTGCCGGCACCGCTCGGGCCGACGATGGCCACCGTCTCGCCGGGTTGCACCTGCAGGGTGAGGTGCTGAAGAGAAGGGTGCTGTGGGCGGGAAGGGTAGTGGAAGGTCACGTCATTCAGCGCGACCGCCGAGCCTGCGCGCGTGATGGGCAGCGCCACAGGCTGCGCAGGCGACTCGATCGGCGAGCGCGCGTCCAGCAACTCCATCAAGCGCTCGGTGGCGCCGGCGGCGCGCAGCAGGTCGCCGTACACCTCGGAAAGCACGGCCACGCTGCTCACGAGGATGATCACGAACACCACCGTCTGCCCCAGGTGGCCGGCCGAGATCTCGCCGCGTGCAACCGCCTGCGTGCCCTGGTACAGGCCCCACAGCAGCGCGCCGAAGGTGGCGGTGATGATGAAGGCGACCAGGAACGAGCGCATGCGTGTGCGCTTGATCGCGGTATGAAAGGCGTGCTCGGTCGACTGGTCGAAGCGCGTGGCCTCGCGTTGCTCCTGCGTGTAGCTCTGCACCACCGGGATGGCGTTCAGCACCTCGGCGGCGATGGCCGACGAATCGGCCACACGGTCCTGGCTGGCGCGGCTGAGCTTGCGCACGCGCCGGCCGAAGTACAGCGAAGGCAGCACCACGATGATGAGCACGCCCAGCACCTGCGACATCACGTAGGGGTTGGTGATGACGAGCATGACCATCGCGCCCACGCCCATCACCGTGTTGCGCAGGCCCATCGAGAGGCTGGAGCCCACCACCGTCTGCACGAGCGTGGTGTCGGTGGTCAGGCGCGACAGCACCTCGCCGGTCTGCGTGGTCTCGAAGAACTCGGGGCTCTGCTTCACCACATGGCTGTAGACGGCGTTGCGCAGGTCAGCCGTGACGCGCTCGCCCAGCCAGGTGACGGCGTAGAAGCGTGCGGCCGAGAACACGCCCAGTGCCGCGCCCACGGCGAAGAGGGCGAAGAAGTGTTCGCGCAGCGCCATCACGCGCGCGCCGGGGTCGCTGGCAACGAGCCCCTGGTCAATCAGCGACTTGAGCGCGATGGGGAACACCAGCGTGGCGCCCGCGGCCAGCACCAGGAAGACCATCGCCAAACCGATGGGCAGCCGGTAGGGCCGCAGGAAGGGCCACAGGCCGTTGAGGGAGCGGACGCTGCGGCCGGCGGCGGGAGAGGGCGTGTTGGGCATGGCGCGCAGTCTAGCCAGTGGAGAGGTACTGCACGGGCCGATGGGCAAAGTTGACAAAACCAAGCCTTGACATTCATTGCCTAGGCATCTAAATTCCCATCACAGGAGCCAAACGATGCCCAAACCCTTGCCCCCCGCCGACTTCTACCGCCCGAATGAATATTCGGCGGATGAGAGCGTGGGCTACCTGCTGCGCCGCCTGCTCACCTCGATGAAGCAGGAAACCGACAGGCGCCTGGAACCCCACGGCCTGACCAATGCGCAATGGGAGCCGCTGTACAAGCTGCGCAAGTGCATGGCCTCGACCGTGGCCGAGCTCGCCCGCGAGCTGCAGACCGACCCCGGCGCCACCACCCGCCTGCTCGACCGGCTGGAGGCCAAGGGCCTGTGCAAGCGGGTGCGCTCCACCGAAGACCGCCGTGTCGTCAACCTCGAACTCACGCCCGAAGGCGAGGCCGCGGCCGACAAGATCCCCGCGGCTTTGGTCGAGGTGATGAATGCCCACCTGGCCGGGTTCTCCAAGACCGAATGGCAGGCCCTCACCGGATACCTGCGCCGCATGGTGGCCAACGGAGAGGCGATGCGCGAGGCCCCTTGAGGCCTTGTGTCATTTACACGCCGAATCGCGCCTGAATACATGCCTAAGCAAATAAAGCCCGAACAAGTTTCACGAAAAGCGACCATGTCCACCTCCTGCAAACTCACCCTGAGCGACGCCGCCGCCCGGCACCTGCCTGCGCTGTCGACGCTTGTCGTCGCGCTCGCCTCGACCCTGGTGCTCACGCTGGCCGGCTGCGCCAGCACCGCCGGCATCGACCCGTCAGCGGCCAAGCCGGTGACCCCGGCCACGCTGGGTGCGGCAGATGCCGACGCCGCCGCCCCGATCGCCACCGAGTGGTGGAAGAACTTCGGCGACGACAAGCTCTCAGCCCTGGTGACGCAGGCGCTCGAAGGCAATCCCAACCTCAAGGTGGCGCAGGCCCGCCTGGCGCGTGCCCAGTCGGCCACCGACATCACCCGCTCCGCCGACGGCCCGCAGGTCAACCTCTCGGCGGAGGCCATGCGCCAGCGCTACACCACCAACGGCATGGTTCCCGCGCCGCTGGCCGGCAACTTTGCCGAGACCGGCACGGTGCAGTTCAACGCTTCCTGGGAGCTCGACTTCTTCGGCCGCAACCGCGCCGCGATCGAGGCGGCGGTGGGCACCCAGCGCGCCATCGAGGCCGACGTGCAGGCGGCCCGCGTGCTGCTGGCCACCAACGTGGCACGCACCTACCTGCAGCTGGCCCGCCAGGTCGAGCTGCGCGAGGTGACGCGCCGCACCCTGGCCCAGCGCGAAGAGACGCTCGCACTGATCCGCCAGCGCGTGCAGGCCGGGCTGGACACGCAGGTCGAGCTGAAGCAGGGCGAAAGCCTGCTGCCCGAGACGCGCCTGGTGCTCGAAGGGCTGGAAGAGCAGATCACCCTCACGCGCCACGCCCTGGCCGCGCTCACCGCGCAGGCCCCGCAGGCGCTGGACCAGCTCACGCCGCAGCTCACCGCCGTGCAAGCCGTGCCGCTGCCCGCCAGCGTGCCGGCCGACCTGCTGGGCCGCCGCGCCGACATCAGCGCCGCGCGCTGGCGTGTGGAGGCCGCCACCAGCGACGTGGCCGTGGCGCGCGCGCAGTTCTATCCCAACATCAACCTCGTGGCCTTCGCCGGCGTGTCGAGCATCGGCCTGGACCGCCTGTTCCGCAGCACCAGCGAGCAGTACGGCGTGGGCCCGGCGATCCGCCTGCCCATCTTCGATTCGGGCCGCCTGCGCGCCAACCTGCGTGGCCGCTCGGCCGACCTCGACGCCGCGGTGGAGACCTACAACGCCACCGTGATCGACGCGGTGCGCGACGTGGCCGACCAGATCACCTCGCTGCAATCCATCGCACGCCAGCAGACCGAGCAGGCCGCGGCACAGGTGGCTGCCGAGGCGGCCTACGACCTGGCCGTGCAGCGCTACAAGGCCGGCCTGGGCACCTACCTCACGGTGCTCAACGCCGAGTCCAACGTGCTCACGCAGCGCCGCGCCGCCACCGAGCTGAAGACACGCGCCGTCGACACGCAGGTGGCCCTCATCCGTGCGCTGGGCGGGGGCTACACCACGCCCGACACCCGCGTCGCCGCCGCCCGCTGAACACCAACGCTGTACCGAAACGCATTCCCCGGAGAACACCATGAACGCTCCCCAGCAAGCCACCGCCGCCGGCAACCCGGCCCGCAAGAAAGCACTCACCGCCGTGGCCGCCGCCGTTGCGGTCGCCGGCATCGCCTACGGCGCCTACTACGCCCTCGTGCTCAACCACTTCGAGCACACCGACAACGCCTACGTGCAGGGCAACGTGGTGCAGCTCACGCCGCAGGTCGGTGGCACCGTGCTCGCCATCAACGCCGATGACACCGACTTCGTCAAGGCCGGCCAGGTGATCGTCAAGCTCGACCCGGCCGATGCGCAGGTCGCGCTCGACCAGGCCGAGGCCCAGCTCGCGCAGACCGTGCGCGAGGTGCGCACCCTGTTCGGCAACAACGCCACGCTGAAGGCGCAGATCGCGCTGCGCGAGGCGGACCTGGCCCGCGCCCAGAGCGACGTGGCCCGCGCCGAAGACGACGTGGCCCGCCGCACGCCGCTGCTGGCCACCGGTGCCGTCGGCAAGGAAGAGTTCAACCACAGCACAGCCCAGCTCACCGCCGCCAAGAGCGCGGTGGCCGCCGCGCAGTCGGCCATCACCGCGGCGCGTGAGCAGCTCGCCTCCAACCAGGCGCTCACCGACAACACCTCGGTCGAGGAGCACCCGAGCGTGCAGCGCGCCGCGGCGCGCGTGCGCGAGGCCTACCTCGCGGTCAAGCGCACCGACCTGGCTGCACCGGTCGACGGCTATGTCGCCAAGCGCAGCGTGCAGCTCGGCCAGCGCGTACCGGCCGGTGCGCCGCTGATGTCGGTGATCGCGCTCAACCAGGTCTGGGTCGATGCCAACTTCAAGGAAAGCCAGCTGCGCAACCTGCGCATCGGCCAGCCGGTGACGCTCACCGCCGACATGTACGGCACCAAGGTCGAGTACCACGGCAAGGTCGAAGGCCTGGGCGCCGGCACCGGCGCGGCCTTCGCCCTGCTGCCGGCGCAGAACGCCACCGGCAACTGGATCAAGGTCGTGCAGCGCCTGCCGGTGCGTGTGGCGCTCGACGCCAAGCAACTGGCCGAGCACCCGCTGCGCGTGGGCCTGTCGATGGAGGCGCGCGTGGACATCAGCGACACCAGCGGCAAGACGCTGGCCGATGCGCCGCGCAGCACCAGCGTGGCCCAGGCCGGCGCCATCCAGGCCGGCTCGATGGATGCCGATGCCGAAGTGCGCAAGATCATTGCGGCCAACCTGGGCCGCAGCGCGAAGGGTGCTCCTGTGCAGGCCAGCCGTGCTTCGGCGCCGGCTTCCGCCCTGGCGGGCACGCCGGTGTCGGCCCTGGCCTCGTCGGCGGCCGGTTCCATCGCTGCGGGCAAGTAAGCATCCATAGAGGCTGAGCATGTCTTCCACCACGGCCGATCTGCCGGCCTCATCCGCACCCACGCCCACACCCGCGCCGGCCCCTGCAACGAAGGCGCCCGTGGCCTTCGCGCCACTCACGGGCAGCCAGCTCGTGCTGGGCACGATCGCGCTGTCGCTGGCCACGTTCATGAACGTGCTCGACAGCTCGATCGCGAACGTGTCCATTCCCGCGATCTCCGGCGACATGGGCGTGAGCCCGGCGCAAGGCACCTGGGTCATCACTTCCTTCGGCGTGGCCAACGCGATCAGCGTGCCGCTCACCGGCTGGCTCACGCAGCGCTTCGGCCAGGTGCGCCTGTTCACCGCCAGCATCCTGCTCTTCGTGCTGGCCTCGTGGCTGTGCGGCCTGGCGCCGAACATCGAGTCGCTGATCGCCTTTCGCGTGCTGCAGGGCCTGGTCGCCGGGCCGATGATCCCGCTCTCGCAGACATTGCTGCTGGCCAGCTACCCGCCCGCCAAGGCAGGCATCGCGATGGCCATGTGGGCGATGACGGTGCTGGTCGCGCCGGTGGTGGGGCCGCTGCTCGGCGGCTGGATCACCGACGTGATCTCCTGGCCGTGGATCTTCTACATCAACGTGCCCGTGGGCCTGGTCGCGGCTGCGGCCACCTGGTCGATCTACCGCACCCGCGACCCCGGCCCGCGCCGCGTGCCGCTCGACTACGTGGGCCTGGCTTTGCTGGTGCTCTTCGTCGGTGCGCTGCAGATCATGATCGACAAGGGCAAGGAGCTCGACTGGTTCGAGTCCAACCAGATCATTGCGCTCGCGGTGGTGTCGGCGGTGAGCTTCCTGTTCTTCCTGGCCTGGGAGCTGACCGAAAAGCACCCCATCGTCGACCTGCGCCTCTTCGTGCGCCGCAACTTCTGGCTCGGCTCGACCTCGCTGGCGGTGGCCTACGGGCTCTTCTTCGGCAACGTGGTGTTGATGCCGCTGTGGCTGCAGCAGTACATGGGCTACACCGCCACCTGGGCCGGCTTCGCGCTCGCACCGGTGGGGCTGCTGGCGATCGTGCTCTCGCCCTGGGTGGGCAAGAACGTGCGGCGCATCGACCCGCGCGCGCTCACCACCGTGGCCTTCCTCGGCTTCTCGCTGGTGCTGTGGATGCGCTCGCACTTCAACGTGCAGGCCGACTTCGCGACCATCATCATTCCGACCGTGATCCAGGGCGCGGCGATGGCCTTCTTCTTCATCCCGCTGCAGGCCATCACCTTCTCGGGGCTGGCGCCTCAGCAGATGCCGGCGGCCGCGGGGCTCTCGAACTTTGTTCGCATCACTGCGGGCGCGATCGGCACCTCGCTCTTCACCACCGTGTGGGAGAGCCGCGCCGTGATGCACCACGCGCAGATCGCCGAGAGCATCAACCGCGGCAACGACACGGCCATGCAGACGCTGAGCCAGCTCGGTGCCGCCGGCTACAGCAACGAGCAGTCGCTGGCGACGATCGACCGGCTGATCAACCAGCAGGCGTTCACCATGGCCGCAACCGACATCTTCTGGCTGTCGTCGGTGCTGTTCGTGCTGCTGCTGGGCATGGTGTGGCTGACGAAACCGCAGATGGGCGGCGCGGCGGCGGACGGTGGCGGGGCGCACTGATGCGCCCTATGCCGTCACCCCTGATTCAGGCGCCTCAGGCGAATTGAGCCTGGCGCGACAAGACCTGGCGGCTGCGGGCTTCCGCCAGCGATTCTTCTGCGTGATGTATCAATTGCTGGCCAGTGGTGCCGTCCAGCGGATGGATGGCGAAGCCCACGCTGCAATTGATGTGCAGGTTGCTCAACGTTCGGTAGGCGAACGCACGCTGTAGTTCGGCGATCACCCGCGCCTTCATCGCGAAGAGGAAGGGCTTGGTCTCTTCGGCCGGGCCGCCCAGCAGCAGCACGAACTCGGTGTCGCGCAGGCGAAGCACCTTGTCTTCGCTGCGGGCGAGGTGGCGCAAGCGGCGCGCCACCTGGATCAGCACCTGGTGGGCGGCTTCACGGCCGTAGCTCTCGACGAGCGGGCCGAAGCCGTCCAGCCCCACGTGCAGCACGCACAGGGTCTGGTGGCGCGACTGGAAGTCTTGCGACAGGTACTCGGCGGTGTTGGCCAGCGAATCGGCGCTGCACTGCTCGATGAGGTTGTCGCGGTGACTGGTCAGCAGCGATTCGGTCGTCACAGGCCGCATGCCACCGCTGGGCAGGGCGGCATCGGTGCGGCGCCGCCTGGGCTGTTGCAGGGGGCGGATGGGTTGCGGCGGCTCCTTGGGCGGCGGCAGCTCGGCCAGCGGTGCGGCACTGCGGGTGCCCAGGCGGTGGGCGACCAGCCCCACGGCCAGGCAGGCGGCCCACACGCTCGCGGCCACGGCGCTCTGTGCGGCGAACAGCGCCCACAGGAGCGCCAACACCGGCGGTGCGGCCGGGCGTTTGGCGAGATTGTCGAAGGCGGAAGGCTGGGTCATGGGTATTGGCGCTACCCGCCTTACCACGGGGGCAGGTGCGCGTGTGCTTGATTTTGAGGCACATGTGCAGGCGATGTCGCGGCAATAAGCACGCTTTTTGCTGCCTACTTGAAATGAAAGTGTCCTATGGCCTAGAGCCTGAGCCGGCCGGCGTAGCCGGTCATCTCCAGGTAGCCACGGCCGACGCGCCGGCCTTGGGGGTCGAGCAGGTCGCTCAGGCCTTCCCAGTAGAAGGCGCCGGTGCTGGAGCGGCTGTCGAGTTCTTGCGCGTCGAACAGGGCCTGCACGGTGTGGCGGCCGGCGGGCGTGTCGAGGGTCCATTGCACCGGGTAGCGTGCCTGCGAGGCGGGGCTTAGCCAGGTGCGCCCGGGCGTGAAGCGCACTTCGTCGGGCCCGAAGCTGCGCACCGCGCCACCGGGCCGGCGCAGGCTGCCGCCGGCGTAGAGCGTGCTGCCGTCGGCGCGTCGCAGGCGGAAGGCGGTGAGGGCACTGCCGTCGTCGAGGTTCATGCCGATCCAGTCCCAGCCGACGGTGTCGGGGCCGAGCAGGGTGTCGGCCCATTCGTGGTCGAGCCAGGCGCGGCCTTGCACGGGCAGGTCGCGGCCGTCGAGCGTGAGCGTGCCGCTGGCCGCCAGCTGCGGCTCGCTGTAGTAGTGGCTGGCGAGGCCGGGCTGCGCCCCCTTGCGCGAGAAGCCGGCGTCGCCTTGCAGCAGCAGGGGCTGGGTGGGGGCCAGCAGGAGGCCCAGGCGGAAGCCGGCGTCGTCGCTCTGGATCTCGGTGCGGTAGCGGCCGGCGTTGTCGCGCTGCAACGACCAGTCGCGCAGCCGCACGGCGGTGTCGCCCTCGGCCGCCTCGGCGATTCCGAAGCCGGCGCGGGCGATGCGCTGGTCGTGCCGTTGGCGGGCAGCCTGCACGTCGCTCAGTGCGGCGTGGGCGAACACGATCTGCCGGGCGGCGAAGCGGCTGCTGCCCCCGGCAGGCCCGTGCGCGAGCGAAAGAAGGTGACCTGGAAGCCGAACAGCCGCTCACCCGCCTGCAGGGCTCCGGTG
>NZ_DASSRA010000080.1:0-2812 GCF_035702065.1 Rhizobacter sp.
GGCTCGGCGCACTCGATCGGTGACAATCCTCGTTCCCCCCAAGGCGACCACCGAGATGACCAGAAGCACCGAGGCGCGGGCGGCGCCCCGCCCAGCCGACCTCGACGTCCAGGACTGGGCGGCGTACGACCTCATCATCGATGCGCGCAGTCCGCGCGAGTTCTCGGACGACCACATCCCCGGCGCCCTCAACCTGCCCGTCGTCGTCGACGACGAGTACGCGGCCGTGGGCACCTTGCACCGCACCGACACGCACGCCGCCTATCTCCTCGGCGTCCAGCAAGCCCTGCGCAACATCGCCGACGACATCGCCGAACACATCGCGCCGTTGCCCCGCCACGCGCGGATCCTGGTGTACTGCTTCCGCGGCGGGAAACGATCGGAGCTCTGGAGCAGCGCCCTGCGGATCATCGGCTTCAAGGTGGACGTGCTGCGCGGGGGCTGGCGCAACTACCGCCGCTGGGTGCGCGAAGGGCTGGACACGCTTCCGCGCAATTTCCGATTCAAGCTGGTCGCCGGGCCGACGGGCGTCGGCAAGACGCGCTTCCTCGCCGCCCTGCGCACGCTGGGCGAGCAGGTGATCGACCTGGAGGGCATCGCTCACCACCGGGGTTCGGTTCTCGGCGAGGTGCCGGGCGAGCCGCAGCCCACGCAGAAGCAGTTCGACAGCGATCTGCTGGCCCAGCTGCGGCTGCTGGATCCCGATCGTCCGGTGTGGCTCGAGTCCGAATCCAAGAGGATCGGGCGGGTTCAGCTGCCGGTGTCCCTCTTCGAGGCCATGCAGACGTCCCCCGTGGTCCTCCTGGGCGCGCCGATGGCCTCGAGGGTGCAGCTCTGGCATGACGAGTACCCGAACCTGGCGGCCGACCCGAAGCGCGTCGTGTCGCTGCTGGGCGCCCTCGCCGATACCAAGATGCTCGTGGGCAACAAGGAATTCGCGGCCTGGGAGCAACTCGCCGCGAGCGGCGACACGCGCGAGCTGTTCGCACGGGTCATGGAGCACTACTACGACCCGTTGTACGGCCGCTCGCTGGCCCGGGACTTCCATCACTTCGAGCAGGCCGTGCGGATCGAGCTCGATGACTTGTCGATGGACGGGATGATCGCGGCGGCGAAGCGGGTGTGCGCGGCGGCCTGAGCACGGGTCGACTTCGGGTCTTGCGCTCCCAAAGCGAAACCTGATTAGGAACGAAGCTCAGCCGGCATAGCCATTCGCATGGCGGCCTCGGTGGCCGGAGGCTGGAAGGCGCATGAGGCCAGCAGCGACGGCATGAGCCTGGCCAAATCGAAGCGCCTGTTGAAGCGGTACTGGAATTCGGCGAGGTAGCGCGGCGCGTAGTGCCCCGTCTTGAAGCCGCGGAAGGTCGTGTTCATCCACATCTTCAGGTTGCCCAGCAACGTGTTGATGGCTTTGAATCGCGCATGCTGGACGTTTGCCTTGGCGGTGCCCTTGTTGTGGATGATGGGCTCGTGGCTGCAGTCAGCCGATTTCACGCCCTGGAAGCTGGTCAATCCGTCGCTGACAACGTGGGTCGAGGGCATCAGTGCCTTGACTGCCCAACGAGCCACGGTGGGCACCTTCCAGTCCGGCAGCACGTCCAGTCGGGCATAGATGGCCTGGCCGTCGGCCGTCGTTTGCACTGCAGCGATGAGTGGCACCTTGTTCTCCGAGCCGCGGCCTCGCTTGCCGCCAGTGCGCTCACCGCCAAGGAACGCGTCGTCCACTTGCACGACGCCCTCGAGTCGCCGGTCGCGCTCCTGCTCGAACATCACCGCCATCAGCTTGTGCTTGACCAACCAGGCTGTGCGGTAGCTCACGCCCAGATGGCGGTGCAACTCGAGCGCCGACATGCCGGTCTTGGTCTGGGTCAGCAGGTACATGCCGAGGAACCAGACGGTCAGCGGCAACTTGCTGGCGTCGAAGATGGTGCCCGAGGTCAGGCTGCATTGCGCCCGGCAGCCGCTGCATTGCCAATAGGTTCGGCCTTGGCGCTCGAACTGGCTGTGCTCGGCCACCTCGCATGCCGGGCAGCGAAAGCCGTAGGGCCATCGCGCCTCCTGCAACGCTTGGCGGCACTGTTGCTCAGTGCCAAAGCGCGCCTGGAACTCTCGCAGCGACATCCCGGGCTGGAACTGGACTCGATTCATCGGCATAGACACCTCCTGGGCTATACCTTCATCCTCGTCCGTCACCCGCTCACAGCGTGAGCCGGCTGAGCTTGGTTCCTAATCAGGAAAGCAAAAGCCCGCGACCAGGAACTGGCGGCGGGCCTCGCGATCGTCACGCAGGCCGAAGCCTTCGTGACGATCCACCTCGGCGCTGGGTGACGGGTTCCCGTGTCTCCGCCCAATGTGCGGTCGGTTGCGTGCCTCGGATGCTTTGCATTCTAGAGAGCGAGCCCGAAACCGGATCGTAGGACAAGCACCCGTTTTCCGTGCCAATCCTCCGCCGGGCCGGCGGATGCTCACGCCGCCTGCGCCGTCCCGCGGCTCACGCTCTCGCCATCGTCCCGGCGCAGGGCCCAGAACGAAGCCGACGACACGAACGTGATGGCAGCCAGCGTGAGGAAGCCATGGTGCAGCGCGGTCGTGACGGCGTCGTGGTCGGACTGGGGGCGGCCGTCGAGGTAGAAGCTCGTGGCCAGCGAGGCGAGGGCAAGGCCGAAGCTGAACGAGATCTGCTGCATGGTGCTCGCGATCGTGCTGGCGCTGCTCGTCTGTGACGCGCCGATGTCCGCGTACGCCAGGGTGTTCATGCTGGTGTACTGCAGGGAAGTGAAGAAGCCGTAGACGAAGACCTGCGCCACGATCA
>NZ_DASSRA010000081.1:0-13749 GCF_035702065.1 Rhizobacter sp.
TGAGCCTGGAGAAGTTCGGCCTCAACTACTGGGCCGCCCTGGTGCTCGCACCGCTGGTGGTGGGGGCGCTGGGCGTGCTGATCGAGCGCACCTTGCTGCGCCACCTCTACAAGCTCGACCCGATCTACGGCCTCTTGCTCACCTTCGGCCTGGCGCTGATCGCCGAAGGCGTGTTCCGCGAGCAGTTCGGCGTGTCGGGCCAGTCTTACCCGGTGCCCGACCTGCTGCAAGGCGCCACCAACCTCGGCTTCATGGTGCTGCCCAACTACCGTGCCTGGGTCGTGCTGGCCTCGCTGATCGTGTGCCTGGGCACCTGGGTGCTGATCGAGAAGACGCGCCTGGGCGCCACGCTGCGCGCCGGCACCGAGAACCCGGCGCTGGTGCAGGCCTTCGGCATCAACGTGCCGCTGATGGTGATGTTCACCTATGCCGGTGGCGCCGCACTCGCCGCCATCGCCGGCGTGCTGGCCGCGCCCATCATCCAGGTCACGCCGCTGATGGGCAGCAACCTCATCATCATCGTGTTCGCCGTGGTGGTGATCGGCGGCATGGGCTCCATCCTCGGCTCCATCCTCACCGGCCTCGCGCTCGGCCTGATCGAGGGCCTGACCAAGGTCTTCTACCCCGAGGCCTCGAGCATCGTGGTCTTCGTGATCATGGCCATCGTGCTGATGATTCGCCCCGCCGGCCTGTTCGGCAAGGAGAAATAAGTTGTTCGCAGTTCGTTCGCTCTCGGGCCGCGCCGCCGGCGGGGCCGTGCTGGTGTTCGCCATCGCCGCGCCCTTCATCGGCATCTATCCGGTGTTCGCGATGAAGGCGCTTTGCTATGCCTTGTTCGCCTGCGCCTTCAACCTGCTGCTGGGCTACACCGGCCTCTTGTCCTTCGGCCACGCGGCCTTCATGGGCGCGGCCGCGTACGGCACCGGCTGGCTGGTGCGCTCGGCCGGCTGGCCGCCGGAGCTCGGGCTGCTCGCCGGCGTTGTCATCGCCGCGCTGCTGGGCCTGCTGGTCGGCCTGATCGCGATCCGCCGCCAGGGCATCTACTTCGCGATGATCACGCTGGCCATGGCGCAGATGATCTTCTTCATCTGCCTGCAGGCGCCCTTCACCGGCGGTGAAGACGGGCTGCAAGGCGTTCCGCGCGGCAAGCTGTTCGGCCTCATCGCGCTGGACGACGACCTCACGATGTACTTCTTCGTGCTGGCTCTCTTCGTGGCGGTGTTCCTCTTCATCGTGCGCGTGGTGCACTCGCCCTACGGCCAGGTGCTGAAGGCCATCCGCGAGAACGAGCCGCGCGCCATCTCGCTGGGTTACCAGGTCGACCGTTACAAGCTGCTCGCCTTCGTGCTCTCGACGGCCATCGCCGGCCTGGCCGGCGGCCTGAAGACGCTGGTGCTGGGCTTTGCCACCTTGTCCGACGTGCACTGGTCGCTCTCGGGCGAGGTGATCCTGATGACGCTGCTGGGTGGCCTGGGCACCTTTGCCGGGCCGGTGGTCGGGGCCTTCACCATCATCGGGTTGCAGAACTTCCTGGCCGACCGCGTGGGCTCGTGGGTCACCGTGATCATCGGTGCGATCTTCGTGGTGTGCGTGCTGGCCTTCCGGCGCGGCTTTGTCGGCGAGTTCGTGGCGCGCTGGCCGCGCACCGCACCCGCGGCCCCACCCCCAACACCGACGCCTGCGCCGACCAAACGGGAAGCCACCGCATGATGCCGCCGCTGTCGGTGGCCCAGCGGCTGGCGCTGGGCTTTGCCAGCCTGGTGCTGATGCTCGTGGGCGTGGCCACGCTCAATGGCCTGGAGATCCGCGCGACCGGCGAGCGCATGCGCCAGATCGTCGAGGTCAACAGCGCGCGCAGCGACCTGGCGCACGAGGCGCTCAACCACATCAACCAGATGGCGGTGCAGGCGCGCTCGATCGCCTTGTTGACCGACCTGCGCGAGATCGACAACGAGGTGAAGGCGCTGGCCGCCACCGCAGCGCGCTATGCGCAGACCGAGGCGGCGCTCAACACCCATCTCGACGCCAGCCCCGCCAGCACCGAAGAGCGCGCGCTGGTCGGCGAGCTGGCCGTGGCGGCGAAGGCCACCATCCCACTGCTGCTGAACGCGGCCAAGCAGGCGCAAGACGGCTCCAACATCGGCGCCACCACCACGCTGATGACGCAGGCCCGGCCGCAAGAAGCGGTGTGGCGCAGCAAGGTCGAGCAGCTGGTGGCGCTGGAGCGCGCCGCCAACGGCACGGCCTATGCCGATGCGGTGTCGGGGCAGCAGCGCGCGCTGGGCATCGCCGCCGCCGTCGTGGCGCTGGCGGTGTTGGCCGGCGCACTGCTGGGCTGGCGCATCACGCGCAGCGTCAAGTGGCCGATCGACCGCGCGATCCGCGTTGCCGAGCGCATTGCCGAAGGCGACCTCAGCTCGCACGTGGAGGTCGGCCAGCGCGACGAGATCGGCCGCCTGCTGGCGGCGGTGGCGGCGATGCAGCAGCGGCTGCGCGACCTGGTCGGGCAGATCCGCCAGTCGTCGGACAGCATCCATGTGGCGAGCGCCGAAGTCAGCACCGGCAATGCCGACCTCAGCCAGCGCACCGAGCGCGCCGCCTCCAGCCTGCAGCAGACCGCCTCGTCGATGGAAGAGCTGAGCAGCACGGTGCGCCACAGCGCGAGTGCGGCCGAGCAGGCCAACCAGCTGGCCCGGCGTGCCTCGGCCGTGGCCTCGCGCGGCGGCGAGGTGGTGACGCAGATGGTGGCCACCATGAGCGAGATCCACGACAGCTCCGAGAAGATCAGCGAAATCATCGGCGTGATTGACGGCATCGCCTTTCAGACCAACATCCTCGCGCTGAATGCCGGCGTGGAAGCCGCCCGCGCCGGCGACCAGGGGCGCGGCTTCGCGGTGGTGGCGGGCGAGGTGAGGTCGCTCGCGCAGCGCAGCGCGGTGGCCGCCAAGGAGATCAAGGCCCTCATCGACGCGAGCGTGGGCAAGGTCGATGCCGGCTCGCGGCTGGTGAAGTCGGCGGGCGACACCATGAGCGAGATCGTGAAGAGCGTCGAGCAGGTGGCCGCCATCGTCGGCGAGATCACCAGCTCGGCCTCGGCGCAGAGCTCGGGCATCGGCCAGGTCAGCAGCGCCGTCACGCAGCTCGATCAGGTGACGCAGCAGAACGCCGCGCTGGTCGAAGAGGCGAGCGCCGCGGCCGAAAGCCTGCGCGAGCAGGCGCAGCGGCTGACCGACGTGGTGGCTACGTTCCGGCTGAACTGATCAGCTGCTCGTCCAGGCTGCGCAGGAGCTGGGCCACGTTGAGCGGCTTGGTGAGGTAGGCCACGAAGCCTGCCGCCTGCGCGGCGCGGGCCTGGTCGGGTGAAGCGTCGGCCGAGAGCACGATGCGCGGCACCTGCCGCAGCTGCGGGTCGCGTGCCAGGTGGCGGGCGAGGTCGAGGCCGCTCATGTCGCCGAGGTGCATGTCGACCAACAGCAGGTCGGGCCGCTCCTGCTGCGCCAGGCGCAGGGCCTGCTCGCCGCTGGAGGCCACGACCAGGCGGCAGGCCGGGCGCATCTTCAGCACCTGGCGCACCAGCTCCACGTTGACCGGGTTGTCTTCGGCATAGAGCACGGTGAAGGGCGACAGCGGCAGGGCGCCCGGCGCGGTGTCGCCACCGGCCTCGGCGGTGCCGGCCTGGCCGGGCGGGGCCCAGGGCAGCGAGGCGGTGAAGCAGCTGCCCTCGCCGACGCGGCTCTCGACCGACACCTCGCCGCCCATCAGCTGCGCCAGCCGCTGCGTGATGACGAGGCCGATGCCCGTTCCCTCGATGCCGCTGCGCTCGATGCCCAGGCGGTTGAAGGGCTCGAACAGGTGCTCCTGCTGGCGCGCGCTGAGGCCGATGCCGGTGTCGTGCACCTGCAGGTGCACGCGGCCCGCAGCCGCGTCGACCGGCCAGCTCAGCGTGACGCTGCCACCCGGCCGGTTGTACTTGATGGCATTGCTGACCAGGTTGACCAGCACTTGGCGCAGCCGCAGGTGATCGGCACGCACGCAGGTGTCGGCGTGGGCCCGCTCGGGCTCGCTGCGATCGACCTGCAGGCTCACGCCGGCGCTGGCCGCGGCCGGCGCGACCATCGCCAGCACCTCGTTGGCCACCACCTGCACCGGCACCGTGTCGAGCTGCAGCGCGACGCCGCCGCTTTCGATGCGCGAGAGGTCGAGCACGTCGTTGATCATCGCCAGCAGGTGGGCGCCGGCCTGGGCGATGTGCTGCACGCGCGCCTGCTGCGAGGGGCTGAGCGGCTGCGTGGCATCGAGCGCCAGCAGCTGCGAGAAGCCGAGCACGGCATTGAGCGGCGTGCGCAGTTCGTGGCTCATGCGCGAGAGGAACTCGGTCTTGGCCGCGTTGGCGCGCAGCGCCGCCTCGGCGGCCAGCGCGGCCTCTTCGGCGCGACGGCGCGCGGTGGTGTCGACCATCAGGCCGCGCAGCCGCGGCCGCCCGGCCTCGTCGGTCACCAGGGTGACCAGGCTGCTCATCCACAGCACCCGGCCATCGGCCGCCATGAAGCGGTACTGGATCACCTGCGAGCCGCCGCCTTCCTGGACGGCCGCCACCTCGGCGAGCCCGCGCTCCAGGTCGTCGGGGTGCAGGTGGCGCGACCAGAACCGCACCTCCATCCACTCGGCCAAGGGGTAGCCGGTGATCGCCTCGGCCTTCTCGCTCACGTAGGTGAAGCGGCGTTCCTGTGCATCGGACTCCCAGAAGATGCCGTCGACCGAACTCACCAGGTCGAGAAAGCGCTGCTGGCTGCTGCGCAAGGCCTGCTCGGCCTGCTTGCGCTCGGTGACGTCTTCGATCACGCGGATGAAGTAGTCGGGGCTGCCGTCGGGCCGGCGCACGAGCGTCATGGTGGAGTTGGCCCACACGGCGTGGCCGTCGGCATGCAGGTAGCGCTTTTCGGTGCGGTACTCGCTGATCTCGCCGCTCAGCAGCCGCTCGCGCAGGCCGACCTCGGCCGCCCGGTCGTCGGGGTGGGTCACGTCTTCGGAGCGCATCGTCATCTGCTGCTCACGGGTGCGCCCGAGCATGTCGCACAGGCGCTGGTTCATGGTGCGCGGCATGCCGTCGAGGCTCAACTGCACGATGCCCACGCTGGCCATGTCGAAGATGGCCTGCAGCTGCTCCTGCTGCGCGAGCAGCGCCTGCGTGGCCGCACGCCGCTCGCGTTCGGCGCGCACCGCACCGAAGATGGCGGCCACGCTGGCGAAGAGCGGCTGCAGGTGGTCGACCAGCGCCTGGTCGTAGCCACCGGGCCGGTTGGCCAGGCCCAGCATGCCCACCATCTCGCCACCGTGGAACAGGGGCACGCCGAGGAAGGCGTCCATGCCCGGGTGCCCCGCGGGCAGCCCGCCGCGGCGCGGGTCGTTGGCGGGGTCGTTGCTGATGACGACTTCGCGGCGCGTGACGGCCGCACCGAACAGCGTATCGAGGTTGTGGAACTCGAGCGCGTCTTGCGGGCCACCCCGCATGTGCCGCTCGGCCAGGGCGCGGGTGGTGTCGTCCCAGGCGATGTTGGTGAAGACCTCCATGCGCAGGAAGGGCGCGCCGCGGTCGTCGTGCAGCAAGCCGGCGAGGAAGCCGTAGCCGCTGCCCGTCCAGTGCAGCAGGTCGGTCAGCAGGGGGTCGAAGACCTCGCGCGGCGGCGCGGCGCGGATGTAGCGTGACTGGACCCGGCCGATGATGGCGCCGAGATCGTGCGTGCTCGGAAGCGGTTCGCTGGGGGATGTCACGCCGGGCTCCGGGGGTCCGGGCCACTGTGTCACAGCCCCCCAGGCTTGGGAAGGCCCGGGAAACCCATCGATGCCGCAGGTGCGCCCTTTGGCACACTCGACGGACAACGTTTCATCGGAGACCCGACATGACGCGCCGACCGCTCGCTCCCACCCTCTCGCGCCGCCACTGGCTCGCCGCCTGCGCGGCCTGGGCCGCCGCACCCGGCGCGGCGTTCGCGCAGGCCTGGCCCAGCAAGCCAGTGCGCATCGTCGTGCCCTTCGCGCCCGGCGGCACCACCGACATCCTGGCGCGCGCCATGGCGCCCGAGCTGAGCCAGGCCTTCGGCCAGCAGTTCGTGGTCGACAACAAGCCCGGCGCCGGCGGCAACGTGGGCGCGGACCTGGTGGCCAAGTCGCCGGCCGATGGCTACAACCTGCTGATGGGCACGGTGGGCACGCACGGCATCAACCAGTCGCTGTACCCCAAGATGCCCTTCGACCCGATCAAGGACTTCGCGCCCATCACGCTGGTGGCTGGCGTGCCCAACGTGCTGGTGATGAACCCGGCCAAGGCCACGGCCGTCGGCATCAACACGGTGGCCGACCTCATCAAGTACGCGAAGGCCAACCCCGGCAAGCTCAACATGGCGTCGAGCGGCAACGGCACCTCGATCCACTTGAGCGGCGAGCTGTTCAAGAGCATGACGGGGACCTTCCTCGTGCACTTCCCGTACCGCGGCTCGGGCCCGGCGCTGCTCGACCTGATCGGCGGCACCATGGACCTGATGTTCGACAACCTGCCCTCGGCCATGCCGCAGATCAAGGCCGGCAAGCTGAAGGCCCTGGCGGTGACGACCGCGCAGCGCAGCGCGGCCCTGCCCGAGGTGCCGACCATCGCCGAGTCGGGCGTCAAGGGCTTCGAGGCCAGCTCGTGGTTCGGCCTGCTCGCACCGGCCGGCACGCCGGCCGACATCGTCAACCGCATCCAGCAGGAAAGTGCCAAGGCGCTCGGCACACCCGCGCTCAAGGAGCGGCTGCTGGCGCAAGGCGCGATCCCGAGCGGCATGACGCCGGCGGAATTCAGCGCCTACATCGCCGCCGAGACCAAGAAGTGGGCGCAGGTGGTGAAGATCTCCGGCGCCAAAGTGGACTGATCTTCATCCTTCCGCGCTCGCCGGAAACTTGCCCAGCGCCGACTCCGTCAGCACCGAGTCGCAGTACTCGCGCATCTCGACGATCTTGCCCTGGGCCAGCCTGAACACCAGGCAGTAGTCGTTGTCGTAGCGCTGGCCCGTGGTGCTGACCATGTCGCCCCGCGCCTCCACGGCCACCATGTCGCCCGCGGCCACGATGCTCTGCGCGATGACGCGTCCGCCCGGCTGCACGCGTTGACGGAAGTGGCCGTACAGGTCGCGCAGCAGCGAGGCCTTGCCGTGGAAGGTGCGCGACCACGAGTACTGGCCCGTCACGCGCATCACCACGTCATCGGCCAGGCTCTCGACGAAGAGCCGGTTGTCGCCCTTGGCGAGGCCGGCGAAGATGGCTTGCATCAGCTGTCGGTTGTTGTCTGCAGCAGCGTCCATGAGATCGACTCCTTGTCGTGTGTGTTGATTCAAGGGGTCGCACTATGGGCACGAGGCCGCGCGCGGCCAAATGATCATTCCGGCACCGCGCATGAATCCATATCATGCGCAGATGCGCCGACTGCCGCCCTTTCCCGAACTGGTCGCCTTCGAGGCGGTGGCGCGGCACTTGAGCTTCACGCGTGCGGCGGCCGAGTTGAGCCTCACGCAAAGCGCCGTGAGCCACCGCGTGCGCCGGCTCGAAGAGCACCTGGGCCAGCGCCTGCTCAACCGCCTCAACCCCGGCCTCACGCTCACCGAGGCCGGCCTGGCCTTGCTGCCCGAATTGAGCGACTGCCTCGACGGCCTGGCGCGGCTGGGCGGCCAGAAGGTGCGCCGCCTGCGCGTGGGCGCAGGGCCGGCGCTCTCGTCGTGGTGGCTGGTGGGCCGCCTGCCGGGCTTCATGGCGCAGCGGCCAAGCCTGTCGGTGGAGCTGCTGCCCATCGAGCCCGGCCAGCCACTGCCGCCGAATCTCGACGTGTGGATCGCCTGGTCTGTGGCGAAAGACGAACCCGCCAGCAACGAGCAGCAGCCCTTGTTCACCGAGCGCGTGTTCCCCGTCTGCAGCCCACGCCTCCTGCCCGGCGGGCGGCCGCTGCGCAACCCGCAAGCGCTCGCGCAGATGACGCTGCTGCACAAGGCCTCGGGCCGGGTGGGCGAGTGGAGCTGGCCGCTGTGGCTCAGCCGCCTGGGCGTCGACGCGCCCACCGATGGCACGCACGAGCTGCACCTGGCCGACATGGGCCTGGTGCTCTCCGCCGCCATCGAAGGCGCCGGCGTGGCGCTCTCGCGCTCGCTGCTGGTTCAGGACGCGCTTGAAGCGAAGCGCCTGGTGGTGGCCATCGACGGCGTGGAGCCCATGCTCTCCAGCAAGCACCACGTGGCCCGCTGGCCCGCACGCAACCACGGCGACGCCGACGTGGCCGCCTTCGTCGCCTGGCTGCAGGAGGAATCCGCCAAGACCGTGGCACGCTGCGACGCCACCCTGCAGCGCATGGTCATGCGCGCGGCGGGCTGACATGCTCCAGAGCTTCTTGCGCTACGGCCTGGTCGGCGGTGTCGCCACCGCGGTGCACTACCTGGTGCTGGTGCTGTGCGTGGAAGCGGCGCACTGGCCCGCCTTCATCGGCTCCGGCGTGGGCGCGGTGGTCGGCGCGCAGGTGGCCTTCTTCGGCAACCGGCACTTCACCTTCGGGCACCGCGGCCCGCTCGGGCCAGCGTGGCTCAAGTTCCAGGGCACGGCGCTGCTCGGCGCCGTGGTCGGCATGGCGGTGGTGGGCGCCGTGGTGCAGGCCGGCTGGCACTACCTGATCGGGCAGGTGATGGCGACCTTGACGAGCCTGGTGCTGACGTTTGCGGTGAACCGGGTGTGGACCTTCCGGTGACGGCGGGCGCCCACGGATGCCACGACCCTTCCCACCATGAGCACCGCCGGCTGTTCGGGAACTCCGCTCGGCGCAGCGCCCGCTCAGGCACGCACCCAGCTCTGGCCAAGCGTGACACCGGCCTCGGCCAGGTCGGCGCTGAACGCGGGGCTTTCCAGGTAGGCCAGTTCGCGCAGGCGCGCTTCGCCGATGGCGTCGCCGGCGGCGGCGGTTTCGGCAGGGTGGCAGAAGAGCATGCCGCCTTCGCGCGGCAGCGTGGCCAGCCAGGCGCGCATCAGGCCGCGGTAGTCGGCGGTGGTGAAGTCGTAGGCGCCGAGCAGGCTGGCGTTGTGGCGCAGGCCGTGGCGCTGCAGCTCGCGGCGCAGCGCGCGGCCGCCGGTGCGCTCGATCACAAAGCGCTTGAAGGCAAAGCCGGGGCCGAGCAGGCGCGCGGTGCTGCGCACGGCCGGGCGCGGCGACAGCGGTGCGATGCCGTCAAGCACCACCTGGCGCAGGCCGGGCAGGTGGTGCACATGCTGGTGGCCGTCGACCATCTGCGGCGCGCGGCCGGTGGCTTGCACGAAGGCATCGACCTGCGCCTGCCACTCCACGCGCAGCGCGGCCAGCGGCAGGGCACGCAGGTGCGACCGCAGCAGCAGCTTGGGCAGCGAGGGCAGGGCGGGCCACACCTGCGCCAGCTCGCGGCTCAGCGGCTGCCCTTCGGTGAGGTTGAAGTGCAAGCCGACGGTGACCGTGCCCGGCAGCTCGCGCAGCAGCGGCGCGGCCTCGCGCCAGTGCGGCGCGTTGGTGATGCACGAGACAGCCGTGAGCCGCCCGGCGCGCGCCAGCATGGCGATGCCGCGTGACACACCGGGGGCGATGCCGAAGTCGTCGGCACAGATCGTGAGAGTGCGCCCCTCGCCCGATGGGTACATCGGTCGGTCCCCCGAGGGGATGGGGGCCGGCTTGGGAGCGGCCCGGCGCTCGGCCCCCGCGCCCGCCTTCATCTTGCGGCGGTCTCGTCGCGTGCAGCCAAACCGGTGCCCTGGTCGCTCGCGATCAGGTAGATCGGGCGCTGCTTCACCTCGTCGAAGATGCGGCCCACGTACTCGCCCAGGATGCCGATCGACAGCAGCTGCACGCCGCTGAAGAACATCAGGCTCGTGACCAGGGTGGCCCAGCCGGGCACGTCGTGACCGCGGATGAAGTGCTCGATGATGATCAGCACGCCGAAGCCGATGGCGCCCACGGCGATCAGCGCGCCCACCGCGCTCCACAGGCGCAGCGGCAGGTTGGAGAACGCCGTCACGCCGGTGAGCGCCAGGCGCACCAGGCTGCGCAGCGAGAAGCTGCTCTGGCCCGCCTGCCGCTCGGCGGGGTGGTAGTCGATGATCTCGGTGCGAAAGCCGACCCAGGCGTACAGGCCCTTCATGAAGCGGTTGCGCTCGGGCAGCGACTTGAGCGCGTCGACCACGCAGCGGTCCATCAAACGGAAGTCGCCCGCGTCGACGGGGATCTGCACCTTGCTGCCCTTGCGGTTGACCATCCAGTAGAAGAGGGCGGTGCCGATGCGTTTGGGCAGGCTCTCGTCGGCGCGCGAGGCGCGCGCGGTGCACACCATGTCGGCGCCGCCGCGCCAGGCCTCGACCATCTGGGCGATCAGCTCCACCGGGTGCTGCAGGTCGGCGTCCATCAGCACCACCACGTCGCCGGCGGCGTGGTCGATGCCGGCGGTGAGCGCGTGTTCCTTGCCGAAGTTGCGCGACAGGCGCAGCAGGCGCACGCCGCCCTTGACCACCCAGGGCGCGACGGCCGCGGCCGTGTCGTCGGAGCTGCCGTCGTCGACGATGACGACCTCGAAGCGGTCGCTCAGCGCGGCCAGCTGCGGCAGCAGCCGCGTCAGCAGGGTGGGCAGGTTGCCGGCCTCGTTGAAGGCCGGCAAGATACAGCTGATGGAAGGGCGTGCGGGGCGGGAGGCGGCTTGCATGCGGTCGGACGGGGCACCGAGGTCAGACTCGGCACTGTACGTGGACTTCAGGCCGATTTGAGTTCGGGGAAGCGTTCCTTCAGCGCGGCGATCAGCTCGCGCGCCTCTTCGGGCGAATCGGGCAAGGGGTTCTGCTCGTTCTTGATGCGCTGGATGTCGCCCACGATCTGGCACAGCTGCTCGAGCGCGTGCTCGCCTTCGGGCCCGAGCTTCTTGGGCTGCACCGTGGCCACCAGCGCCAGCAGCAGGTCGCTCATCACGCCGATCTGCTTGCCGTAGGAGGCCACCTCGCGCAGCGCGCGCACCTCGACCTCATTGCTGCCGGCCTTGGCCAGCAGGCTGGCGTGGATGTCTTGCGTGACCGCGCCGCTGAACGGCCAGTGCACCTCGGGGCTGAAGTTGAGCCAAGTCATGGAGACCTCCCGTGCCGTGAAGCGTGAATCGTGCGGCGCAGCATGGGCAACGTCAAGACACAATCCGCGCATGCTCACCCCCCACCTCCGGGCCTACCGGCAGACCGCCCTGCGCGACGACCTGCTGGCCGGCGCCATCGTGGCCGTGCTGCTGATCCCGCAGGCCCTGGCCTACGCGCTGCTGGCCGGCCTGCCGCCGCAGGTGGGCATCTATGCGAGCCTGCTGCCCATGCTGGCTTACGCGGCGCTCGGCTCCAGCAGCGTGGCCTCGGTCGGCCCGGCCGCGGTGCTGGCGCTGATGACGGCGCAAGCCATGGCCCCGGTGGTCGGCGCCGAAGGCGTGAGCCCTTCGATCGCCGCGCTGGTGCTGGCCACCGAGGTGGGGCTGCTGCTGGCGGTGGCGGCGCTCTTCAAGCTCGACGCGCTGGCCTCGCTGCTGAGCGCGCCGGTGCTGCAGGGCTTCTCGACCGGCGCCGCGGTGTCGATCGCCTTGTCGCAGCTGCCGGCCTTGCTGGGCAGCACGGCGCACGGCGCGAGCACGCCCGAGCTGGCGCGCTCGTGGTGGCAGAGCGGCGGCTGGGGCCATGCCCTCACTTCGGCCTATGGGGCCGGGGCGCTGGTGCTGTTGCTGCTGGCACGGCGGCTGTCGCGCCGCCATGCGATGCTGGCCCGCGCCGCGCCGCTGGCAGTGATCTGCCTGGCCTCGCTGCTGGCCTGGGCCAGCGCCGCGCCCGACCACGGTGTGGCGGTGACGGGCCCGCTGCCGGCGATCGGCCTGCCCTTTGCGTTGCCGCCCTTCGACGCGGCGCTGTGGTGGCAGCTGCTGCCGGGAGCCTCGCTGATCGCGCTGGTCACCTTCGTCAGCAGCTTCGCGGTGGCCGAGAACCTGGCCCTGCAGCGCAGCGAGCACGTGGACGGTCGGCGCGAACTCGCGGCGCTGGCGGCCAGCAACCTGGTGGCCGGCATCGGCCAGGGCATGCCGGTGGGCGGCAGCTTCTCGCGCAGCGCGGTCAACGCCGATGCGGGCGCGCGCACGCGCATGGCGGGTGTCTGGGCCGCGCTCTTCATGGCGCTGGCGGTGCTGCTGCTCGCCGTGCCGCTGGCCTGGCTGCCGCGTGCGGTGCTGGCGGCGAGCATCGTGCTGCCGGTGCTGGCGTCGGCTGAGTGGGGCGCCTTCGGCCGCGCCTGGCGCTACTCGCGTGGCGAGGCGGCAGTGATGGGCGCGGTCGCGGCCCTCACCGTGCTGCAGAGCACGCAGTGGGCGCTGGGCGTGGGCGTGGCGGTGTCGATCGCGCTGATGCTCAAGCACGCCGCGCGGCCGCACGCCGCACTGATCGGCCGCGTGCCGGGCACCGAGCACTACCGCAACGTCGAGCGCTACGCCACCGAGCTCACGCCCGGCGTGATGAGCCTGCGCATCGACGAAAGCCTGCTCTTCATCAACGCGCGCCAGCTGCTGGGCGTGGTGGCACGCTACCTCGACACCTACCCCGACACCAAGCGCGTGCTGCTGCAGATGACGCCCGTGAACCGCATCGACCTGAGCGGGCTCGAAGCCCTGCGCGCGTTGCAGACGGTGCTGCTGGAGCGCGGCATCCAGCTCGACCTGTCGGAAGTGAAGGGCCCGGTGCTCGATGCGCTGCGCGCCTCCGGTTGGGCCAACTGGTTCAAGGGCCGCCTGTTCCTGAGCCACCACCATGGGGTGTCCGGCGACGAAGGCATGGCGCCTTAGTCGTCGCCGCTCAGTCGTCCACCTGCACCAGCTTCATGCGGCCCGAGGCGCCGCTGCGGATCGTGACCTGCGACTTGCGCAGCCCGAGGTGCCGCGCCACGAGCGCAACCAGTTCCTCGTTCGCCTTGCCATCGACTGGCGGCGACTTGAGCTGAGCGAGCCAGCTGCCGTCGGGCTGCTCGGCCAGCTCGCTCACGCGGGCGTTGGGCTTGACCTTGATCTGCAGTGTCTTCACGGGGCCGGATTGCAGCACAATCGCCTCGCCCTGCGGCCACCCCTCCTCTTATGACCCCCCTGCTTTCGACTGCACAGCGGCCCGCCGCGCGCGACCCCTTGCTGTGGTTTGCGCTGTCGATGGCCGGGTTGTGGGTGCTGATCCCCGCGCTCATCAACGCCGGCCAGCAGGGCGATCACTTCGAGCAGTTCACCTGGGCGCACAGCATGGAGGGCGGCTACCACAAGCACCCGCCGCTGCCGACCTGGCTGCTCGCCCTCATGATCAAGCTGCTCGGGCCCACGCCCTACGCCACCTATGTGGTGGCCGGGCTGATGGTGCTGGGCACCGGCCTCTTCACCTGGCTCGTGGCGCGCGAGCTGATCGGCCCGCGCCTGGCCTCGCTGGCCGTGGTGCTGTGGGGCCTGCACTGGGCCTTCAGCTGGAAGGCGCAGCTGCTCAACCACAACTCCGTGATGATGTGCTGCATGGCCGCGGCCGCGTGGCTCGCCATCCAGGCCGCGCGCCGCCCAAGGGCCTGGGCGTGGTGGCTGGGGCTGGGTGGGGTGGGCGGGCTGGCGCTGCTGTCGAAGTACCAGTCGGCCATCCCGCTCGCAGGCATCCTGCTCGCGCTGTGGGGCGCCGGCTGGCTGAAGCGGCGCG
>NZ_DASSRA010000082.1:0-9584 GCF_035702065.1 Rhizobacter sp.
GCGCGTGGGCAAGGCCTTGCTGGCCAAACGAGAGAAAGCGACTGCATGAGCAGCAACGACACCATCGACCGTCCCGAGGGCTTCAAGCGCGTGAGTGCGCTGCTGGCCGAGAAGGGCCACCCGCATGCACCGGTCTACCTCGACGTCACCGCACGTACCGCGCAGGAAGCCGCCGATGCGCTGGGCGTGCAGCTCGGCCAGATCGCCAAGAGCGTGGTCTTCAAGCGCAAGCAGGACGGCGTGGCCGTGCTGGTCGTGACATCGGGCGACCTGCGTGTGGACGTGGAGAAGGTGGCCGCGCTTGCCGGCCCGGTGGGCCGCGCCGATGCCGACTTCGTCAAGGCGGCCACCGGCTTCACGATCGGTGGCGTCTCGCCGGTGGGGCACGCCTCGCCGCCGGTGATGCTGATCGACCGCGAGCTCGCGCGCTTCGACGAGATCTGGGCCGCTGCGGGCCACCCCAATGGCGTGTTCAAGCTGACGCCGTCGCAGCTGCAAGCGCTGACCGGCGCCCCCATGGCTGACGTGACCCCGTGATGGACGCAATGAACAGCCAGCAAGCCGTCCCCAGCCCCTGCGTCAGCATCTGCCGCATGAACGAGCAGAGCGGCCTGTGCGAAGGCTGCTGGCGCACGCTCGATGAGATCGCCAGCTGGTCGACGATGGGCGATGACGCCAAGCGCGCCGTGTGGCAGCTGATCGAGCAACGCCAGGCCGAGCACCCCTTCTTCACCACGCCTGCGCCATGAAACTCCTGCGCTTCAGTTTCGATCCTGTGTCGCCTTACGCCTACCTCGCCTTCGAGCGCCTGCCGCAGGTGCTGGAGGGCCTGAGCATCGCCGTCACCTACCAGCCGATCCTGTTCGCGGGCCTGTTGCAGCAGTGGGGGCAGAAGGGGCCAGCCGAGATCGCGCCCAAGCGCGACTGGACCTACCGCCAGGTGCAGTGGCTGGCACACCGCCATGCGCTGCCGTTCGACCTGCCGGCCGCGCACCCGTTCAACCCGCTCGCGCTGCTGCGCCTGCTTGTTGCCGCGGCACCGGCCGGCGGCACGCCCAACCGCTGGGCCTGCGAACAGGTGCTGCACCATGTGTGGCGCGGCGGCGCCGACGCGGCCGATGCGCAGCGCCTGGCTGCACTCACACAAGCGCTGTCGCCACAGCGCGACCCGGCCAGTGCCGAGGTAAAGGACGAACTCAAGGCCGCCACCACCGAGGCCGCTGCGCGCGGTCTCTTCGGCGTGCCCACGGTCGAGGTCGACGGGCGCGCGTTCTGGGGGCTCGATGGCCTTGAACTGCTGTCGGCCTATCTGCGCGGCGACGCGTGGTTCGACGGCCCGGCGTGGAGCGCCGCAGCGCAGGTGCCGGTGGGCATTCAGAGAAAACCCTGATCTCGCAAGCCCTGTGGTTCTCGCATGAAGAAATGAAAGCTCAGGGTTGCACCTGAGTTTGTCAGCCTCGCATCAGCGTCGTGTCAGGGCAGGGTCAGAGCCTGCCCGGAAGATGCTGCCAGCCTCATCGTTGGTGGGGTACCTATACGAGGAGAAACATTCATGGCAACTGCATCTGCGGCCAGCAAGCCGATGACGCCGGAGGAAAAGAAGGTCATCTTCGCCTCCAGCCTCGGCACCGTGTTCGAGTGGTACGACTTCTACCTGTACGGCACGTTGGCCGTCATCATCGGCAACCAGTTCTTCTCGGCGCTCGATCCGGCATCGCGCACCATCTTCTCGCTGCTGGCCTTCGCCGCGGGCTTCATCGTGCGGCCGTTCGGCGCGCTGGTGTTCGGCCGCCTTGGCGACATGATCGGCCGCAAATACACCTTCCTGGTGACCATCCTGATCATGGGCTTGTCGACCTTCATCGTCGGCCTGCTGCCCAACTACAACTCGATCGGCCTCGCCGCACCGGTGATCCTGATCGGCCTGCGCATGCTGCAAGGCCTGGCCCTCGGCGGTGAGTACGGAGGTGCCGCCACCTACGTGGCCGAGCACGCGCCGCACGGCAAGCGCGGCCTGTTCACCTCGTGGATCCAGACCACGGCGACGCTGGGTCTGTTCCTGTCGCTGCTCGTCATCCTGGGCACGCGTACCGCCATGGGCGAAGCCGCGTTTGCCGAATGGGGCTGGCGCATTCCGTTCCTGGTGTCCGTGATCCTGCTCGGCATCAGCGTGTGGATCCGCCTGAGCATGAACGAATCGCCCGCCTTCAAGAAGATGAAGGAAGAGGGCAAGACCTCCAAGGCCCCGCTGACCGAGTCCTTCGGCAAGTGGAAGAACCTCAAGATCGTGATCCTGGCCCTCGTCGGCCTGACCATGGGCCAGGCCGTCGTCTGGTACACGGGCCAGTTCTATGCGCTGTTCTTCCTGACCGGCGCGCTGAAGGTCGACGGTGCCACCGCCAACATCATGATCGCCATCTCGCTGATCATCGGCACGCCCTTCTTCATCGTGTTCGGCGCGCTGTCCGACCGCATCGGCCGCAAGCCCATCATCATGGCCGGCTGCCTGGTTGCAGCACTGACCTACTTCCCGCTCTTCAAGGCGCTGACCGAAGCGGCCAACCCCGACCTCGCCGCCGCACAGGCCAAGAACAAGGTCGTCGTGGTCGCCGACCCGGAGCGCTGCTCGTTCCAGTTCAACCCGACCGGCACCGCCAAGTTCACGAGTTCGTGCGACATTGCCAAGCAGGTGCTGTCGGCCGGCTCGGTGAGCTACGACAACGAAGCTGCTCCCACCGGCTCGGTGGCGCAGATCAAGATCGGCGACAAGGTCATCCCCGGCTTCGAGTCGAAGGGTCTGGCCCCCGATGAACTGAAGAAGCAGGACGCCGCCTTCAAGAGCGCCATCTCCGCAGCGCTGAAGGAAGCCGGCTACCCCGCCAAGGCCGACCCGGCCAAGATGAACAAGCCGCTGATCGTGGCCATCCTGACCCTGCTCGTGATCTACGTGACCATGGTCTACGGCCCGATCGCAGCCATGCTGGTGGAGATGTTCCCGACCCGCATCCGCTACACCTCGATGAGCCTGCCGTACCACATCGGCAACGGCTGGTTCGGCGGCCTGCTGCCTGCGACCGGCCTGGCCATCGTGGCGCAGACGGGCAACATGTACAACGGCCTCTGGTACCCGATCATCTTTGCCTTGATCACCTTCGTGGTGGGCATGCTGTTCGTGAAGGAAACCAAGGACGTGGACATCTACGCCCACGACTGACCCCAGACACGCGAACCCCGACGGTGTCGGGGTTCGCGCCTGGCATCGTTCAACTCCGTTTTACCGCTCTTGCGCTGTACAGAAAGCTGAATCAATCATGTGGAAGATCATCGTGCCCGTCGTCGTCATCGTGGGCCTCGCCCTGTGGCTCCTCAGCAAGGGCGGCGACATCGACATGAGCGGCGAGAAGCACGGCATCGAGGTGTCTCCGGCTGCGTCGGGGGCATCGCATTGAGCGTCCACTGAGCGAACGCTTTCTCGTTCGGCTGCGGGCCGGCCAGTCTCAGGACTGAGCCGGCTTTTTCACGTCTGGAGGGCTGGCTTCGGCGAGCTGCGCCAGGCAGGCCATGCACACGCAACGGTCGTACTGCGCGCGCAGCATCTGGGTGGTGGTGGCCGACAGCGTGAAGCGGCCGCAGGCGCAGGGGAGGGGTTCGTTCGCGCCGCAGTGAAAGGCGCCGCCGCAGCGCGGGCAGCTGGCGTTGTCGCTGCTGTCGTTCACATCAGGTGCGGCGACGGCGCGCCAGCACCGCGGTGGCCAGGGCCAGGCCGCTCAGCCAGGCCCAGCCGAGGGCGCCGCCACCGGAGTCGTCATTCGCAGGTGCTGGCGTGGGGGTCGAGCCCGCCACCGAGCCGTTGAGGGCGACCGTGCGCGTGAAGTTGGTCGTGCCTTGCCGCAGCGAAAGCGTCAGCGTGGCCGAGTCGGTGCTGACGCTGGTGGGCCGGTACGTGACCGAGAAGCTGCAGCTGCCCGCGGGCGCCAGCGTCGAGCCGCAGCCGCTGCCCCGTGTGAAGGCCGGGCTGCCGGTCAGGCTGATGCTGGTGATCTGCAGGTTGGCCGTGGTGGCGAACGAATGCTGCAGTGTGAGGTTCTTGGGAACGGACACCCCCGAGGCCGAGGCCGCGAAGGCAAGCACGTTGCCGTTGGTGGTGACCATCTCGGTGGCGGTGACCTTGGGCGTGTCGGCGATGTAGGCCGCGATGTCGGCCACCTGCTGCGCATCGAGGTCGTTGAACTGGTTCATGCCGCCGATGCGGCTCATGGCCGAAGTGAACCGCGCATAGGCCGTGACGTAGCTGATGTCGGCGAACGCCGACCCGCCGATGGCGATGCGGCGGTTGCTCACGTCGGGCATGTGGCAGCTGATGCACGGCCCGGTCAGCGGCAGGTTGGTGGCGTTGACGGTGTCGTTGAACAGCGTGCGGCCCGCCACCGGGTCGGGCGTGCTCTGCGCGCTGCTCGGCGCGGTCCACAGGGCCAGGCAAGCCAGCGCGGCTCCGGCCAGGAGCCAGCGGGTGGGAATGCGTTCGAGGAAGTTCATGGTGTGGCGGGCGCGCACCGGCCCCGGGTTTCTTGTGCTGCCGATTTCATCGCGTTGCCCTGCGGCGCGGGAGCGAGGTTGTTACGCGGTGTATGGCCGGGCGGACTCGCCCGGCGCACGGCGCTGCGTCTGCTTACCACTCAGACGGCGGCGAACAAGGTCTTGTGCTGTTCGCGCAGCAGGTTCTTCTGCACCTTGCCCATGGTGTTGCGCGGCAGTTCGTGAACGATGTACACCCGCTTGGGCACCTTGAAGTTGGCGATGCGGCCCTTCAGCGCCTGCTGGATCGCGTCGCCGTCGAGCGCGGCGCCGGGGTGAGCGACCACCACCGCCACGCTGGCCTCGCCGAAGTCGGGGTGGGGCACGCCGATCACGGCACTCTCGGCCACGCCGGGCATCTCGTTGATGAAGCCTTCGATCTCGGCCGGGTAGACGTTGTAGCCGCCGGAGATGATGAGGTCTTTGCTGCGGCCGACGATGGTGACGTAGCCACGCTCGTCGATGCGGCCCACGTCGCCGGTCTTGAACCAACCGTCGGCGGTGAACTCTTCTTTCGTCTTCTCGGGCATGCGCCAGTAGCCGGCGAACACGTTCGGGCCCTTCACCTCGATGCCACCGACCTCGCCAGCCGGGCAGTCCTGCCCCGCCTCGTCGTGCACCCGCAGCTGCACACCGGGCAGCGGGAAGCCCACGGTGCCGCCGCGCCGCTCGCCGTCCTTCGCGTCGTAGGGGTTGGAGGTGAGCATGGCCGTCTCGCTCATGCCGTAGCGCTCGACGATGGTGTGGCCGGTGCGCTTGCGCCAGGCGTCGAAGGTCTCGATCAGCAAGGGCGCCGAGCCGGCGAGGAAGAGCCGCATGTTCTTGCACGCCTCGTGCGTGAGGCCGGGCTCGGCCAGCATGCGCACGTAGAGCGTGGGCACCCCCATGAACACCGTGGCCCGTGGCAGGTGGGCGACCACGGCCTTGGGGTCGAACTTGCTGAACCAGATCATCTTGCTGCCGTTGAGCAGCGCGCCCTGGGCGGCCACGAAGAGGCCGTGCACGTGGAAGAGCGGCAGCACGTGGATGAGCACGTCGCCTTCCTTCCAGCCCCAATACGACTTCAGCGTGAGCGCGTTGCTGAGGATGTTGCCGTGCGTGAGCATCGCGCCCTTGCTGCGCCCGGTGGTGCCGCTGGTGTAGAGGATGCAGGCGAGGTCGTCGGCGTTCTTCTGCGCCGGGGTGTGCCGGTCGCTGTGGTGTGCGGCGCGCTCCAGCAGGCTGCCCGTGCGGTCGTCGTTGAGCGTGAAGACGTGGGTGCAGCCGGCCTTGAAGGCGATCTGGCTGACCCAGCCGAAGTTCTTGCCCGAGCACACCACCACCGCCGGCTCGGCGTTGCCGACGAAGTACTCGATCTCGGCCGCCTGGTAGGCGGTGTTGAGCGGCAGGTACACATAGCCGGCGCGCAGCACGGCGAGATAAAGCATCAGCGCCTCGACCGACTTCTCGGTTTGCACCGCCACGCGGCTGCCGGCGGGCAGCTTCAGCGAGTCGAGCAGGTTGGCCAGCATCGCGGTGGCGCGGTCGAGATCGCGCCAGGTGTAGAAGGACGGCGGCGCACCGCCGTCGGCCGTCTCGATGGCGGTGCGGTCCAGGTCGTGCGGGAAGGCGCCGCGCAGGGCGGCGAAGAGGCTGTGGTTCATGGCAGATGCTTCAGCGGTGGAGGGCGTCATCCCGGCGGAGGCCGGGATCCACTGGGTGTGCGGTCGGTGCGTGTGGACTGCGAGGCAGTTTGCCAGCAGTGGATCCCGGCGTTCGCCGGGATGACCGTGTCACTCAAGCACAGCGCCCGAACGCTTCACCACGTCGGCCCAGCGCCTGGTCTCGCTGCTGACGAACTTGCCGAAGGCCTCGCCGTAGAGGTCGGGGGTGTCGGTGCCCAGGCCGTTCCAGGTCTTCTTCAGCTCGTCCGAATTGAGCGCCTTGTGCAGCTCCACGCGCATGGCCTCGACCAGCTCCTTGGGCGTGCCCTTGGGCGCCCACAGGCCGTACCAGGTGGCCACCTGGTAGGTGGGCACGCCAGCCTCGATGCTGGTGGGCACCTCGGGGAAGCCGGGCGCGCGCTTGTCCGCCGCCACCGCCAGCGCCTTGATGCGGCCGCCCTTGATGTGCACCGCCGAGGAGCCCAGCCCGTCGAACATCATGTCGACCTGGCCGGCGATCAGGTCTTGCAGGGCGGGGCCCGCGCCGCGGTAGGGAATGTGGGTGATGAAGGTCTTGGTCTGCAGCTTGAAGAGCTCGCCGGCCAGGTGGTGCGAGGTGCCGTTGCCGGCCGAGCCGTAGTTGAGCTGGCCGGGGTTTTTGCGCACGTAGGCGAGCAGTCCGGCGAGGTCGTTCACCGGCACCTTCTTGGGGTTGACGACGATCACCTGCGGCACGCTGGAGATCAGCCCCACCGGGATGAAGTCGGTCTCGAGGTTGTATTCGAGCTTGGGGTACATCGAAGGCGCGATGGCGTGGTGCACCGCGCCCATGAAGAAGGTGTAGCCGTCGGGTGCGGCCTTCGAGGCCACCGTGGCGCCCACGGTGCCGCCGGCACCGCCCTTGTTGTCGATGATGAACTGCTTGCCTACATTCTTGGTGAGGATGGCCGTGAGCGGTCGCGCGAAGGCATCGGTGCCGCCGCCGGCAGGGAAGGGCACGACGATGGTCACGGGACGGTTCGGCCAGCCGGGTTCGGCGGTGGCCCAGGGGGCGGCGAGCGCTGCGGTGGTCAGCAGCGTGGTTTGCAGAACGCGTCTGCGCGTCAGGTGGATCATCGTGTTGTCTCCTGGTTGGATGTGTCAGATGAGGTTGGCGACGGCGCGCGAATGTGCGACCTCGCCGTGGACGAATTGCTCGTGGCTGGCTTCGACCTTCTGCAGGTCATAGAGGTAGTTGACCATCATTCCGAAGGACTGCTTCACGCCTTTGCGCGACAGATCGCCCAGCCGGTTGAGGCGCTCCAGCCGCGCGCCATTGTCGAGGTGGAAGCGCGCGACCGCGTCGCCCTGCGGCGTGGTGCTGTGGAGCACCAGGTAGGCGGCACACAGGCGGCTCAGCGCCTCTTGCTCGGGCTCGCCGAGCGACTGCAGCAGCGCGGCATTGCCCAGCGTGGCGAGGTCGCCGCCGCTCGCAGCGAGCAGCAACTCGCGCGCCTGCGCCAGCCGCTCGGCGGTGGCCTTGCGCAAGCTGTCTGGCAGCTCGGCCGGGCCTTGCAGCCACTTGGCGAAGCCGGGGATGGGCGAGAGCGTGCAGAAGCGCCGCAGCTGCGGCAGCTCGCGCTGCAGCTGCTCGGCCACGCGCTTGATCAGGAAGTTGCCCAGCGACACGCCTCGCAAGCCCGGCTGGCAGTTGCTGATGGAGTAGAAGGCCGCCACCTTGAACTGGTCGGGCGGCAGTGGCTGGGCCCGCTTGTCGATCAGCGGCGCGATGGCCTCCGGCATCTCGGGCAGCAGGGCCACCTCCACGAAGATCAGCGGCTCGTCGGGCAGCTGCGGGTGGAAGAAGGCGAAGCAGCGGCGGTCGGGCTGCAGGCGGCGGCGCAGGTCGTCCCAGCCGTCGATCTCATGCACCGCCTCGTGGCGGATGATCTGCTCCAGCAGCTGTGCGGGCGAGTTCCAGTCCACCCGCTGCATCTGCAGGAAGCCGGGGTTGAACCACGACGACAGCAGGTGCAGGAAGTCGCTCTCCAGCGCACGCAGCTCGGGCTGTGCGCCCACGCGTGCGAGCAGCTTGCGCCGCATGGCCACGATCTGCGCGGTGCCGCCGGGCGTGCGGTTGATGCGGCGCAGGAGCTCCTGCCGCGGCGGCTCGGCAAGGTGGGTCAGGCGGATCAGGTTCTCGGCCGTGGGTTCGTCCGCATAGGCCTGGGCCACGGCCAGCACCGCCGCCGGGTCGGGGCTGAAGTCGCGCGAGAGGCGCTCGAAGAAGCCGCTCTGCTGGTCGTCGGGCAGGGCGCTGAAGCGCGTGACGAGCTGCCGCGCAATCACCACGCTGTTGGCTTCGCCGCGCTCGGACAGCAGGCGCTTGCAGTCGAGCATGAGGCTGCGCAGCTGGCGGTCGTTGCCCACGCGGCGCGCGGCGGATTTCAGGCCATCAAGCATGCTGCTGTTCTCCTGCCTTGTCTTCATGTGCACGCAGCGCCTTCAGCGCGGCGAGCTGGGCCATCAGGTGATCGTGCATCACGCGTTCGGCGCGCGCGGCGTCGCGTTGCTCGATGGCGGCGATGAGCACGCGGTGCTCGTTGATCGAATCGGCGATGCGGCCCGGCCAGTTGAGCTGGCGTCCGCGCAGCAGCCGCATGAACTTGCGCAACTCGTTGGTGGCGCGGTCGAGCCAGGGGTTGCCGGCGAGCGCCTGCACGGTGCTGTGGAACTCGTGGTTGGCGCGGTAGTAGCCGTCGATGTCGTTCGCCGCGGCGTGCGTCTCCAGCGCCTCGTGCAGGCGGCGCAGCGTGGCAATGCCCTCGGGCGTGGCCTTGCGCACCGCCTCGTAGGCGCAGCGCCCTTCGAGCAGGGCCATCACCGGGAAGAGCTCGTCGGCATCGTCTTCCGACATCTCGGTGACGCGGCAGCCCTGCCGCGGCACCAGTTGCACCAGGCCTTCGGCGGCCAGCACCTTGAGTGCCTCGCGCAAGGGCGTGCGGCTGATCTGCCATTCGCGCGCCAGGGCCAGCTCGTCAATCCATGCGCCCGGGATCAACTGGCGCTCGAACACCATGTGGCGCAGGCGCGAAGCCACTTCTTCATGCAGCGAGGCAGGGCGCAGGGGCGTGGGCTCGACCATGGTGGATGGGCCTTGGCGAAGAGGGGTCGAGGCCAACTCTAAGTGGCGTAATTAGTAATTACATGCGTGGAAGTGCGTAGTGAAACGCGTCGCACCAAAACCCTGCTGGGCGCGTCACTTCACTTGTGCGCAAGGGTGAGGCGCCTATGCTTGTGCACCGCAGCAAATGCTTTTGCAACAACACAGGGCAGTCCATGGCAGACCACATCTCGCCGCTGGAGGAAGAACCCCACGGCACGGTG
>NZ_DASSRA010000083.1:0-2898 GCF_035702065.1 Rhizobacter sp.
CGAACAGCACCAGGCCGGGCGAGCCGAGCAGGGCGCGCGAGATGGCGACCATCTGCATCTCGCCGCCGGAGAGGTTCTCGCACTCGCGGCCCATCAGGTACTCGAGCGCGGTGAAGATCTCGAAGCACTCCTTCTCGGACCAGCTGCGGAAGCGCGTCTTCTTGCGCGCGATGGCGAGGTTGCGCGCCACCGTGAGCGTGGGGAAGATGCGGCGGTCGTCGGGCACCCAGCCGATGCCCATGGCGGCGATCTCGTGCGTGGGGCGGCGCGTCACGTCCTGCCCGTCGAAGTGGATGCGGCCCTTGCGCGGCGGCGTGAGGCCCAGGATGGAGCGCAGCGTGGTGGTCTTGCCGGCACCGTTGGGGCCGAGCAGCGCGACCACCTCACCGGGCGCGACGCGCAGCGACATGCCGAACAGCGCCTGCGTCTCGCCGTAGAAGGTCTCGATGCCGTCGATCGACAGCACGTCGTCGTTCGCGCTGGGTTTGAGCACCGCGCTCATGCCGTCACCTCGCCCAGGCTGGAACGCTGCACCCACGGGTTGGCGCGCAGCTCGTCGGGGCGGCCTTGCGCGATCACCTGGCCCCAGTGGATGACCGAGATGCGGTCGGCCAGACGGAAGAGGAACTGCATGTCGTGTTCGATGATGACGATGGTGAGGTGGCGCTTGAGTTCGGCGATCAGCTCGGCCAGGCGGGCCGTGCCCTCGCTGCCCAGGCCCGCGGTGGGTTCATCGAGGAACAGCAGGCGCGGCCGCGCGGCCAAGGCCACGCCGATCTCCAGCGCGCGCCGTTCGCCGTACGAGAGGCTGTCGGCTTGCACGTTCTCCTTGCCGGCCAGACCCACGCGGGCCAGGATGGCCGCGGCCTCGTCGCGCGCTGCGCTGTTGCGGCCGAGGTCGCGCCACATCGAGTAGCCCTGCTCGCGCACCGCGGGCAAGGCGATCAGCACGTTGTCGAGCGCGGTGTCGTCGTCGAACAGGTTCATGATCTGGAACGAGCGCGACACGCCCTTGCAGGCGATCCGCCGCGGCGACAGGCCGGTGATGTCTTCGCCCGCGAAGGTCACCGTGCCGCGATCGGGCTTGTAGCGTCCGGTGAGCACGTTGAAGCAGGTGGTCTTGCCGGCACCGTTGGGGCCCATGATCCCGTTCAGCTGGCCTTCCTCGAACGAGAGCGAGATGCTCTCCAGCACGACGTTGTCGCCGAAGCGCTTGTGCAACTGGGTGGCTTCAAAGAGGGCCATGCTCATGCCTCCTTGGGGGTGTGGTTGACGACGGCAGCGGCTGGCTTGCGGTGCCTCGCGCAATGCGCTCGCCACTTCTGCCATGCACCGGCCACGCCGTCGGGCTGGAACAGCACCATCACCATGAACACCAGGCCGTACCAGAGCAGCCAGGTCTCGGTGTAGGCGCCCAGCAAGTCTCTGGTGAGGATGAACACCAGCGCCCCGATCACCGGGCCCCAGAAATTGACCAGGCCGCCGCCGATCAGCACCATCATCACGACGAAGCCCGAGTTGTGCAGGCTCATCACGTTGGGGTAGGCCGACTGCTGCGCCATCGCGAAGAGCGCACCGGCCAGGCCCGCCACGCCGGCCGAGAGCGTGAAGGCGAGCCACTTGTAGAGCCACACGTTGTGGCCGACGAAGGCCGCGCGCATCTCGTTCTGCTTGACGGCGCGCAGCACGCGGCCGAAGGGTGAATGGATGAGGCGCCACAGCGCAATCAGCACCAACGCGAACAGCACCAGCGCGAAGAAGAAGAAGGCTTCGTTGCTGCGCAGGTCGATGTCGGTGAAGCCCAGTGACAGCGCCGGGCGCCTGATGTTGAGCAGGCCATCTTCACCGCCTGTCACGCCGTGCAGCTTGACGGCCGCGAACCAGAACACCTGGCCAAAGGCAATCGTGAGCAGCGCGTAGTAGATGCCGCGCTTGTGCGAGATGAAGGCGCCCACCAGCATGCCGAAGACGGCCGCGACCACCACGGCGCCGAGCAGGCCGGTGAGCAAGCCCGCGTCGGCACGCTGCTGCAAGAGGCCGAACGCGTAGGCCCCCACACCGAAGTACGCGCCATGCCCGAACGAGGGCAGGCCGCCGTAGCCGAGCAGCAGGTTGTGGCCCAGCGCGAACATCATCCAGATCATGATTTCGAGCGCCAGGTACTGGTAGAGGCCCACCTGGCTCAGCCACAGCGGCGTGCTGGCGAGCAAGGCGACGGTGATCACCATCGGTGCGGTGACGAGTGGAGCAGTTCGGATCGGGGTGGACATGGGGGAATGAAATAAACGCTGGACAGGATGGAATGTATGTTCTATTCTCCTTCCATGCAAGAACGTTTGTTCTAAGTTCTCGCGCGATTGAAGCCCGTGGAAACCCGATGACCGCACTGAACTACGACGATCTCAAGGACGCCATCTCACGCGTCTACCCCACGCTGCCCAAGCAGCTGCAACTCATTGCCCGCTTCTCGCTCGACAAGCCCAACGAGCTCGCCCTCGGCACGGTGGCCGCAGTGGCCGAAGCCGCCGGCGTGCAGCCCTCGGCGCTGATCCGCTTCGCGAACGCGCTCGAGTTTCGAGGCTTCTCCGAGATGCAGCAAGTGTTCCGCGAGCACCTGGTCGAACGCTCGGCCAGCTACCGCGAGCGCATCGACCAGCTGCGCCGCCACAACAAGCCCAACGGCGCGGGCTCGGGCGTGCTGCATCAGTTCGTCGGCGAGGCGGTGGCCGAGCTGGGTCACCTGGAAGAGAACGTCGACGAGGCCGACATCACGCGCGCCGCGCAGCTCATCCGCGGTGCGGCCCACGTTCACGTGCTGGCGCAGCGGCGCGCGTTCCCCATCGCCTCCTACCTCGCGTACGCGCTGAGCCAGCTCGAACTCAAGACCTATTTGCTCGA
>NZ_DASSRA010000084.1:0-13254 GCF_035702065.1 Rhizobacter sp.
GCACCGCTGCCGCTGTCGGCGCTGTGGATCCTGCTCAGCTACTGGCTCGCGCAGTGGTGCATCGCGAGCTCTCTGAAAGCGCAGCGCTGACGCTTCAGGCCCCGCTCGGGTACTTGACCGAGCAACCGTAGGCCTGCGTGCTGGGCTGGCTCACCGGCTTGCCGGCGAGCGCTTCGCCCAGGGCCTGGTTCACGTAGTTGGTGGCGGTCTTGATGTCGGCCGGGTTGGCCGTGGGCTTGCTGTCGATGGCGCCGGTGTAGACCACCGTGCCCTGCGGGTCGACGATGAACAGGTGCGGCGTGGTCTTGGCGCGGTAGGCGCGGGCCACCTTGCCGTCGGGGTCGAGCAAGGTGTCGGTGGGCACGGCCTTCTTGGACTTCTGCCAGGCCTGCAGCTCGGCCTTGTCGGCAGCGCCGGTCTGGATCGACAGCCAGGTCACGCCCTTGGCCGTGGCCTGCTTCTGCGTCGCGGGCATGTTGCCGCTGTCGTAGTGCTTCTGCACGAAGGGGCAGTCGGGGTTGGTCCACTCGATCACCACGTACTTGCCCTTGTAGTCGGCCAGGTTGACGGCCCTGCCGCTGGCATCGGTGGCGGTGAACGCGGGGGCCGGCTGGCCGACCACGGCCTGCGCCATGGCCACACCGCACACGGCCGTGGCCAGCGCGGCCGTCAGCAGGTTCTTCATCATCACGGGCTCCTTGCAAGGGTGGAAGAAGACGGCTCGCCAGCGCGGGCCACGGACAGCGACGACAGCGCCTGGTGGATGTCACCCGCGCTCAGCAGCTCTGACAGCACGTGCGGCGCGCCAGTTCCCGGCGCGTAGAGCGCGTAGACCGGCACGCCGCTGCGGCCCAGGCGCGTGAGCTCGGCGGTGATCAGCGGGTCGCGGCGCGTCCAGTCGGCGCGCAACAGCCTCACCTGCCGGCTCTCGAACTCCGCCAGCACGGCGGGGTCGGAGAGCGTGGTCAGCTTGTTCACCTGGCAGGTGACGCACCAGGCGGCGGTGAAGTCGACGAAGACCGGCCTCCCTTCGGCACGCGCCTGCTCGACGGCCGCCGCCGACCACGGCTGCCAGCGCTCGCCGGCTGGCGCCGATGAGGCCGCCACCATCACCGCAGGCTGCAGGCTGGGCCAGGCCCATGCAAGCGAGGCTGCCAGCAGCAGCACCGCCGCCGTGCCGAAGCCCCAGCGCGCCGCGCGGCCCGCGCCCGCCAGGCCCCCAACCCAGGCCGCGAAGGCCAGCGCCAGCAGCACGACCAGCCAGGCCGCAACCCCGTTGATGCCCACCTGCAAGCCCAGCACCCACAGCAGCCACACCACAGTGGCGAACATCGGGAAGGCCATCAGCACCTTGAAGCGCTGCATCCACACACCCGGCCGCGGCAGGCGGTGCGCGAGACCCGGCGACAGGCTGAGCGCGAGATACGGCACCGCCATGCCCAGGCCGAGCGCGGCAAACACCCACAACGCCTGGGCCGCCGGCAAGGTGAGCGCGGTGCCCAGCGCCACGCCCATGAAGGGCGCAGTGCAGGGCGAGGCCACCGCCACCGCGAGCACGCCGGTGAGCGCGTGATCGGCCACCGGGTGGCGCGCGCGCAGCGTGGCCAGGCCGCTGGGCAGCACGCTGCCGAACTCGAACACGCCGGCGAGGTTGAGGCCGATCAGCGTGAACACCGCCGCCAGCAGCGCCACGAAGATCGGCGACTGCAGCTGGAAGCCCCAGCCCAGTTGCTCGCCACCGGCGCGCAGCGCGAGCAGCAGGCCGGCCAGCGCGACGAAGGACAGCACCACACCGACCGTGTAGGCCAGCCCGCCGGCCGCAAGCTCCCGCCGAGCGTGGCCCGGCTGCGCGAAACCCAGCACCTTGAGCGAGAGCACGGGGAAGACACAGGGCATCAGGTTGAGCAGAAGCCCGCCGATCAGCGCGAGGCCCAGCGACAGCCACAGCGAGGCCTCGGCCACCGGCGCCACCGGCACGGCCGCGGTGGCCACCGGGCGCCGCACGCCCTCGGCCGGCCAGCCGCTGACGGCCAGGCGCACGCGCAGGCCGGCTTCGGCGCCAGGCCGGGCCAGCACCGCATGCAGCTCGGCCGGGCGCGTGCTGCGCTCGCTGGAGAGCGGCAGGCTGGCGACCCAGCGCTCGCCCTCCCAGCGCTGCGCCATCGGTGCGGCCGGGTCGACGATGGCGCCGGTCTCGGCGAAGAAGACGAGCTTCTGCGAGCGCGCCGCGGCCGGCAGGCCGTCGACCTCGACCTTCAAGGCCTCGCCTTCCACGCGGGCCACGGCGCGCACCTTGTCGACCTCACGCGGCACCCGCGCACGCGCCGCCTCGAACAGCGCGCCATGCACCGCCAGCGACGAGGCGGCCGGCAAGCGCAGCGAGAACTCGCCCGTCTCGGGGATGCAGACGTCCTTGCACACCAGCCACTCGGCGTGCAGCTTCACGTCGAGGGTCGGCGCCGAGAAGCCGCTCGGCAGCGTCACCGTCACCGGCAGCAGCACCTGGCCTTCATAGCCATGGTTCATCAGCGGCCCGAGGGGCAGCTGCTGCGGCGTGGGCCATTCGATCTCACCGGCGCTCACGCCGGCCGGCAGCTGCCAGCTCAGCCGCGTGGGCAGGCCGGAGTCGCCGGGGTTCTTCCAGTAGGTGTGCCAATGCGGCTCGTGCTGCAGCAGCAGGCCGAGCCGGAGGTCCTTGCCGGGGCCGATGCCTTGCGGCGCATGGGCCACCAGCTCGGCGCGCACGTGCTCGGTCACGACCACCGCCGGCTGCGCGAGCACCAGCAACGGCAACCACATCAGCAGGCTCGAAAGCCGGGGCCACAGACTCATGGGCGGCATCTTAGGGGCGCCCGGATGACCCCACCGCGGGTGGAGCGGCAGCGGGGTGTAGGCTGGAGCACCCCCTGAGGAGCACGCCATGTCAGACCATGTCTACAAGCTCGTCGAACTGGTCGGGTCGTCGACCACCAGCAGCGACGATGCGATCCGCAACGCCATCGCCACGGCCTCCAAGACCCTGCGCCACGTGGACTGGTTCGAGGTGATCAGCACACGCGGCCACGTGCAGGACGGCAAGGTGGCGCACTACCAGGTCACGCTGAAGGTCGGCTTCCGCCTCGAAGCCTGAGGCTTTGCGCCGCGGTGCGGCTCAGAGCTTGAACGCGGCCTGCGCACTGCGCTGGGCCAGGGTGCACAACTCGCCGGCGAAGGCCGCCTCCATGGCTGCATTCAACGCGAGGATGTTGGTCTGGAAGGCGATGCCAGTACCGCCTGGTGGACAGGCTACATGCCCTTGAAGAGGCCGGTGAAGCTGCGGCTGACCTCGAGCTTCTCGTTGTGGCCCTTCACGCTGACGAGCTGGCGGCCGCGCATGTCGCGGCTCACGCCGGCAATGGCACGCGTGTTGACCAGCGTGGAGCGGTGGATCTGCCAGAAGAGTTCGGGGTCCAGCTCGTCGAGCAGCTCCTTGATGGGCTTCCTGATCAGCGCCTCGACGGTGGCCGTCTGCACCCGGGTGTACTTCTCGTCGGAGATGAAGAAGAGCACGTCTTCGACCGGGATCATCTGGATGCTCTGGCCCACCGTGGCCTGGATCCACTTCAGGCGCTGCGTGCCGGGTGCGAGCTGGCCGGCGAGCTTGCGCAGCAGCTGCTGCATGTCGGCCCCGGCCGAAGGCGGCGGCTCCTGGGTGGCGGCGCGCTGGGCGAAGCGCTTCTTGATGCGCTCGACGGTGAGCTGAAGGCGCTCGCGCTCGGCGGGCTTCAACACATAGTCGACCACGCCCTGCTCGAAGGCCTCGACGGCGTACTGGTCGTAGGCGGTGATGAAGACGATCTCGCAGCCCGGCCAGTCGTCGAGTTCGTCGGGCAGCAGCGCGATGGCGCGGGCCGCCTCCACGCCGGTCATGCCGGGCATGCGGATGTCGAGGAAGACGATGTCCGGGCGGTGCTGGCGGGTGAGCTCCACCGCCTCCAACCCGTTCTTGGCCTCGGCCACGATCGACAGCTCGGGCCACACCTCGGTGAGGCGTGCGCGCAGCTGCTCGCGCATCAAACGTTCGTCGTCCGCGATCACGGCTTTCATGTCTGCCCCTCGTCAAAAGAGTACTTTCGCCGATCCCCCGAGGGGATGCGGGCCGGCTTGGGGCGGCCCGGCGCTCGGCCCGCTATGCCTTGCCTTCGTGGTTGTTCGAGCTGTAGGGCACGGTGATGGTGACCGCCGTGCCGCCGCCCGGATTCTCCGCCACGGTGAGGCTGGCCTTGCTGCCGTAGAGCAGCTGCAGCCGCTCGCGGATGTTGGCCAGGCCGATGCCGGTGCCGGCGGTGGCCGCCTTGCCGAAGCCGAGGCCGGTGTCGGCCACGGTGACGGCCAGCTTGCCGTGCACGATCTCGGCGCTCACCGTCAGCGAGCCGCCTTCCGGCTTGGGCTCCAGGCCGTGCTTGATGGCGTTCTCGACCAGGCTTTGCAACATCATCGGCGGGAACTCGGCCGACAAGAGGCCGTCGCTCACGCGGATGTCGGTGGTGAGCCGGTCTTCCATGCGCACCTTCAGGATCTCCAGGTAGGGCCGGATCACCGCCAGCTCGCGGCCCAGGTCGCGGTTGCTCTGCGCATTGGCCTCGCGCATGGTGGGCATGCTGGCGCGCAGGAGCGCGATCAGGTTCTTCTGCATCTTGCTGGCGCGCGGCGGGTCGGTTTCGATCAGGTGGTCGATGCTCGCCAGCGTGTTGAACAGGAAGTGCGGTTCCACCTGCGCCTGCATGGCGGCCATGCGGGCTTCGACCACCTGGCGCTTGAGCGCCTCGCTCTCGGCCATCTCGGTGGCCACCACCGCGCGGGCCTCGGCCTTGAAGCGGCCGGCCGCCATCAGCTTGATGATCCCGGAGATGACGATCAGCAGGAAGGCGAAGCCCGGCAGGTGCTCGCCCGGCGTGAAGGCGCTGATGCGGATCTCGCGCATGCCGCTGGGGGCGGCGTCAGCGGCTTCGGCCGCGGCTTCGCGGGCATCGGCCAGGGCCTCCTCGATGGCCGCCTTGGCCTCGCGGATGGCTTCACGCACCTCGGGGTTGCTGGCGCCTTCGGGCAGGTCGACCTTCACGCCGGGCAGGTCGACGTGCACGCCGGCCCCGGACGCAGAGGGCAGCGGCGCGGGCGCGCTCGCACCGGTCGGGCCGATGCGGATGCCGTCCTTGCCGACGGTGATGGTGTAGCTCTTGCCGCCGATGTCGACCGCGGTCTTCTCGTTGCCCGGCTCGGCCGGGGGCGCTGGTGGCTGGGGCGGTGTGGGCACGCGCTTGGGCTTGTAGATGATCGTGTCCCGGCCCCAGGGGATGTTGAAGGGCGGCAGGCTGGAGAGCACGCCCGAGACGATGAGCGTCAGCACGGCGATCAGGAAGAAGCGGAACCAGCTGATGCTGGCCAGCCAGCGCGAATAGGCGGCGAAGCCGAGCTTGACGCTGCCGAAGAAGGTCGGCGGCGTGGCCGGGGCCTGGGGGGGAAGTGGGGCAGGAGCAACCATGCAGCCACTGTAAGCGGCGCCACCGCGCCGCTGCCAGCGGCAGGCGACGGGCCGGCCAGCGGCCAGGACAGGCTGCAGCCAGCGCCGACGGGCGCTCAGTGCGTGGCGTGTGCGGCCTGGGGGGCCCGTGTGGCCCGCCCCGGCCGCATCCGCGACAGCACGTGCGAGGCCATGCCGGTGGCCAGCTCCTGTTCGCCGATGAAGACCATGCCCATTTGCTCGCGGGTGAGCAGTTCGGCCTCGTCCTCGTTCTGGGTGCGCAGCACCACCTCGATCTGCGGGTTGAGGGTGCGTGCCGTCTCGATCATCTGGCGCGCGGCGAAGGTGTCGGGCGTGGCGATCACCAACATGCCGGCGTTGGCGATGTGCGCCTGGATCAGCACGCCGGGGTCGGCCGCGTCGCCGCTCACCGCGGGGATGTTGCGTGCGCGCAGCTGCTCGACCAGCTCGCGGTGCTGCTCGGCCACCACGTAGGGCACGCCCTGCGCCTCCAGCGCCTGCGCGATGCGCCGCCCCACCCGGCCGTAGCCGACCAGCACGACCTGGCCGCTCAGGAAGGACTCGTGCACCGAGGTCGGCAGCTCGGCCAACGGGTCGTCGCGCTGCTCCAGGCGGCGCGCCAGCGGCGAACGCACGCGCAGCCAGGCCTGCAGCGGCTCGATGGCGGTGAACAGCAGCGAGTTGAGCGCGATGGAGATGAGCGCACCGGCCAGGATCAGGCTCTGCCCGGCGCTGGAGAGCAGGCCCAGCGACACGCCCAGCCCGGCCAGGATGAACGAGAACTCGCCGATCTGCGCCAGGCTCGCGCCCACGGTGAGGGCGCTGTTCATCGGGTAGCGGAAGGCCAGCACCAGGCCCACGGCGGCCAGCGTCTTGCCGACCATGATGATGGCCACCACGCCCAGCACCTTGAGCGGCTCGTCGACCAGCACCATGGGGTCGAACAGCATGCCCACCGAGACGAAGAACAGCACCGAGAAGGCATCGCGCAGCGGCAGCGATTCATCGGCAGCGCGGTGGCTGAACTCCGACTCGCGCATCATCATCCCGGCGAAGAAGGCGCCGAGCGCGAACGACACGTCGAACAGCTTCGCCGACGCATAGGCCACACCCACCGCCGCCGCCACCACGCACAGCGTGAACAGCTCGCGCGAGCCGGTCTTGGCGACCAGCCACAAGAGCTTGGGGAAGACGCGCCGGCCCACCACCAGCATCAGCGCGATAAAGGCCGCCACCTTGGCGAAGGTGAGGCCCAGCGTGGCCCACAGGCCGTACTCCGATGGGGCAGCGTCTGGCTGGCCGCCGAGCAGCCCGGCCAGCGGCGGCAGCAGCACCAGCACCAGCACCATCACCAGGTCTTCGACCACCAGCCAGCCCACCGCGATGCGGCCGTTGACCGACTCCAGCACGCCGCGCGTCTCCAGCGCCCGCAGGAGCACCACCGTGCTGGCCACCGACAGGCACAGGCCGAACACCAGCGCCGCGCCCACGCTCCAGCCCCACCACGTAGCCACCGCCATGCCCAGCGCCGTGGCCACCGCGATCTGCAGCACGGCACCGGGGATGGCGATGCGCCGCACCTTCAGCAGGTCGGCCAGCGAGAAGTGCAGGCCGACCCCCAGCATCAGCAGCATCACGCCGATCTCGGCCAGCTGGCCCGCCAGGTTCAGGTCGGCCACGAAGCCCGGCGTGGCCGGGCCGATGACGATGCCGGCCAGCAGGTAGCCCACCAGCGGCGGCACCCGGATGCGCGCCGCGATCACCCCCAGGATCAGCGCCAGGCCGAAACCGACGGCGATGGTGGAAATGAGGCTGACGTTGTGGTGCATGGGCGCGTGGTGCAGGGGTGGGGGCCGAGTGGGTGCAAAGGGCTTCCGGTTATAGACGAATGCCACCGCTTGCCAACCGGGCAAGACCGGACAGCTCCTACACGCAGAGGCGTTCACCGCTGATCGCCGCCGCACCGCCCTGTGGGTTCAATGAGATCCAACCCTCATTCACCCGGTGAAAGGACACCCCATGAAGCGCGAAGAAACCAACGACACCTCGGCCCGCGAGCAGCTGTGGGATCTGATCAAGGACATCAAGTTCGCCATGTTCACCACCCGCCACGGCAACGGGCACCTGCACGCCCGTCCGATGACCACGCAGAACAAGCGCGTCGACGAGGACGACAGCCTGTGGTTCTTCATGTCGCGCAGCAGCGAGCCGGTGGCCGACATCGAGGCCGAGCCCAACGTCAACATCGTCTATGCCGATCCGGGCGCCGACAGCTACGTCTCCGTCTCCGGCACCGCCCGCCTGGTGGACAACCCAGCCAAGAAGGAGCAGCTGTGGAGCAAGGTCAACGAGGCCTGGTTCCCGGGCGGCACCACCGACCCCGATCTGGCCCTGGTGCAGGTGCAGATCACCCATGCGAACTACTGGGACGTGAAGTCAAGCAAGCTGGTGCAGCTGTTCGCCATGGCCCGTGCCGCCGTCACCGGCCGGCCGCCGACCCAGCTCGGAACACACGGCGAAGTGCGCATGCGGTGATGCCAAGGCCGGATGCCGCAGGAAGCCCGCCCATGCACACCCTCAGGACCTACATCGTCGAAGACAGCGCCGTCATCCGTGAAAGCCTGATCGACCTGCTGCAGGAATCAGCGCCCGTGGAAGTGGTGGGCACGGCGGAAGACGAGTTCACCGCACGGGATTGGATCGACCAGGGCGGCCACGCCTGCGACCTGGTCATCGTCGACATCTACCTCAAGGGAGGCTCCGGCCTGGGCATCCTCAAGGCGGGGGCCGGCATCTTCAATCGGCCGGCCAAGTGGGTGGTGTTCAGCAACCACGCCACCCCCGAGATGCGCACGCGCTGCCTGGAGCTGGGCGCGGACTGCGTGTTCGACAAGTCCAATGAAATCGACGAGTTGCTGCTGTACTGCCACCGGCTGGCCGAGGAAGACGGGTCGCAGCCCTCGTGAAGCCGGTTCAGGAAGCGCGCTTGCCGGTGATGATCACGGCTTCGAGCTGAATGACCGGCGCCTTGGCCATCTGCTGCTCGACCGGCTTGGTGGCCGGGGCACCCAGCAGGGCGGAGGCAATGGCCACGTGGCCAGCGATCAGCACCGAGAAGGTCAGCAGGGGGGCGATGAAACGTTCGGTCATGGTGGGCTCCAGCGGGGTTGTTGTGTTGCGTTGGAGTGAACTCTAGGCAGCCGCCCCGCCCATTCCCACCGGCGTGCGACGAACTGCACGTTCTGCGTGACCAGATGCCAGCAAGGCGGATGGTCGTAGACCAAAAGCAAACGGCTCCCACATGGGGAGCCGCTTTTGTTTGGTGGCCAAGGGCGGAATCGAACCACCGACACGCGGATTTTCAATCCGCTGCTCTACCAACTGAGCTACTTGGCCGCTTCTCTTTCGAGAGTTTCTCTGACGAGAGCCGACGATTATAGCCGGTTCGGCGGAGAGTCAGTTTCCCCCCATCCCACGCTTGTTTCGGCTCAGGTCCACGCCGAGTTGCTTGAGCTTGCGATAGAGGTGGGTGCGCTCCAGGCCAGTCTTCTCGGCCACGCGGGTCATGCTGCCGTTTTCCTTGGCCAGGTGGAACTCGAAGTAGCTCTTCTCGAAGGCGTCGCGCGCCTCGCGCAGCGGGCGGTCGAGCTCGAACAGCTGCTCGGGCTGCGGGCCCAGCACCAGCGGGGCCACGGGCAGCATGCTGCCGCCCGTCATCACGGTTTCGATGGTCAGGCTGGCTTCGGTGCGCACCACGGCAGTGGCGGGCGCAGCCTGGCGGGCGGCCGGCTTGGCCAGGGCCTGCTCGACGGCACGCAGCAGCTTCTGCAGGGTGATGGGCTTTTCCAGGAAGGCCATGGCGCCGACCTTGGTGGCCTCGACCGCGGTGTCGATGGTGCCGTGGCCCGACATCATGATCACAGGCATGGTGAGCAGCCCCGTGGCACCCCATTCCTTGAGCAGGGTGATGCCGTCGACGTCGGGCATCCAGATGTCGAGCAGCACGAGGTCGGGACGCACGCGCTCGCGGCAGGCCCGGGCCTGGGCTGCGTTCTCGGCCAGCTCGACGCTGTGGCCTTCATCGGCCAGGATTTCTGACAGAAGGGCACGGATGCCCAGTTCGTCGTCGACAACAAGAATGGTGGCCATGGATCCTCAGTGCGCACGTGCTTCGGCGTTTGCCACGACAGCTGGGCTGTCTGCCGGCGCGAATTTTGAAAATGATAGCGAAACTTGTGCACCGGTTACCGCCGGGCCGTCGTCGCCGGTGCGTGTGAGGTTGGCCAGGCGGATGCGGGCCCCGTGTTCGTCGGCGATCTTCTTGACCACGGCCAGGCCGAGTCCGGTGCCCTTGCTCTTGGTGGTGACATAGGGCTCGAAGGCGCGCTTGAGCACCTTCTCGGAGAAGCCCGGCCCGTTGTCGATGACCTGCAGGCGCACGGCGCGCAGCTCCCCCTGCTCGGTGCGGGCGATCTCGGTGCGCAGGCGCACGCAGCCTTCGGGGCGGTCGGCCACTGCGTCGAGCGCGTTCTGCACGAGGTTGTGGATGACCTGGCGCAGCTGGGTGGTGTCGCCCATGATGAGCGGCAACTCGGGCGTGAGCTCGGTGCGCAGGCGGCCGGATTCCTGCGCCGTGGCGTACAGCGTGAGCACCTCGTTCACCAGCGCGTTGAGGTCGAGCGCCTGCGGCCGCGCAGCCGGCAAGCGGGCGTAGTCGCGGAACTCGTTGACCAGCTGCTTCATCGCCTGCACCTGGTTGACGATGGTGCCCACCGAGCGGACGAGCATGGCCTGGTCGAGGCCTTCGAGCTTGGCTTCGAGCTTGTGCTGCAGCCGCTCAGCCGAGAGCTGGATGGGCGTGAGCGGGTTCTTGATCTCGTGCGCCAGGCGGCGCGCCACCTCGCTCCAGGCTTCGGCGCGCTGGGCGGAGACGACTTCGGTGATGTCGTCGAACACCATCAGCTGGCCCGCGTGCGGCATCGAGGCGCCGCGCACGAGCAGGGTGATCTTGTCGCCGCCCTGGGGGTCGTTCAGGCGGGTGGTCTGCAGATCGAAGGCGTCTTGCCAGTGGTCGCGCTCGCCGGCTTCGGGGCTGCCGCGGTGCAGCTCGAAGCGCTGCGCCACGGCGGCGGCAAACTCCTGCAAACCGGGCACCTCGTCGAGCCGGCGGCCGCGGTAGGCCGAGACGGGCAGGCGCAGGATGCGCGTGGCGCCGGGGTTGACGGTGTCGATGTGGCCCTCGCGGTCGAACACGATCACGCCGGCGGTAAGGTTGTCGAGGATGGTCTGCAGGTTGGTGCGCGCCGCCTCCAGCTGGGCCAGGCTGCGCTGCACCAGCGCACGCGCCTCGGAGAGCTGCTCGGTCATGTCGGCGAACGAGCGCGTGAGGCCGCTCAGCTCGTCTTTCGACGCGAACACCTGCTTGCGCGTGAGGTCGCCGCGCGCCACCTGACGCACGCCTTCGGCCAGCACGAGCAGCGGCCGCGCCAGCTGGTTGCCGAGCGTGACGGCCAGCAGCAACGCGCCGAACACCGCAAGGATGAGCGTGAGCGTGAGCGTGCCGATGTACATGCGGCGCAGGCCGTCACGTGCCAGCGCGCGCTGCTGGTATTCCTTGTAGGCGGCCTGCACCGCCAGCGCGTGGCTGACCATGGTGCTGGGCAGCAGCTGCGTGACCATCAGAAAGCGGTCCTGCGAGCCGAGCGAGAAGCTGCTGCTGGGCATGTAGGCCAGCGCGCGCACGCGCGCCGCGCTGGAGGCAGCCACGCTGTCTTCGTCCAGCCCTTCGAGCTGGCTGACCACGCGCGTGCTGCGCGCCTGGCGCAGCTGGGTCGTGCTCGGCCGCTCGGGCGCGAGCGTGCCGATGCTGCGCCCCACCGTCAGCAGCACCTGGCCGTTGGGGCCGAGCAGGGTGACCTCCTGCGCCGACAGCTGCTCGCGCACGCGCTCCAGCGCGAGCGGCGGCACCTGCTCGGTGTCACTCAAGCGCTCGGCGGCCAGGCGGGTCTTGGTGGCCAGGTCGTTGACCTGCGCATCGAGCGTGCCGCGGCCGAGGCTCAGGCCGGCGTCGAGCGCGCCTTCGACCTTCACGTCGAACCAGGTCTCGATGCTGCGCGAGACGAACTGGTAGGACACGGTGTAGATCAGCGCCCCCGGCACCACGCCCACCATCGCGAACACCGCCGCCAGCCGCAGCAGCAATCGGCTGCCGAACTTGCCGCGCCGCACACGCACCAGCAGACGGATGCCGGCCAGCAGGATCACCAGCATCAGCAGGCTGGCCACGACCACGTTGACCCAGAACAGCCACACGTAGTGGCGCTCGTAGAGGCCGCGGCTGTTGGTGGCCAGCGAGAGCAGGAACACGAGCACCAGGCCGGCACCGGTGACGGCGACCAGGGAGACGATCCATGCCCAGCGGGTGGCTTTGGTCATGGCTGAACCTCGCTCACCCCTGGCTTCAATTCAGGCGGCGAACCCGCTCGACACGCAGCGTCCAGTCGGCCGACTGCGCACCGATGCCGATCTGCATGGGGCGCGGCATCTGCGTGGTGTCGAGCTGGTAGCTGAACTCGACGTAGTGGCTGCCGTCGTCGAGCATGGACGCGTCGGCGAGCTTCCAGTCGGCGGTGCGGCTCACGGCCACCAGCGCGTCGGCCAGAGTGTCGTAGTTCTGGCTCAGGCCGCCGTAGGTGACCCGGTACTTGCGCGTGAGCGGCTGGTAGGCCAGGCGCCAGGTGCGGGTGACGCTGTTGATCTCCTTGTCGCGCCAGTACCAGCGGTTGCGGAAGACCTCGGCCTGCGCCACGAAGAACAGCGGCACGCCCTTTTGCACGGCGTCTTCCACCACCCGAGAGAGTTCGAAGCGGGCCGAGAAGCTGAGCACCAGGCCCTCGTCGGTGCGGGTCAGGTCGAAGCTGTCGAGGGCGACGGGCTCGGCCTGCACACGGGCACCGGCCACCAGCAGCAGCACGCACAGTCCCCAGGTCGCCCAGGCCCGCGCCCAGCCCGCGAGAAGCCGGGTCGGCAGGGCAACGCAGAGGGCGGAAGCGCCTGTCTGGGAGGTGCGGGGCACGGGGGTGTCAGGTGGTGGCCTTGGCCAGCAAAGCGTAGAAAAAGTGGTCGGGCGACGCACCGGAAGCGGGCGCGGCGCCGTTCGGTGGATTGTCCGCCAGGGGCAGCAGGTGGCCCGGAGAAGCCGGTTGCGGCGCGATGCCAGCGCCGGGTTGACGTTGCAAAAAAGCGTCGATCACGGCCCGCCCTTCGGCCTGGAAGACCGAACAGGTGCAGTACAGCAGGCGGCCACCCGGCTTGAGCAGCGGCCACAGGGCGTCGAGCAGCTGAGCTTGAGTCGCGGCCAGGGTGGCGATGTCGGTGGCACGGCGCAGCCAGCGAACGTCGGGGTGGCGGCGCACGATGCCCGAGGCGCTGCAGGGCGCGTCGAGCAGGATGGCGTCGAAGGGCTGGCCGTCCCACCAGGCGGCGGGCTCGCGCGCGTCGGCCGCCCGCATGTGGGCGTGCAGCCCGAGGCGGGCCAGGGTCTCCTGCACGCGCTGCAGGCGGCTGGCGTCGCTGTCGAGCGCCAGCACGTCGAGGTCGGCCAGCTCCAGCAGGTGGGCCGTCTTGCCGCCCGGGGCGGCGCAGGCGTCGAGCACCCGGGCGCCGGCGGGCAGGCCAGGGCCAATCAGCAAGGGCGCGGCAAGCTGGGCGGCGGCGTCTTGCACCGAGACGTC
>NZ_DASSRA010000085.1:0-2319 GCF_035702065.1 Rhizobacter sp.
TGGACGACGAGGACCGTCGAACACACCTCAACCGCTTGGGCTGAGGTATCGAAGCCCCGCTCAGCCCAGCCAAACAGCCATCGCCCGCTCACCCGCTGAGGTCAGTTTCAACGCACGTGAATCCTTCACCTTGCGAAGCCATGACTTCGCGATGGCGTGCTCAAGCAAAGCCACCGCAAGGCCGCCGGCGAGATGGTCACGCCGCTCCGACCAATCCAGGCAGGGGTAGGCAAAGCGTCGTCCTGTCGCGACGGTCGGCAGTTCCAGGCCCAGCTCGTTCAACTGTTCGCGTCCTGGTTCAGTGAGCGCAAAGTGGCCCTCGCAAGGCACCAGCGTGCCGCGCGCCAGCAGGCCCTCGAACAACTGCACGCCCAGCTCGCCGGCCAGGTGGCCGTAGCAGGTGCGCGCCGCCTTGAGCGGCTTGTAGGGGCCTTGCTCCCACTTGTCGGCAGCGGCACTGCGCTCGGCCACCAGCGAGAGCGCTTCGAGCGCATGCGCGATGTCGGCATCGGCCAGGCGGAAGTAGCGGTGCCGGCCCTGGCTGCGCGCCACCACCAGTTCGCTCTCGACCAGCTTGGCGATGTGCGTGCTGGCGGTCTGCGGCGTCACGCCCGCGGCCTGGGCCAGCTCGCCGGCCGCGATGAAGCCGCCGCCCATCAATGCCGCCAGCATGCGGGCGCGGGTGGGGTCGCCGATCATCGAGGCGACCTTGGCGAAGCGGGGTTCAGGAGACGTCACAGCACGGAGCGTAGAACAAGGTAGCCGCCCAAGGCGAGCAGTCCGGCGAAGAACACCTTCTTGAACAATTCGGCCTCCACGCGCAGGCGCACCCACTGCCCGAGCGCCATGCCGGCCAGCGCGGGCAGCAGGGCCAGCAGCGAACCGGTCGCGTTGCCGAGTTCCAGTGCGCCGCTGCTGCGCAAGCTCATCGCCAACGCAATGGTCGAGACCAGGAAGGAGATGCCGAGCGAGCGCACCAGCTCCTCCTTCTGCAAGCCCAGCGCATGGAGGTACGGCACGGCCGGGATCACGAACACCCCGCTGGCCGCCGTCACCAGCCCGGTCGCGAGGCCCACCCCCGGCGACAGCCAGCGCTCGTGGCGCGGGTTCAGCTGCAGCTTCACCTTGAAGAGGCCCAGCAGCGCGTAGGCGACCAAGGCCATGCCCAGCGCCGCGGTGATGCGCGCCGACCCACCACCCTGCCCCGTCAACCAGCCCGCTCCTGCGGCGATGCCCACGCACACCCCGATGAGCATGGGCGCCAGGCGACGCAGCAAGGCCTGCCAGCCCGGCCCGGCGATCTGCCACACATTGGTCACGAGCGAGGGCACGACCAGCAGCGCCGCCGCCTGGGCTGGCGGCATGGCCACGCTGAGCAGGCCCATGGCCACCGTGGGCAGGCCCATGCCGATGACTCCCTTGACGAAGCCGGCCAGCACGAACACCGCGGCGCACAGCGCCAGCAGGGGAAGAAGAGAGGCGTCGATTGAGTTCATAAGTCACATCCTGCCGAGCTTCGGGCCGGTGATGCTTCGGGCCGGATCGAAGCATCGTCACGTCGTCGGCTAGAGTGCGCGCGAGTCCAACTCTGGGGAGCTTGTGCATGGGAACCGCTCAAATCGTGGCCTGGGTGGCCGTGGCCGTGCTGGTGTTCTGGGGCGTCGGTGCCTACAACCGGCTGGTGCGCCTGCGCAACGCCATCGGCAACGCCTTCGCGCAGATCGACGTGCAGCTCAAGCGCCGCTACGACCTGATCCCCAACCTGGTGGAAGTGGCGCGCAAATACGCCGCCCACGAACGCGAAACCCTGGAGGCGGTGACGGCCGCGCGCAACCAGGCCAAGGCCGCTGCCGACCTGGCGCGCTCGCGGCCTGCGGCAGCCGGCGCCGTGACGAGCCTGTCGATGGCCGAGCAGGTGCTGGGCACGGCGCTCGGCAAGCTGATGGCGGTGGTCGAGGCCTACCCCGAATTGAAGGCCGACCAGTCGCTGCGAGAACTCTCCGAAGAGCTCACCAGCACCGAGAACAAGGTCGCCTTCTCGCGCCAGCTCTTCAACGACGCCACGCTCGACTACAACAACGCGGCGCAGCAGTTCCCCACCAGCCTGATGGCCAACCTGTTCGGCTTCCGCGAGGCGGCCATGCTGCAGTCGACGGCGAGCGAGGCCGAGCGGGCCACGCTGCGCGTGCAGCTGTAGCGGTGCAGTCCGGGGTGATGGCGCCCCACAGTCCGCTCAGGCTGAGGTATCGAAGCCCGGCATGGCCTGAGCAGGGCTTCGATACCTCAGCCTGAGCGGCCCAAATACTTCAACGAAGTCGC
>NZ_DASSRA010000086.1:0-13044 GCF_035702065.1 Rhizobacter sp.
TCACGTCGTGCGCACTGATCGCGATCGCGCCCGACTCCAGCCCGCGCAGCAGCGCCAGCCAGCCATCGACGTCCATCGCCTCGTGCAGGCAATCGTGCAGGGTCTGCGCGACCAGCGGATGCTCGGGCACCTCGCGCGGCCCGGTCAGGTTCTCGGCACAGGCCACCTGGTCGGGGAAGACAGCGGCCAGCAGGTCCTCGGACTTCATGCGCTGCAGCTGCGGCGCCACCTTCCGCCCACCGCTGAAGCGCGGCAGCGCGAGCGCGACGGTGGCGTTCCAGCGCCAGCGCACGCCGAACAGCGGCGCATCGAGCAAGGCCTGCACCAGCACGTCGAGCGCGGTGTTGCTGTGCAGGTAGCGCGCCACCTCGTCGAGCGGGAAGCTGTGCGCGGTCGAGAGCGCGAGCTGGATCGCGTCTTCGGTCGCGGCGGCCTGCAACTCGAAGTTGAACTGGCGGCAGAAGCGCTTGCGCAGCGCCAGGCCCCAGGCGCGGTTGAGCCGGCTGCCAAAGGGCGAGTGGATCACCAGCTGCATGCCGCCCGACTCGTCGAAGAAGCGCTCCATCACGATGCGCTGCTGCGTGGGCAATGCGCCCAGCGCTTGCAGCGTGCGTGCGAAGTAGTCGACGAGCTGGCGTGCGGCATCGGCTTCGAGCGCGAGTTCGCGCATCAGCCAGTCGATGGCCGCGTCGGCGCCCCGCTGAACCATCAACTCACCGAGCTCGCCGCGCAGGCGCGACACGCCGGCCGAGAGCTCGTCGCTGCGCCCCGGCGCCTCGCCCAGCCAGAAGGGGATGTTGGGCGGCACACCGTGCGCGTCTTCCACCCGCACGCGGCCGGGTTCGATGCGCAGGATGCGGTAGCTGGTGTTGCCGAGCTGGAAGATGTCGCCAGCCAGGCTCTCGACCGCGAAGTCTTCGTGCACCGTGCCGACCTTCTCGGCCTGCGGTTCGAGCAGCACGGTGTAGTCGGCCGTGTCGGGGATGGCGCCGCCCGAGGTGAGCGCGGTCAGGCGCGCGCCCTTGCGCTCGCGCAGGCGGTGGTGCACGGCGTCGCGGTGCACGTAGGCGGCACGCTGGCCGTTGCGGGTGCTGAAGCCATCGGCCAGCATGCGCACCACGGCGTTGAAGTCCTCGCGCTTGAGCTGCGCATAGGGCCAGGCGCGGCGCACCAGGGCGAAGAGTTGGTCTTCGTCCCACTCGCGGCTGGCGACCTCGGCCACCAGCTGCTGGGCCAGCACGTCGAGCGGCGCGGGCAGCACGTGCAGCGCGTCGAGCTCGCCGCGGCGCACGCAGTCGAGCAGCGCGGCGCATTCCACCAGCTCGTCGCGCGACTGCGGGAACAGCCTGGCCTTGGGCACGCCACCCACCGCATGCCCCGAGCGGCCGGCGCGCTGCAGGAAGGTGGCAATGGCGCGCGGCGAGCCGAGCTGGCAGACGAGGTCGACGTCGCCGATGTCCAGCCCCAGCTCCAGCGAGGCGGTGGCGACCAGCACCTTGAGCTCGCCGCGCTTGAGGCGTTGCTCGGCATCGAGCCGGGCTTCCTTGGCCAGGCTGCCGTGGTGCGCGGCCACCACCTCCTTGCCCAGCAGCTCGCCGAGGTGGCGCGCGGCGCGCTCGGCCATGCGGCGCGTGTTGACGAAGACCAGCGTCGTGCGGTGCGCGCTCACCAGGCCCGCCACCTGTTCGTACACCTGCGCCCACTGGTCGTTGGACATCACCGCGCCCAGTGGCGTGGGCGGCACGGTGAGCGCGAGGTCGCGCTGCTTGGCGTAGCCGATGTCGATGACCTGGCAGTCGGCCTGGCCATCGCGCACCGCGCCGGCGCCGACGAGAAAGCGCGCGACTTCGTCGATGGGCTTCTGGGTGGCCGACAGGCCGATGCGGGTGAGCGGGTGCACGCTGAGTTGCTGCAGGCGTTCCAGCGACAGCGACAAGTGGCTGCCGCGCTTGCTGGCGGCGATGGCATGGATCTCATCGACGATCACCGCGCGCACGGTGGACAGCATCGCGCGGCCCGAGGCCGAGCCGAGCAGCACGTAGAGCGACTCCGGCGTCGTCACCAGGATGTGCGGCGGCTTGCGCAAGGCGAGCTGGCGGTCCTTCTGCGGCGTGTCGCCGGTGCGCACCGCGCTGCGGATCTCCACCTCGGGCAGGCCCAGCGCAGCCAGCTCCTCGCGGATGCCGGCCAGCGGCGCCTCGAGGTTGAGGCGGATGTCATTCGACAGCGCCTTCAGCGGCGAGACGTAGACCACCACCGTCTCGTCGGGCAGGCCTTCGGGCCGCAGGCCCTGGCGCACCAGGCCGTCGAGCGCGGCGAGGAAGGCGGTCAGCGTCTTGCCCGACCCGGTGGGCGCCGCCACCAGCGTGTGGCGGCCGGCACGGATGGCCGGCCACGCCGCCGCCTGTGCCTGCGTGGGCGCGGGGAAGTGGCGGCGGAACCAGTTGCCGACGGCGGGGTGGAAGTCCTGCAAGGGCATGGGCCAGCATATCGCCCCGCTCCTGACAAAAACAAGCTGCACAGCCGGCACATCGATTGCCCGAATGCTTGTCTACGCCAGGCATGAAGGAGCGAGCGATGGCCAAGTCCCCCGGGCACCAGAAGTTCCCCGATCACCAGGTGCGCGAACAGCAGGTCGGGCAGCCGATGAAGGTGGTGGTCGACGGCGAGCTGATCGCCGCGTCGATCGACGTGATCCGCGTGGTCGAAGACCGCAACCCGGTGCGCTACTACTTCCCACGTGCCGACGTGTCGATGCGCCACCTCGAGCCCACGAGCACGACCACCACCTGCCCGTTCAAGGGCGAGGCCAACTACTACACGCTCAAGGTGGGCGGCAAACGCTGGCCCGATTCGGTGTGGAGCTACGAGAACCCCTACGACGAGCACCGCGACCTGCGCGGCCGGCTGGCGTTCTACGAAGAGCGGATTCCCGGCATCCAGATCGGCGACGCGCAGGCCTCGCAGACCTGACGTCTCAGATTGCGAACGACAGCTCCAGCGGGTGTGCCCGTTCGAAGCGGCGTGTGCGCTCCACGCGCTGGATGAGCAGCTCGGCCAGCGTCTTGGCCGGCGGCAAGGGCCCGAAGCCGGAGTCGACGTTGATGTGCCCCACGTCACCCAGGTTGATGAACTGCGAGCCCCAGCGCCGCGCCCAGTGGCGTGCGCTTTCGAGGCGCATCCATGGGTCGGTCTCGCTGCCGACCAGCACGCTCGGGATCTGCAGCCCCACGTCGGGCAGCAGCGGCGCCACCGCGAACTTGTCGGGGTCGGCCGGCGCCACCAGCAAGGCCGCATGGAGGCCCGGCCCGCCCTGGCCGAGGTAGCGCGCCAGCGCCAGGCAACCGAAGCTGTGGCCCACGGCCACCCAGCGTGTGCCGGGGTGGCGCTGCACGGCCTCGCCCACGCGCTGCGCCCAGCGGTCGACATCGGCCCGCGCCCAATCGTCCTGCTCCACCCGCACCGCGCTGCGGAAGTGCGCTTCGAGCCAGGTCTGCCAATGCGCCGGCCCGCTGCTGTGCAGGCCGGGCACGATCAGCAGGCGAACCGGGTTGCCCTTGAAGGCCATGGTGTCGCCCCCAGCCTCTTACAGCGTGGCAAGCGAGACCTCGGTCGACTTGACCAGGGCCACCACGTCGCGCCCGGGCTCCAGGCCGAGCTCCTTCACCGAGCGGGTGGTGATGACCGAGGTGACGATCAGTCCCGACGGCGTTTCGACGTCGATCTCCGAGACCACGGGGCCGAGGATGACTTCCTTGACCTTGCCGCGGAACTGGTTGCGCACGTTGATGGCGGTGATGCTCATGGGACTTCCTTGTCGTGGTGGGGGGTGAGGTCAGACCGACCAGCGCACGTCGCGCGTCGGCCAGGTGGAAAGGTTGGAATCGGCACTGCCGCGCGCCCGCGCCAGCACGGCGTCGCGCTCGCGCGCGGCGTCTTCGCGGCGCTGGAACTCGTCGGCGCGGTCGGCCAGCACCTGCAGGCTGCGCGCCACGCGCTGCTGCACCTCGGGCAAGGGCAGGTAGCCCTGCGTCTCGTGCCGGGGGATCTGCGCGTCGGTGGCGTACACGGGGTCGAGGATGTCGCGCGCACCCAGCGCCGAGATCACCGGCTTGAGCGCGTAGTCGAGCGCCAGCAGGTGCGCCATGCTGCCGCCGGTGGCCAGCGGCAACACGGTCTTGTCGCGCAGGCCGTCTTGCGGCAAGAGGTCGAGAAAGGCCTTCAGCAAGCCGCTGTAGGCCGCCTTGTAGATGGGTGTGGCCACCAGCACCACCTGCGCCTGTGCCACTTCGGCCAGGGCCTGGCGGATCAGCGGGTGGTCGAACTGCGCATGCAGCACGGCCTCGGCCGGCAGGTCGCGCACGGCGATGGTGTGCAGGCGGGTGGTCACGGGTTGCAGGTGCATCTGGGCCAGCTGCAGCAGGCTGCCCGAACGCGAGGCCGCCGAAGGGCTGCCCTGGATGCCGACGATGTTCATGCGCTCAGAATACGGAGCGCCCTTCATTCGGCAAACGAACAAGAACGGCTTTCGATAGCGGAAAACCGAATGGCCGCGAACGGCCGCCGGTGCGCGACCGGCGAGCACGCTCACATGCGGCAAGGCTTACTTGCCGGTTGCCTTGTCCTTGTCCTCGATCTGCTTCTTCTCGGTCTCGTAGACGGTCTTGGCGTGTGCCTTGTCCTGCTTGGCAGCGGCCTTCGCTTCCTTCTTGCAGGCGCGCTCCACCGAGCCGTCGGCGCTGGTTTCGCAATCGGCCTTGCTCAGTTCCTTGTTGGCGTCGGCGACCTTCTTGCGTGCCTTGTAGTCGGCCTTGGACTGCACCTTGGCGTCCTTGGCTTCCTGCGACAGCGGCGCAGGCGATGCCGTCGGCGAGTCGATCACGTTGGGGGTGTTCTGCGCGAACGCGAGGCCGCAGCTGAGGCCGCTGGCGATGAGGGTGGCGAGTAGTTTCTTGCTCATGCAATCTCCTGAGTCGACTGGACAGCCCAGCCTTCTCTGATTCGGCAATCGATGTGCCGCCGCGCCGCCCGCACTCGCCGGCAAAACTTGCCGGGGTTTGAGATGATGCGCAGCCATGACCCGCCCCACCGCTCACCCGTCGATCCTCGTCGCCTGCCTCTGTGCCGAGTGGTGCGGCAGCTGCCGCGAGTACCGCAGCCTGTTCGACGAGGTGAGCGAGGCCTTCCCCGAGATGCAGTTCATGTGGGTCGACATCGAGGACGAAGCCGACCTCGTGGACCCGGTCGAAGTGGAGAACTTCCCCACCCTCTTGATCGCCGCGGGCGACACCCCCCGCTTCTTCGGCCCGCTCATGCCGCACAAGGAGACCCTGGTGCGCCTGCTGCGCGCGCAGGCCGACGCCACCACCGGCCCGGTGCAGGCCGACCCCGAGGTGCAGGCCCTGGTGAAGCGCCTGCGCGGCTGAGCAGGCGGGTGCGCCCCTCATCGGGCCGTCAAACCAAGGGTAAACGCCAGTCTGGCGCCATCGGATAAGTGCCGGTCACGCACCGGCAATCACCATTTCGCGTCCGAACCAAGAATCGCTCTCCGTGGTGTTTTGACGGAGACAAGACGATGAATGGTTTGATGATGCAGCGCTCGCTGCTGGTGTCCTCGCTGCTGATGCACGCCGAGCGTCACCATGGTTCGCAGGAAGTGGTGTCGCGCCGTGTCGAGGGCGACATCCACCGCTACAGCTTCCGCGACCTCGCCGCGCGCTCGCGCCGCGTGGCCAATGCCCTCGACAAGCTTGGCATCTCCATCGAAGCGCGCGTGGGCACACTGGCCTGGAACGGCTACCGCCACCTGGAGCTGTACTACGGCGTCTCGGGCTCGGGCCGCGTGCTGCACACGCTCAACCCGCGCCTGCACCCCGACCAGATGACGTGGATCGCCGACCACGCCGAGGACGAGGTGCTGTTCTTCGACATGAGCTTCCTGCCGCTGGTGGAAGCCATCGCCCCGCGCGTGAAGACCATCAAGCACTTCGTGCTGATGACCGACCGCGCCCGCATGCCGGCCCAAAGCCAGGTCACCAAGATCGCCGGCCTACGCTGCTACGAAGACCTGCTCGACGCCGCCAGCGACCAGTACGCCTGGCCCGAGTTCGACGAGAACCGCGCCTCCAGCCTCTGCTACACCAGCGGCACCACCGGCAACCCCAAGGGCGTGCTCTACAGCCACCGCTCGACGGTGCTGCACAGCATGGCCGTGGCCCTGCCCGATGCATTGAGCTGCTCGGCCAACGAGGTGATCCTGCCCGTGGTGCCGATGTTCCACGTCAACGCGTGGGGCCTGCCCTACGCCGCCTGCATGGTCGGCGCCAAGCTCGTGTTCCCCGGCCCGGGCCTGGACGGCAAGAGCCTGCATGAGCTGTTCGAGGCCGAACGCGTCACCGTGTCGGCCGGCGTGCCCACCGTGTGGCAAGGCCTGCTCGCGCACATGGAAGCCCACCAGCTGAAGTTCAGCACCATGCGCCGCACCATCATCGGCGGCTCGGCTTGCCCGCCGGCCATGATGCGCGCCTTCCAGGAGAAGTACGACGTGCAGGTGCTGCACGCCTGGGGCATGACCGAGCTGAGCCCGCTGGGCACGGCCTGCGTGCTCAAGCCGCATCAGGCGGCGTTGCCAGCCGAGGCGCGCTACGCCATCCAGGCCAAGCAGGGCCGCGCGGTCTACGGCATCGACATGAAGATCGTCGACGGCGCCGGCACCGAGCTGCCCTGGGACGGCAAGACCAGCGGCGAGCTGCTGGTGCGCGGCCCCTGGGTGGTGTCGCAGTACCTCAAGAGCGAAGGCGGCAACCCGCTGCAGGACGGCTGGTTCCCCACCGGCGACGTGGCCACCATCGACGCCGACGGCTTCATGCAGATCACCGACCGCGCCAAGGACGTGATCAAGAGCGGCGGCGAGTGGATCGGCTCGATCGACCTCGAAAACATCGCCATGGCCCACCCGGCCGTGGCCATGGCGGCCTGCATCGCCGCACGCCACCCTAAGTGGGACGAGCGCCCGCTGCTCATCGTGGTGAAGAAGCCGAACATGGAGCTCACGCGCGAAGGGCTGCTGCAGTTCTTCGAGGGCAAGATCGCCAAGTGGTGGACGCCGGATGACGTGGTCTTCGTCGACGCGATCCCACTGGGAGCCACCGGCAAGATGCTCAAGCACCGGCTGCGCGAGCAGTACCAGGACCACTTGCTGGCCGCCTCGAAGTGAAGCAAGCGATCGCGCTGGCCACCACGCGTGGCCGTGGGTTGTTCCCCGGCGTGATGGCCTGCGGCGTGGTCGCCGCGGCCGCCACCTTCCTGTCGGAGCACTACGGCGCGCCGGTGATGCTGTTCGCCTTGCTGCTGGGCATGGCGATGAACTTCCTCTCCACCGAAGGCGCCTGCGCCCCCGGCATCGGCTTCACCGCGCGCGAGGTGTTGCGCGTGGGCGTGGCCCTGCTGGGCTTGCGCATCACGCTCACCCAGGTGGCGGCGCTGGGCTGGGAGCCGGTGGCCATCGTGATCATCTCGGTGGTGGTGACCATCACGGTCTCGATGGTGGTGGCCAAGATGCTGGGCTTCCAGTCGATCTTCGGCCTGCTCACCGGCGGCGCCACCGCGATCTGCGGCGCCTCGGCGGCGCTCGCGCTGGCGGCCGCGCTGCCTTCGCATCCGCAGAAGGAACGCGCCACGCTGTTCACGGTGATCGGCGTGAGCGCGCTCTCCACGCTGGCCATGATCGTGTACCCCATGGGCGCGCAGGCCATCGGCATCGACGCCACCGCCGCCGGAGTCTTCCTCGGCGGCACCATCCACGACGTGGCCCAGGTCGTCGGCGCGGGCTACAGCCTCGGGCACGAGACGGGCGACGTGGCCACCCTGGTCCAGCTGATGCGCGTGGCCATGCTGCTGCCGGTGATCGTGTTCGCCGCCATGCTCACACGCAGCCGCCTGCGTTCGCGCGGTGAAGAAGCCAACACGGGCGAGCGCCCGCCGCTGCTGCCCTGGTTCGCGGTCGGCTTCGCGCTGCTGGTGGCGATCAACAGCACGGGCTGGTTGCCCAAGGTCGTGCAGACGGCCGGCAGCGAGCTGTCGCGCTGGTGCCTGGTGGCGGCCATCGCCGGCATCGGCATGAAGACCCAGCTGAAAGAGCTCGTCACCGTCGGCTTCAAGCCGGTGGCGCTGATGCTGGGTGAAACGGTGTTCCTCGCACTGCTGGTGCTGGGCATGATGCGGCTTGCCGCGTGAAGTAGAGACAACAGAGAGACACGCCATGCATCTCCCGCACGACAACGGCCCCGGCAACGACGACTACCTGGTCAAGCGCTCACAGGCCTGGTTCGCCTTCGCGATGACCTTCGGCCTGATGCTGTTCGACTACATCGACCGCCAGGTGATCGTCTCGCTCTTCCCCTACATGAAAGCCGACTGGGGCCTGAGCGACAAGCAGCTCGGCGGCCTGGTCTCGGTGATCTCGGTGGTGGTGGCCGTGCTCGGCCTGCCCGTGGCCCTGGTGGCCGACCGCTTCAGCCGCGTCAAGAGCGTGGTGGTGATGGCCACGGTGTGGAGCCTGGCCACCATCTCCTGCATGTTCTCGCGCAACTACGCCTCGCTGTTCGCGGCGCGCGCCCTGGTGGGCGCGGGCGAAGCGGGCTACGGCTCGGTGGGCGCCGCGCTGATCGCCAGCCTCTTTCCGCGCCGGCTGCGCGGCGCGCTGCTGGGTGCCTTCTTTGCCGCGGCCTCGCTGGGCTCGGTGATCGGTGTGCTGATCGGCGGCGTGGTGGCCAAGAACTACGGCTGGCAGACGGCCTTCGGCGTGGTCGGCGTGCCGGGCCTGTTCCTCGCCCTGCTGTACATGCTGGTGCGCGACTACAAGACGGTCGACATCGAAGGCAGCACGCAATCGGGCAGCCAGCTCACCACGGGCGGCCTGGTGAAGCGCACCTTCCGCGGCCTGGCCCGTTCGCGCACCCTGGTGTGGGTGTGTGCCGGCGCGGCCATGCAGCTGGTGGTGGTGTCGGCCATCTGGTCGTGGCTGCCCAGCTTCCTCAACCGCTACCACGGCATCGCACCCGACCAGGCGGGCATGAAGGCCGCGCTGGTGGTGCTGGCCGGCGCGCTGGGCAGCTTCACCTGGGGCGCGCTGGTCGACCGCCTGGCGCTCGGCCGCACGCGGCTGCGCCTGGTGATCGTCTCCGGCCTGTGCCTGCTGTCGATGGTGATCTTTCTCATCGCCTTCGGGCTGATGCAAGGCTCGCCCGCGCAGTTCGGCCTGATCCTGGCCGGCGGCTTCGTGATGGCCTGCACCGTGGGCCCGATCTCGGCCGTGGTGTTCGACGTGATCCACCCCGCCATGCGCTCCACCGGCGCGGCCGTGCTGTCGCTGGCGCAGAACCTGTTCGGCCTGGCGGTCGGCCCCTTCCTGACCGGCTGGCTGTCCGACCAGTGGAACCTGCAGACGGCGCTGACCGTGGTGCCGCTGTTCAGCGTGCTGGCGGTGGCCGCCTTCTTCCGCGCCATGCGCACCTACGACGCCGACATGCAGGCCGTGGCCAACATCCGCGTCAGCGCAGACTGATCCCCCAACAACCCCAATTCCCCCCCTTCCCCTAGCGAGGCCCTGCCATGAAGTCCAACGTCATCCGCTTCCACGAGACCGGCGGTCCCGAGGTGCTGAAGCTCGAGCAGGTCGAGGTCGGCGATCCCGGCCCCGGCCAGGTGCGCGTGCGCCACACCGGCATCGCCGTCAACTTCATCGACATCTACTTCCGCACCGGCCGCTACCCGGCGCCGCTGCCGGCAGGCCTGGGCTCCGATGCGGTGGGCGTGGTCGAGGCCGTGGGCGAGGGCGTGAGCTTCCTCGCCGAGGGCGACCGCGTGGGCTACCTGCTCGGCCCCCTGGGCGCGTACTCCGAGCGACGCGTGATGCCGGCCGAGGTGCTGATCAAGATCCCCGACGGCATCGACGACGAGACCGCCTCCACGCTCATCATGAAAGGCCTGACCGCGCAGTACCTGTTCCGCCAGGTCTACCCGCTCAAGGCCGGCGACACCATCCTGTACCACGCGGCCGCCGGCGGCGTGGGCCTGATCGCCTGCCAGTGGGCGCGCGCCCTCGGCGTGACCATGATCGGCACCGTGGGCTCCGACGAGAAGGGCGAGATCGCCAAGGCTCACGGCTGCGCGCACGTCATCAACTACAAGCGCGAGAACTTCGTCGAGCGCGTGAAGGAGATCACCGGCGGCAAGGGCGTGCCCGTGGTCTACGACTCGGTCGGCAAGGACACGCTGATGGGTTCGCTCGACTGCCTGCAAAAGCGCGGCACGCTGGTGAGCAACGGCACCAGCTCCGGCCCGGTGGTGATCGACACCATGCTGCTGGCGATGAAGGGCTCGCTGTGGGTCACGCGCCCGGCGATGGTCGACTACGCGCTGCCGCGCCCCAACATGCTGAAGATGGCCGACGAGCTGTTCGACCTGGTGCTGCAGGGCAAGATCGTCAGCAAGCCGCAGCAGCGCTTCGCGCTGGCCGATGCGGCCGAAGCGCACCGCGCGCTGGAGTCGCGTGCCACGGTGGGCGCGACGGTGCTGATCCCCTGATGTCTCGCAAGCTTCGCATCGACATCTGCATCGAGCTGATCTGCCCCTGGTGCCAGATCGGCCTGCGGCAGTTCGAGCGTGCACGCACGATGCTGCTGGCCGAGCGCCCGGGCGTGGAGATCGAACTGCACTGGCACCTGCAGACCCTGCTGCCCGACCTGCCCCACGAAGGCCGGCCCTTCAAAGAGTTCTACGAAGAACGCCTGGGCAGCGCCGAGGCCGTGGCCATGCGCCAGGCCCAGGTGCGCGAGGCCGGCCGCGCCGTCGGGCTGGACTTCGCCTTCGAGCGCATCCAGCGCATGCCGCACACGGGCCGGGCCCACAAGCTGCTGCACGACGCCGCCACCCAGCTGCGCCCCGAGGTCTACGAACGCCTGCTCGACCGCCTGTTCAGCGCCCACTTCCAGAACGGCGAATCGCTCTCCGACCCGCACCTGCTGGCCGCGCTCGCCAGCGAGTTCGGCGTGGTGCCCACGCGGGCCGCGCCCGAGCCAGCGCGGCCCCGGCTGCGTGCACCCAGCGTGCCCTACTTCATCTTCGACCAGCTGGTCGGCGTGGCCGGCGCGCAGCCTGCGCAGGAGCTGCTGCGGACGATGCGTCAGGCCTTGGCGCGCTGACGTTCCTCGCTCGGGCTGTGCCCGAACTGCCCCGAGTACCAGCGCGAGAAGCCGCTCGGCGCCGAGAAGCCCAGCAGGGCCGCCACTTCGGTGAGCGGCCGCGTGCTGCCGCTCACGTGGCGCTGCGCCAACTCCACGCGCAGGGCGTTCACCAGCTCCGAGAAGCTCGTGCCCTCGTCGGCCAGGCGGCGCTGCACCGTGCGGCAGGCCAGACCCAGCTGCTCGGCCACCTGCTCGATGGAGCAGCGCCCGCTCGGCAAGAGCAGCAAGGCAGCGCGGCGCACGTCCTCGATCATGCGCGGCTCGGTCTCCACCTGACGCAAGGCCACGTCGAGCAGTTGCTGCGCGTAGCGGGCCATCGCCGGGTCGGCATGCGGGTTCACGGTGTCCAGGTCCTGCCGGCCACACACGATGCCGTTGAAGTCGTGGCGGAACTCCACGCAGGGCCCGAACACGCGCAGGTGGGTGGTGATGTCGCGCGGCGCCTCGTGCGTGAAGCACACGCGGCGCGGCCGCCAGTCGGGGCCGAGAAACTGGCGCATCAGGCGCAGCATCACACCCACCGCGAGCTCCACGCCCTGGCGCACCGAGCCGGGCTTGCCGGTGGTCACCTCTTCGCGGATCACCACCACGCCGGCCTCTTCTTCGATCACGAGCGCGATGCCGCCGTTGAGCGCCAGGTGGTAGCGCAACAGCACGGCCAGAGACTCGCGCAGCGTCGGCTGGTCGCGGATCAAGAGGCCCACCGGCCCCAGGTTGGACAACTGCCGCGTCTCGGCCATGCGCAGGCCGAAGGACTCGCAGCCGCTCAGCGCGGCGGCCCGCTCCAGCAGGTCGCCCACGCGTTCGACGGGGATGCGCAGGTCGGGGTCGTTGAGCACGTTCGGCTGCAGGCCGGCATCGCTCATCAGGCGCTGCGGGTCGAGGCCGAAACCACGCGACAGCTCGGCGAAGTTGGTCAGGGCAGCGGCGCGAACGAGCGAAGGCATTGGGGGAAGTCCCAGGGGGCTGTGGCACGGAATGGTAAGTAGCGGTCGGGCCAAGTCAAGCGGGAAGCGCCCTGCACAAACACACTGGGCGCGACTATTCTTAGTTCGTCCAGGAGACACGCTGATGAGCCTTGCCAGTCCCGCCATCGTCGACGCCGGTTCACTGACCCGCTCGATCAAGGTTGAGCCCTTGACCTGCGCCATCGGCGCCGAGCTGTCCAACGTCAACCTGGGGGCCGCCTCGCGCGACCCGGGCCTGGTGCAGGAGATCCGCGGCCTGCTGCTCAAGCACCGCGTGCTCTTCTTCCGCGACCAGGACTTCTCGCGCGCCGAGCACGTGGCCTTCGCACGCCACTTCGGCGAGCTGGAGGACCACCCTGTCGCCGGCTCCGACCCCGAGCATCCGGGGCTGGTGCGCATCTACAAGTCGCCCGACGCGCCCAACGACCGCTACGAGAACGCCTGGCACACGGACGCCACGTGGCGCGAGAAGCCGCCGCTCGGGTGCGTGCTGCGCTGCGTGGAATGCCCGCCCGTCGGTGGCGACACGATGTGGGCCAACATGGTCCTCGCCTACGAGAAGCTGCCGCAGGACGTGAAGGCGCGCATCGCGGGCCTGCGCGCGCGCCACAGCATCGAGGCGAGCTTCGGTGCGGCGATGCCCACCGAGCAGCGGCTCGCGCTGCACGCCCGCTTTCCCGATGCCGAGCACCCGGTGGTCCGGACGCATCCCGAGACGGCCGAGAAGATCCTGTTCGTGAACGCGTTCACGACGCACTTCACCAACTTCCACACGCCGGAGAATGTGCGCTTCGGGCAGGACGCAAATCCGGGCGCGGCATTGCTGTTAA
>NZ_DASSRA010000087.1:0-4153 GCF_035702065.1 Rhizobacter sp.
CGTGATCGCCTACCGCGACATCGCCGACACCAACGCGATGATCGACGCGGCGGCCAAGTACAAGCATGCCGTCGTCATCGGCGGCGGCCTGTTGGGCCTGGAAGCCGCCAACGGCCTGATGCTGCGCGGCATGCAGGTCACCGTCGTCCACATCATGCCGTGGCTGATGGAGCGCCAGCTCGACGACACCGCGGGCAAGCTGCTGCAGAAGTCGCTCGAATCGCGCGGCCTCAAGTTCATGATCGGCGCGCAGACGCAGGCGCTGATCGGCGATCAAGATGGCGGCAAGGGCGGCCGCGTGATGGCCGTGCAGTTCAAGGACGGCACCGAAGTCCCGGCCGACCTGGTCGTCATGGCCGCCGGCATCCGCCCCAATACCGAACTGGCCGAGAAGATCGGCCTGCACTGCAACCGGGGCGTGGTCGTCAACGACACCATGCAGACCATCACCGACCCACGCATCTACTCGGTGGGCGAATGCGCGGCCCACCGCGGCATCGCCTACGGCCTGGTGGCGCCGCTGTTCGAGCAGGGCAAGGTCTGCGCAACCCACCTGGCCGAGTTCGGCATCGGCCGCTACCAGGGCTCGCAGACCAGCACCAAGCTCAAGGTCACCGGCATCGACCTCTTCTCCGCCGGCGACTTCATGGGCGGCGACGGTTGCGAAGAGATCGTGATGAGCGACCCGTACGGCGGCGTCTACAAGAAGCTGGTCATCAAGGACGACAAACTGATCGGCGCCTGCATGTACGGCGACACGGTCGATGGCTCTTGGTACTTCAAGCTGCTGCGTGAAGGTCGCAAGATCGCCGACATCCGCGACAAGCTGATGTTCGGCGAATCCAACATCGGCGACACCGGCCACGAAGGCCACAACAAGGCGGCCGCCATGGCCGACAGCGACGAGGTCTGCGGCTGCAACGGCATCACCAAAGGCACCATCTGCAAGGCCATCAAGGAGAAGGGCCTGTTCACGCTGGAAGAGGTGCGCAAGCAGACCAAGGCCTCCGCCTCCTGCGGCTCGTGCACCGGCCTGGTCGAGCAGCTGCTGATGTTCACCGCCGGGGGCGACTACTCCGCCGCGCCCAAGAAGAAGGCCATGTGCGGCTGCACCGACGCCAGCCACCAGGAAGTGCGCGAAGCCATCCGCGAGCGCAAGCTGCTCACCATCGACGCCACCTACAAGGCGCTCAACTGGCGCACACCCAACGGCTGCTCCAGCTGCCGCCCGGCCGTCAACTACTACCTCATCAGCACCTGGCCGAAGGAGGCCAAGGACGACCCGCAATCGCGCTTCATCAACGAGCGCAGCCACGCCAACATCCAGAAGGACGGCACCTACTCGGTCATCCCGCGCATGTGGGGCGGTGAGACCACGGCCGACGAGCTGCGCCGCATCGCCGACGCGGTCGACAAGTACAAGATCCCCACTGTCAAGGTCACCGGCGGCCAGCGCATCGACCTGCTGGGCGTGAAGAAGGAGGACCTGGTCAACGTCTGGAAGGACATCGGCATGCCCTCGGGCCACGCCTATGCCAAGGCGCTTCGCACGGTGAAGACCTGCGTGGGCAGCGAGTGGTGCCGCATGGGCACGCAAGACTCCACCCAGATGGGCAAGGACTTGGAGCGCGCCATGTGGCGCATGTACGCGCCGCACAAGGTGAAGTTCGCCGTCTCCGGCTGCCCGCGCAACTGCGCCGAAGCCGGCATCAAGGACGTGGGCATCATCGGCGTCGACTCCGGCTGGGAGATGTACATCGCCGGCAACGGCGGCATCAAGACCGAGGTGGCGCACTTCTTCGTCAAGCTCAAGACGGCGGCCGAGGTGCTCGAGTACACCGGCGCCTTCTGCGAGCTCTACCGCCAGGAAGGCTGGTACCTGGAGCGCACGGTGCACTACGTGAACCGCGTGGGCCTCGACTACGTGAAGAAGCGCATCCTCGACGACCACGAAGGCCGCAAGGCGCTGTGGGCGCAGTTGCAGTACGCACTCGACGGCGAGCCCGACCCCTGGTTCGAGTTCGACAAGGCCGCGGTGGACACCCGCCAGTTCTCTCCCCTTTCTGCCTGACGCCGCCACCATGAGCCAATGGAAATCGATCTGCCCCGTCTCCGACATCCCGGTGCTGGGCGCCCGCCGCGTCACGCGTGTGCAAGGCACCGCCGTGGCGGTGTTCCGCAACAGTGAAGACAAGGTCTTCGCTCTGCTCGACAAGTGCCCGCACAAGGGCGGCCCGCTGAGCCAGGGCATCGTGTTCGGCGAGAGCGTGGCCTGCCCGCTGCACAACTGGACCATCGGGTTGAACGACGGCTGCGCGCAGGCGCCCGACGTGGGCTGCACCACGCCGTTCAAGGTGAAGGTCGAGAACGGCATCGTTCATCTCGACGTGGAAGAGCTGAACAGCCTCGCGCTCGACGAGGTCCAGGCCTCGGCATGAGCAAGCGGGCCGAGCGCCGGGCCGCTCCCAAGCCGGCCCGCATCCCCTCGGGGGATCGGTCGATGCACCCATCGGCCGAGGGGCTGTCATGACCACCGAAACGCGAAGCACCTGCCCGTACTGCGGAGTGGGTTGCGGCGTGATCATCGAGTCGCGCGGCGCGCAGATCACCGGCGTGCGGGGCGACCCGGAGCACCCGGCCAACTTCGGCCGGCTGTGCACCAAGGGCAGCAGCCTGCACCACACCGCCGCCAAGCCGGTCACGCTGCAGGCGCGTTTGCTGCAGCCGGCGCACCGCTTCTCGCGCCAGAGCCCGCCCAAGGCACTGGCCTGGGATGCAGCGCTCACGCTCGCGGCCGACAAGTTCGCGCAGGTCATCGCCGAGCATGGCCCCGACGCGGTGGGCTTCTACATCTCGGGCCAGTTGCTGACCGAGGACTATTACGTCTTCAACAAGCTCGCCAAGGGCCTGATCGGCACCAACAACGTCGACACCAATTCGCGCCTTTGCATGAGCAGCGCCGTGGCCGGCTACAAGGCCACGCTGGGTGCCGACGCACCGCCGGCCTGCTACGACGATCTGCAGCACGCCACCACGCTCTTCATCACCGGCTCGAACACGGCCTACGCCCACCCGATCCTCTACCGCCGGATCGAAGACGCCAAGCGAGCCAACCCCGGCATGCGGATCATCGTGGCCGACCCGCGCCGCACCGAGACGGCCGAGGCCGCCGACCTGCATCTGCCCATCCTGCCCGGCACCGACGTGGCGCTGTACCACGGCATGCTGCACGTGATGCTGTGGGAAGGCCTGACCGACAGCGCCTACATCGCTGCCCACACACAGGGCTTCGACGCGCTGCGCAACCGGGTGCGCGACTTCACGCCCAGGCACGTCGCCGAGGTCTGCGGCATCAAGGAAGACGCGCTGCTGCAGGCTGCGAAGTGGTTCGCCAATGTCGACAACGCGGCCAAGGGCCGCACGCTCTCGCTCTACTGCCAAGGCCTGAACCAGAGCAGCAGCGGCACCGCCAAGAACGCGGCGCTGATCAACCTGCACCTGGCCACCGGCCAGATCGGCAAGCCGGGCGCCGGGCCTTTCTCGCTCACCGGCCAACCCAATGCGATGGGCGGGCGCGAAGTGGGTGGCCTGGCCAACCTGCTGAGCGCGCACCGAGACCTGGCCAACCCCGAGCACCGCGCCGAGGTGGCGCGGCTGTGGGGCGTCAACGATGTGCCCGCCACGCCAGGCAAGACGGCGGTGGAGATGTTCGAAGCCGCCGCGGACGGGCAGATCAAGGCGTTGTGGATCGCCTGCACCAACCCTGCCCAGTCCATGCCCGACCAGACGACGGTGCGCAAGGCCCTGGAGCGCGCCGAGTTCGTGGTCGTGCAAGAGGCCTTCGGCACCACCACCACCTGCGAATACGCCGACCTGCTGCTGCCCGCCACCACCTGGGGCGAGAAGGACGGCACGGTGACGAACAGCGAGCGCCGCATCAGCCGTGTGCGCCCAGCAGTGGCCAGCCCCGGCGAGGCCCGCCATGACTGGGCCACGGTGGTCGACTTCGCCCGGCGGCTCGAGCAGAAGTTGCGCCCGGGCGCGCCCACCCTCTTCCCCTACGACACGCCCGAGTCGGTGTGGAACGAGCACCGCGAGAGCACCCGCGGCCGCGACCTCGACATCACCGGCCTGAGCTACGCCCAGCTCGACG
>NZ_DASSRA010000088.1:0-2431 GCF_035702065.1 Rhizobacter sp.
GTGAAGGCCATCATCGACGGTGGCGTGAAGGCGGTCGAGACCGCCGGCAACAACCCGCAGAAGTACCTGCCCGCGCTGAAGGAAGCCGGCGTGAAGGTGATCCACAAGTGCACCTCGGTGCGCCATGCGCTGAAGGCCGAGGCCATCGGCTGCGATGCGGTGAGCGTCGACGGCTTCGAGTGCGGCGGGCACCCCGGCGAAGACGACGTGCCCAACTTCATCCTGCTGCCGCGTGCGGCCGAAGAGCTGAAGATCCCGTTCGTGGCCTCGGGCGGCATGGCCGACGGCCGCTCGCTGGTGGCGGCGCTCGCGCTCGGTGCCGACGGCATGAACATGGGCACGCGCTTCATCGCCACGAAGGAGGCGCCGGTGCACCAGAACGTGAAGGACGCGATCGTCGCCGCGAGCGAGCTCGACACGCGGCTGGTGATGCGTCCGCTGCGCAACACCGAGCGCGTGCTGAAGAACGCCGCCGTCGAACGCCTGCTGCAGAAGGAGCGCGAACTGGGTGCCTCGATCAAGTTCGACGACATCGCTGCCGAGGTGGCCGGTGTCTACCCACGCATCATGAAAGAGGGCGAGATGGACCTGGGCGCGTGGTCGTGCGGCATGGTGGCGGGGCTGATCCGCGACGTGCCGACGGTGAAGGAGCTGATCGACCGGATCATGGCCGAGGCCGAGGCGATCATCGGACAGCGGCTGGCGCAGTTCGCGGCGGCGTAACCTGCTGGGGCCGAGCGGGGCTTCGATACCTCAGCCTGAGCGGGTGGTGTGTGTTCGGAGACCTCGCATGCCATCAGCCGCTCAGGCTGAGGTATCGAAGCCTCGCACCACCCGTCCCAAACCTAGCGCCACAAGCCCGTCGGCCCTGCCCCTCGCGGCTGCGGTTGTCGCTGCGTACGCCCCGCCGGTCGCATCAGGATCGTCGGAAAGCTCACCGGCAGCGTCTGCGGGAAGTCACGGCTGTAGTGCAGGCCGCGGCTCTCATGCCGCATCAAGGCCGAGCGCACGATGAGCTCGGCGCAGTCGACCAGGTTGCGCAGCTCCAGCAGGTCGCGCGTGACGCGGAAGCTGCCGTAGTAGTCGTCGATCTCGCCACGCAGCAGCTGGATGCGGTGCAGGGCACGCTCCAGCCGCTTGGTGGTGCGCACGATGCCCACGTAGTTCCACATCAGCAGGCGCAGCTCGTCCCAGTTGTGCGCAATGACCACCTGCTCGTCAGCGTTCTCGACCTGGCTCTCGTCCCAGGCCGGCAGTGCCGGGTGCGCCCCGCTGTCTCGGGCCAGGATGTCGTCGGCGCAGGTCTTGCCGAGCACCACGCATTCGAGCAGCGAGTTGCTGGCCAGGCGGTTGGCGCCGTGCAGGCCGGTGTAGGTGGTCTCGCCCACGGCGTAGAGGCCGGGGATGTCACTGCGGCCATGCAGGTCGGTGACCACACCGCCGCAGGTGTAGTGGGCGGCCGGCACCACGGGGATGGGTTGCTGGGTGATGTCGATGCCGAGCTTGAGGCAGCGTGCGTAGATGGTCGGGAAGTGTTCCTTCAGGAACTCCGCACCCAGGTGGGTGGCGTCGAGCAGCACGTAGTCGACGCCGTGCTTCTTCATCTCGAAGTCGATGGCGCGGGCAACGATGTCGCGCGGTGCCAGTTCGCCACGCTCGTCGTGCGCATGCATGAAGCGCGTGCCGTCGGGCAGCTTCAGGTGACCGCCCTCGCCGCGCAGCGCCTCGGTGATGAGGAAGCTGCGGTCCTGCGGGTGGCCGCTTGGGAAATAGAGGCAGGTCGGGTGGAACTGGATGAACTCCATGTTGCCCACCCGTGCGCCCGCACGCCAGGCCATCGCGATGCCGTCGCCGGTGGAGGTGTCGGGGTTGGTGGTGTAGCGGTAGACCTTGCCGGCGCCGCCAGTGGCCATCACCACGGCCGCAGCAGGCAGGGTCTCGACGCGCTGCTTGTCGATGTCGAGCGCGTAGACGCCGTAGCAGCGTGGCGGCTCGTCGAGCTTCAGGTGGCGAGACGTGATCACGTCGACCGCCATCCAGCGCTCACGCAGCTGGATGTTGGGGTGCTTGGCCACCTCGTCCAGCAGCACGTCGTGGATGGCCTTGCCGGTGGCGTCGGCCGCATGGGCGATGCGGCGCACGGCGTGGCCGCCTTCGCGCGTGAGGTGCAGGCCGAGCGGACCTTCGGGGTCGGGCGAGAAGGGCACGCCGCGCGCGACCAGCCATTCGATGGCGGCGGCGCTGTGTTCGGCGATGAAGCGCGCGGTGTGCTCGTCGACCAGGCCGGCACCGGCGTCCTGCGTGTCGCGCACGTGAGAGTCGATGCTGTCGTCGGTGCCCAGCACGCCCACGATGCCGCCCTGCGCCCATTGGGTGGCCCCCTCGTTCATGTTGCGCTTGGCCAGCACCACCACGGGGTGGTGCTCGGCCA
>NZ_DASSRA010000089.1:0-6586 GCF_035702065.1 Rhizobacter sp.
GGGACCATGTTGATCTCGTTCAGGGCGCGGCGGCGCTGGCCTCGGTGGGCGACCTGGGGCATGTCAGTGTCCGGACGCGGTCGCTGTCGCCGTCTGGGCGCCCAGGTTGCGCTGGAGGATGTTGGAGAACTCCTCGATGAAGGTCTCCGACTGGATCGCGATGCGGTCGATGTCTCGCGCGAAGCGGTTGTAGGCGATGACCGCGGGAATGTCCGCGAACAGCCCGATGGCCGTGGCCACCAGCGCTTCGGCGATGCCCGGCGCCACCGTGGCCAGCGTCACCTGCTGAAGGTTCGACAGGCCGATGAAGGCGTGCATGATCCCCCACACCGTGCCGAACAGGCCCACGTAGGGCGACACCGAGCCCACGGTGGCCAGGAAGGAGAGGTGGGCCTCGACCACGTCGAGCTCGCGCTGGAAGCTCGCGCGCATGGCGCGGCGAGAACCGTCGAGCAGCATGCCCCCGTCGGCCACCCGGCGCTCGCGCATTTTCAGGAACTCGCGCATGCCCGAGGCGAAGATGCGCTCCATGGGGGCGCCCTCAACGCGCCGGCCGGCGTCGTTGTAGAGGTCGTTGAGGTTCTTGCCGGCCCAGAACTCGCGCTCGAACTCGTCGTTGACGGCGCGCACCTTCTTCAGGCCGAAGAGCTTGCCGAAGATCACCGTCCAGCTGGCCAGCGAGACCAGCAGCAGGCCGGCCATGACGATCTGCACCACGAAGCTCGCGTGCAGCACCAGGCTGACGATGGAAAAGTCTTGGTTCATTCAGCGTGTCCCTTGTTCTTCGGCGAAACCGTGGGTGAGAGGGCCAAACCCGGAACTTGTTCCGTCATGGCCTGCAGCAGATGTTCGGGGATGCGGCGCGGCCGGAAGCTCTGGGCGTCCACACAGCCGATGCGGATTTCGCCTTCGGCCAGCCGTTCGTCACCGCGCCAGGCGACCTGGGCGATGTTCATGCTGGCCTGGCCGGCGTGCTGCACGTCGACGGTGACAGTGAGCAGGTCGTCGAGCCGCGCCGGGCGCAGGTAGCGCACGGAGGTCTGCGACACGATGAAGATCGCGCCGGTGGTGGTGCGCAGTTCTTCCTGCGCGTAGCCGAACGAGCGCAGCCACTCGGTGCGGGCGCGCTCGAAGAACTTGAGGTAGTTGGCGTAGAAGACCACGCCGCCGGCGTCGGTGTCTTCCCAGTAGATGCGCAGGGTGTGCGCGAAGGTGTTGGGGCTGCGTGCGGTCATGTGCGCGAAACGGGCGGCGACGGTGCCGCCACCTCGCGCATTATCGCCGCGTGCTCAGCGCAGGTTCACTGCGCGCGCTTGTAGACCGGGCCCCACAGGGGGTGTCCCTGCTCCGACTTGCTCAGGGCGAAGTTCGGGTCGGACTTTTTGGCGGCGCGGAACTCCGCCTCGCATTCGACGACGCGGTTGCTCGTGCAGTAGACGAAGGCCAGGGTCTTGTGCGCGGCGGCCTGGTCGCGCGGCGAGACGAGGCCGGTCTGCAGGGCCAGGTTGAGCTGCTTCTCGGCTTCGACGTACTGCGCGTCGTCATAGGCGCGGATGCCGCTTTGCAGCGCGCGCTCGGCCGGGCGGGAGATCACGTCCATCAAGCCCACCGGCGCAGGCGGCGTGGCACAGCCGGCAACCATTGCTGTCAGAAAGGGAACCAGCGCAAACGCGTGAAGTGTTCTCATGATCCGAAGCGGTGTTTGAGGGAGACGGGTTGGCCGGGCACGATGTTCACGCTCGAACTGAAGGGCGGGAACTCGTCGTTGCGGATGGTGATGGTGTGGCGGCCCTCGGAGAGCGTGAGTTCGTTCAAAGGCGGTGCGATGCCCACCGCCTTGCCGTCGACCTCGACCTGCCCCCACGGGCTGACCGCGATGCGCAGCACGCCGGTGGACACCACGACGCCGGCGCCCGTGGCGGCCAGGCGGCTCTCGCGTTCGCGGGCCTCACGGGCACGGCGCTGCTTGGGGGTTTCGGCCAGCACGAGGGGCGCGGCGGCGGCTGCTTGCGCAACGCGTGCGGCTTCGGCGGCGGAGGCCGCTGCGGCCGCAGACGCCGCGGCGGCAGCGGACGCCGCGATCTCTGCCGGGGATGGGCCTGTTGCCACCACCACCGGTGCCACGGCCGATGCAGGCGGCGGCGCGATCTCGGCAGGTACGGCGCCTGCGTGTGCGGTCTCGCTGGCACTGTTGTGCGGCGCGAATGCCAGCCAGGCTGCGGCCGCCAGGAACACCGCGGCCACGGCGCCGAGGGCCCAGACGATGGGGCGCTTGGTGGCCTTCAGCGATTCTTCGGCCGCGTCGTTGCTTTCCTGGGCGTGCTCTTCGAGCCAGTGGCGCAACTCGCGCGACAGGGCGCGCGCCGAACGGTAGCGGTCTTCGGGGTTCTTCTCCATCGCCCGTGCGGCGATGTCGGACAAGGCCTTGGGCACGCTCGCGTCGACCTCATGCGCCTTGGGCGGGTCGAACTCGACCACCGCATCGGTGATCTCCTTCAGCGAGGTACCGCGGAACGGGCGCGTGCCGGTGAGCAGCTCGTAGAGCACCACGCCGAGCGAGAACACGTCGCAGCGACGATCCACCGGCTGGTGGCGCACCTGCTCGGGCGACATGTAGTACGGCGAGCCACCGGCTACGTCACCTTCGCCCTGCGCTTCGTGCTGGTGCGCGACGCGGGCGATGCCGAAGTCGAGCACGCGCGGCTGCGTGCGGCCGACCATGAAGATGTTGGCGGGCTTGATGTCGCGGTGGACCACGCCCTTGGAGTGCGCGTAGGCCAGTGCATCGGACACCCGCCGCACGATCAGCGCGGCCTGCGTGGGCGTGGGCTTCCAGCCTTCGAGGCGGAGCTGGCGCAGGTCACGGCCCTTGAGCAGCTCCATCGCGATGTAGGCACCTTGCTCGCTCACACCGGCGTCGAACACGGTGACGATGTGCGGGTGGCTCAAGCCGCCGGCGGCACGGGCCTCGTTCAGGAACAAGGCGTTGAACGACTCGCGCTCTTCGGCAGCGATCTCGAGGTTCAGGGTCTTGATGGCGATCAGGCGCGACAGCAGCGGGTCGTGCGCGGCATACACCCGGCCGAGGCCGCCTTCGCCGATCTGGTACTTGAGGGCATAGCGGCCGATGTGGCCGATGGTAGGCAGCTGGTCAGCGCCCTTGGCGGGCGGGCTGGCGTCGAACGTGGCGGCCGGCTGAGCGGGCAGGCCCATCTCCTCGGTGTCGCTCCAGGGGGCCGAGTCAGCCGGCGCAGGCAGGCTGTTCGGTCCGGGGAGCGACGGTTCGGGTTCTGGGGCGAGGCCGGACATGGAGGAACTTGGGTTCGTCATTCAGCGGGGCAGTAAGCAACCACCATCGTGCGAGCTTAGTCCAAGGAGGGTGCACGCAGGCACCAAAAAGCACCGCGTTCGCGCATTAGTAACACCCCGTCACGAAAGAGGGTGTGAGGTTTTGCACTCAGGAGACAAGTGCTTTGCGCAGGCGCTGCACCGACTCCTGCAGGCTGGCCATGGAGCTGGCGTACGAGAAGCGCACATAACGTTCGCCTGCATGGGGACCGAAGTCGCGGCCGGGAGTGATGGCCACGTGCGCGCGGTGCATCAGGTCGAAGGCGAAGTCCCAGCTGCTGGGCGAGTGAGCCGAGCAGTCGGCCCAGGCGTAGAAGGCGCCATCGGGCATCACCGGCACGTTGAGGCCGAGCTGGTTGAGCGCGGGCACGAGAAAGTCGCGCCGGGCCTTGAACTCCTGGCGGCGGCGTTCGTATTCGGCGATGGATTCGGGCTCGAAGCAGGCCAGTGCCGCATGCTGGGCCACGGCCGAAGCGCAGATGTAGAGGTTCTGCGCGAGCTTCTCCACCGGCGGCACCAGTTCGTCCGGGACCACCAGCCAGCCGAGGCGCCAGCCGGTCATGCTGAAGTACTTGGAGAAGCTGTTGATCGAGATGATGTCGTCGCCATGCGCCAAGGCGCTGTGGCCGAAGGCTTCGTCGAAGCTCAGGCCCAGGTAAATCTCGTCGACGAGGGTGAAGCCACCGCGTTGGCGCACGGCCTGGGCGATGCGGCCCATCTCGTCGTGCGCAATCGAGGTGCCGGTGGGGTTGGAGGGCGACGCCAGCAGCACGCCGCGCGTGCGTTCCGTCCACGCGGCCTCGACACCGGCGGCATCGAGCTGGAAGCGGTGTTCCGGTGGCGAAGGCAGCAGCACGGGCACGCCGTCGGCCGCGGCCACGAAGTGGCGGTTGCAGGCGTAGCTGGGGTCGGGCATCAGCACCTCGTCGCCACGGTCGACCAGCGCCAGGCAGGCGAGCTGCAGGGCGGCCGAGGCACCGGCGGTGATGACGATGCGGCGGGCCGGCACGTCCACGCCGAAACGCTCGCCGTACCAGCGGCTCAGTGCCTCGCGCAGGGCGGGCAGGCCGGTGGCGTGGGTGTACTGCGTGCGGCCCTGCGAGAGGCAGCGCAAGGCGGCCTCCTGCACCAGCGGCGGGGCCGTGAAGTCGGGCTCGCCGATGTTGAGGAAGATCATCGGCGTGCCGCCCTGCCGTGGGTCGCATGCCGGGCTGGCGGCGATCTCGGACGCCGCCTTGGCGCACTCCATGACATAGAAGGGCTCGATGTGGTCGAGCCTGTTCGCAAGCTTCATGGGGACCGCGCGAGGCAGATCAGCGGCGCGAAGCGCGGAAGGCCTCGACCTCCACCGGCCGCAGGTCGACCGCTGCCTTGTCGAGCACACCGTTCACGTACTTGTGGCCATCGGTGCCGCCGAAGCTCTTGGCGAGCTCCACGGCTTCGTTGATGGCCACCTTGTAGGGAATGTCGATGCAGTGCTTGAGCTCGTAGGTGCCGATCATCAGCACGCCGTGTTCCACCGGCGAGAGCTCGTTGGTCTTGCGGTCGACGTGGCGGGTGAGCACCGCGTCGATGTCGGCGGCTTCGGCGATGCAGCCGTGCAGCAGCGCATCGAAGTGCGCGCTGTCGCACTTGTCGAAGCCTTCCTGTTCGCGCACGTGGGCGTCGATCAGGCCGGGCTCGCCGCCCGAAAGCAGCCATTCGTACAGGCCCTGCACCGCGAACTCGCGCGAGCGGCGGCGCGAGGACTTCGGCTTCGCGGCCTTGTTGGTGGCTTTGCCCGGCGTCTTGGCGGCGGGCTTCTTGGGGGCGTCGGTCACGAAAGATCTTCCAGCAGGTTGGCCATCTCGACGGCCACGCGGGCGGCGTCGCGGCCCTTCTCTTCGGCGCGGGCCCAGGCCTGGGCTTCGTTCTCGACGGTCAGGATGGCATTGGCCACCGGCAGCTCATGGTCCAGCGACACGCGGCTCACGCCCGCACCGCTCTCGTTGGCGACCAGCTCGAAGTGGTAGGTCTCGCCGCGGATGATGCAGCCGAGCGCGATCAGCGCGTCGAAGCGGTCGCTTTGCGCCATGGCATTGAGTGCCACGGGCACTTCGAGTGCGCCGGGCACGGTCACGTGGGTGATGTACTTGGCCGAGACGCCCAGCGCCTCCAGCTCGGCGATGCACGATTGCGCGAGCTGCGTGGTGAGCTTCTCGTTGAAGCGCGCCTGGACGATGCCGATGCGCAGATCGGTGCCGTCCAACTCGGCGGCCTGGCCTTTGTCAGCGTCTTGCATGAACGAGTTTCCTTCAGTGTTCCGGGGCCACGAAGCCGGTGACTTCGAGGCTGTAGCCGGTCATGCTCGGCATGCGCCGCGGGCTGCCCAGCAGTTTCATCTTGGTGACGCCGAGCTCGCGCAGGATCTGCGCGCCGATGCCGTAGGTGCGCAGATCCATCTGGCCGCGCACCGGGGCGGTGTCGACCGGAGCACCCAGGCGCGCGAGCAGCGAGTTGCTGTCGTCGCCGCAGTTCATCAGCACGGCCACACCGCGGCCGGAGGCCTGCACGGCCTGCAAGGCCTTGGGCAGCGGCCACGAATGCCCGCAGGTGCCCACATCGAGCAGGTCCAGCACCGAGAGCGGCTCGTGCACGCGTACCAGCACCTCGTCGCCGGTGTGGATGTCGCCGTGGCTCAGGGCGAGGTGGACGCCGCCGGTGCGGTCGCGGAAGGTCGTGCAGTCGAACACGCCCTGGGCGGTGGTGAGCTTGCGGCTGCTCAGGCGTTCGATCAGGGTTTCGTTGCGGCTGCGGTAGCCGATGAGGTCGGCGATGGTGCCGATCTTGAGGCCATGTTCCTTGGCGAAGATCTCCAGATCGGGGAGACGGGCCATGGTGCCATCGTCCTTCATGATCTCGCAGATCACCGAGGCGGGGCTCAGGCCGGCCATGCCCGCCAGGTCGCAGCCAGCTTCGGTGTGGCCGGCGCGCATGAGCACGCCGCCGTCCTTGGCTTGCAGCGGGAAGATGTGGCCGGGCTGCACCAGGTCGCTGGCTTGCGCGTCGCGTGCCACCGCGGCCTGGATGGTGCGGGCGCGGTCGGCGGCCGAGATGCCGGTGGTGACGCCGATGCGCGCTTCGATGGAGACGGTGAAGGCCGTACCGTGCTGCGTGCCGTTGCGCGAGGCCATGGGCGGCAGGTGCAGGCGTTCGCAGCGCTCGCGGGTGAGGGTCAGGCAGATCAGGCCACGGCCGA
>NZ_DASSRA010000090.1:0-9068 GCF_035702065.1 Rhizobacter sp.
CGAAGTGCGCGTGAGCTTCGACAAGGCGGCCAAGACCATCACCATCCGCGACAACGGCATCGGCCTGTCAGCGGAAGAAGCGGTGGCCAACCTCGGCACCATCGCCAAGAGCGGCACGCGCGAGTTCATGAGCAAGCTCGAGGGCGAACAGAAGAAGGACGCGCAGCTCATCGGGCAGTTCGGCGTGGGCTTCTACAGCGGCTTCATCGTGGCCGACCGCATCACCGTCGAATCACGCCGCGCAGGTGCCAAGCCCGAGGAAGGCGTGCGCTGGAGCAGCGAAGGCAGTGGCGACTTCGAGGTCGAGACCATCACCAAGCCGCAGCGCGGCACTGACATCATTCTTCACCTGCGCGAGGGTGAGGAAGAGTTCCTGAGCATGTGGAAGCTCAAGTCCATCATCGGCAAGTACTCCGACCACATCTCGCTGCCCATCCTGATGCAGAAGGAAGAGTGGGACCCGGAGAAGAGCGAGCAGACGCTCAAGGTCGACGAGTGGGCGCCGGTCAACAAGGCCGCCGCGTTGTGGACGCGCAGCAAGAGCGACATCACGCCCGAGCAGTACAACGAGTTCTACAAGCAGATCAGCTACGACAGCGAGGCACCTCTGGCCTACACGCACAACCGCGTGGAAGGCCGCAGCGAATACACCCAGCTGTTGTACGTGCCGGCCAAGGCGCCGTTCGACCTGTGGAACCGCGACAAGCGTGGCGGCGTCAAGCTCTACGTCAAGCGCGTCTTCATCATGGACGACGCCGAGGCGCTGATGCCGGTGTACCTGCGCTTCGTCAAGGGCGTGATCGACAGCGCCGACCTGCCCCTCAACGTGAGCCGCGAGCTGCTGCAGGAAAGCCGCGACGTGAAGGCCATCCGCGAAGGCTCGACCAAGCGCGTGCTGGGCATGCTGGAGTCGCTGGCCAACAGCGAAGACGAAGCCGAGCGCGCCAGGTACGCGGCCTTCTGGAAGGACTTCGGTGCGGTGCTGAAGGAAGGCGTGGGCGAGGACCATGCCAACCAGGAGCGGCTGGTGAAGCTGTTCCGCTTCGCCTCCACGCACGCCGACGATGGTGTTGCGCTGGCCGACTACGTGTCGCGCATGAAGGAAGGCCAGGAGGCGATCTACTACGTGACGGCCGACACGCTGGCCGCCGCCAAGAGCAGCCCGCAGCTGGAGATCTTCCGCAAGAAGGGCATCGAGGTGCTGCTGCTGACCGACCGCGTCGACGAGTGGATGCTGAGCCATGTCTACGAGTTCGAAGGCAAGCCGCTGCAAAGCGTGGCCAAGGGCTCGGTGGACCTTGGCAAGCTGCAGGACGAGGCCGAGAAGAAGCAGGCCGAGGAGGCCGCCACCGCCTTCAAGCCGGTGCTCGACCGCCTGAAGGAAGCGCTGAAGGACCGCGCGAAGGACGTGCGCGTCACCACGCGCCTGGTCGACTCGCCGGCCTGCCTGGTGGTGGAAGAAGGCGACATCAGCGGCCACCTGGCGCGCCTGCTCAAGCAGGCCGGGCAGACGGCGCCCAAGTCGCTGCCCACGCTGGAGGTGAACGCCGAGCACGCGCTGGTGAAGCGCCTGGACGGCAGCGCGCACTTCGATGAGCTGGCCCACATCCTCTTCGACCAGGCCCTGCTGGCCGAAGGGGGTCAGCTGGAAGACCCGGCGGCTTACGTGAAGCGGGTCAACGCGCTGCTGACGGCCTGATCTAGAGCGGCAGCCCGCCCAGCGCGGGCTCGCGCAGGGCTTCGAGCTGCTCGCGCATGCGGGTGATCTGCTCGCTCCAGTAGCTGCGCCCGCCGAACCAAGGGAAGGCGACCGGGAAGGCCGGGTCGGCCCAGCGGCGGGCGATCCACGCGCTGTAGTGGATCATGCGCAGCGCGCGCAGCGCTTCGACGAGGCGCAGCTGGCGCCAGTCGAACTCCATGAAGTCCTCATAGCCCGAGAGCAGGGTATAGAGCTGGCCCTGCATGGCCTGGCGGTCGCCCGATAGCAGCATCCACAGGTCTTGCATCGGCGGGCCCATCAGCGCGTCGTCGAGGTCGACGAAGTGCGGGCCGGCGTCGGTCCAAAGCACGTTGCCGGGGTGGCAGTCGCCGTGCAGCCGGATGGGCTTGTAGGCGCCGGCGGCGTCGAAGCAGCGGCGGACTTCGTCGAGCACGTCGTTGACGGCGTGTTTCCAGCCGTCTTGTGCCTCGATCGCAATCATTCCCGAGTCGAGCAGCCAGTCGCGCGGTGCTTCGCCGTAGGTGGCGATGTCGAGCGTGAGGCGGTGCGCGAACGAAGCCGTCGCACCGATGGCATGGATGCGGCCGATGAAACGGCCCAGCCACTCCAGGGTCGCCGGGTCTTCGAGTTCGGGCGCGCGGCCCGACTGGCGCGGGCTGACACTGAAGCGGTAGGGGCTCCCGGCGATGCTCACGTGGGCGAGGGTGCTGTCCCCGAGGCGCCAGGGCGCGATCACGGGGATCTCGGTTGCCGCCAGTTCGGCGGCGAAAGCGTGCTCTTCCAGAATCTGCGCATCACTCCATCGGCCCGGCCGGTAGAACTTGGGCACCACCACGCGGCCGTCTTCCAGGAAGACCTGGAACACGCGGTTCTCGTAGGAATTGAGCTGGATCAGCCGGCCGTCGCCGCGCAGGCCGACCGCATCCAGCGCGTCGAGAACGGCCTCAGGGGTGAGGCCGGCGTAAGGGGTGTCGTTGTTGTCGTGCGGCGCATGGGGCATGCGCGCATCGTACGCGCCGGTCAGTGGCGAGCGTTGGGCGAGGCCGAGGGGCCGTCGACGACCACGCCCGCGACATCGTCGCGTTCATCGTGCGCGCCGCCGATCACGGACGAAGGGCGATCCGGCAGGCCGGCAAACTCGCTCGACATGAATGCGTCGAGGCGGCTGTCGGGCGCAAAGAAGGAGTCCTGGAACAACGACGAGTCTTGCCACAAGGCCGTGCGTTCAGCACGGCGATGGGCCACGGTGTTGGCCAAGGTGTCGCGCGCCTGGTGCAGGGTGGGCATGGGCTGCGGTGCGCGCGATGCGGCGCCGCTGTGCGGCACCAGCAGTTGCAGTTCAGCCACCGAAGGCAGGTGGTCGGCCGGACAGCGCAGGTAGCGCACGCGGCAGGCCGACAGGACCGATTGCTTGATCTGCTGGATGCGGTGCGAACTGCCGCGCTCGGAGTCGAGATCGATGGCGGCCAGCACGCGCCCATTGGCGCTGCACACCGCGAAGGTCACGTGGTTGGTGCCCAGCAGGTCATACCAGTAGCGCACTTCGCTCTGGTCGGTGGGCTGGCAGAAGCGCACCAGGGGCAGCTTCGACAGGATGATGTGGTGTGGCAGCGCCTCACGCAGCAAGCGATAGATGCGGCGCTCATCGGTGCTGAAGACCGGCCGCCCGGCCAAGGCCCATTCCAGCGGCAGTGGCTTGGGGCGGGGCTTGCGAGAGCGCAGCATCAGCAAGACCAGAGCAAATGCCAGAAGGGCAACTGCAGCCAATGCGGCCCAGGGAAGCCAGGGGAGGTTGGGCACGTTCACGGCACGGACTCAGTGTGTCCACCACGGCGTCGACGAGACGCCAAAAATGGGGAAACTGAAAAGGATGCTACTTGTGGCGTTGCACCCCTCCCATCCCCGACATGGGTGTGGGAAAAGGCTATGGCGCGTGAGGTGCCGAGAGGCGCGGCTTACTCTGACGCAGTGCGGCGGGTTTCGCCCATGTGAGTCTTGACTTCAGAGACGACGTTCAGCCAGTCGTTCAGCCAATGGGCCTGCACTTTGAGTCGATAGTCGAACTCGGCGACCCGTGCGCCGACCATCTCACCCACTTGAGAAGAGAAGCTGTCCGGCGGAAGCTTCAGCCAGGCTTCTGATTCCGGACCATCGCGTTCGACCGTGGCACCGGCATTGCGCGCAATCTTGAGCATGGCGGTGTTCTCGCTCAGTGCATGGATGAACAGACGCTCGCAGCCACGGTTGCGGGCGTGCAGTACCGCATGCTCGAACAGCTTGGCACCGTAGCCCCGGCCGCGCGCGCGCTTGATGACCGATACGCCGAACTCGGCCGTGGCGGTTTCTCCTGCCGCGCCGGACACCGGCAGGTAGGCGAGATGGGCCATCGCGATCAGTTCCAGGCGTCGGTTGAAGATGCCGAAAACCTCGTCGCGCTCGAAATCCAGTGAGGTGACGTAACGGTCAATCTGCTCGTCGGTGGCGGGATAACCGAACCGAAGGTAGCGATCACTCTCTTGGAGAGAGAGGAGGTGATTGGCGATTCTTTCGCGATGTCGTTCGGATAGCGAACGAATCGGAACCCATGACAACCTCGCACCTTCGCCCGGTGCGGGAGAGAGCGGAGTGCCCGACGAATCCATGCTGACCTCGTATTGGTGAAAACCCTATGATTATCGACCATTCTCACTGCCACTGAACACCCGTGCCAAAGTTTCCTTGCGCACAAATAGCGGGCTTTCAGCTACACTAGAAGGCTTTCCCGTTCGGCTCCTGGGAAAGAGATACGACTGTCCGTGGTTTGAGAGGCTGCCTGGAAATAAGCAGCACCGAGAGCAACGCGGCATGTTCGACGATTGAGCCACATCCCGCCACGCCCGCCAAGGGTTGGGCATCTAGAAAGAACCTCATGAAGACCTTCAGCGCCAAGCCGGCCGAAGTGACGCACGAGTGGTTTGTGATTGACGCCACCGACAAGGTGCTCGGACGTGTTGCCAGCGAAGTGGCACTCCGTTTGCGCGGCAAGCACAAGGCCATTTACACGCCTCACGTCGATACCGGTGATTTCATCGTCGTCGTCAACGCAGACAAGCTCCGCGTGACTGGCAACAAAGCCACCGACAAGGTGTACTACCGCCACACGGGCTACCCCGGCGGTATCCGCGCCACGACCTTCAAGGATCTGCAAGCAAAGCACCCGGGCCGCGCGCTCGAGAAGGCTGTGAAGGGCATGCTGCCCAAGGGTCCGCTGGGTTACGCGATGGTCAAGAAGCTGAAGGTGTACGCCGGTGCCACGCATCCGCACACCGCCCAGCAGCCCAAGACGCTGGACATCTAAGGAGCGGTGATGATCGGAAATTGGAACTACGGAACCGGCCGCCGCAAATCTTCGGTGGCTCGTGTGTTCATCAAGAAGGGCACCGGCCAGATCCTCGTGAACGGCAAGACCGTTGAGCAGTATTTCGGCCGCCAGACCTCCATCATGGTCGTCAAGCAGCCGCTGGTGCTGACCTCCAACGATGCTGCCTTCGACGTCAAGGTCAACGTGCACGGTGGTGGCGAATCGGGCCAAGCCGGTGCGGTGCGCCACGGCATCACCCGTGCGCTGATCGACTACGACGAGACGCTGAAGTCCGTGCTCAAGCACGCAGGCTTCGTCACGCGCGATGCGCGTGAAGTCGAGCGCAAGAAGGTCGGTCTGCACGGCGCTCGCCGCCGCAAGCAGTTCAGCAAGCGCTGATCCGACAAAACCCTGCCCAGGTTTTTGTGCAAAAAGGCCGCTTTCGAGCGGCCTTTTTCATGGGCGACGGGGATGCACACACCTGCAAGGTTTCGACACAGGCTGTGGCCGGGTGGCGCTCCTACAATCGCGCCTCCCCCCTATTCAAGTGGCCTAGGAACCGCCCCCGAATGCGCTGGAAACTGTTACGCCGACGACTGTCGATCAGTGCGCCCCGCATGATCGTCCGCAGTCACCTACCTTGGCCCTTGCGCTGGGTGGCGGTGGCGTTGATGTTCGGTTTTTCCGCGGCCGTGTCGCTGTGGGCGTTCGAGTTCGGCAAGAGCATCGCCGGCCTGGACAAGGATGCCAAGGCCGAACTCGCCCAGTTGCGCGTCGAAGTGTCCAAGCTGCGCGAGGAGCGCGAGGGTGCCCAGTCGATTGCCAACACGGCCGAAAGCCTGCTGAAGACTGAGAAGGCGGCGCAGGAGCGCCTGGCGCAGCAGATCAAGCAGATCGAGTCCGAGAACATGGCCTTGAAGGCCGATCTGGGCTTCTTCGAGCGGCTGCTGCCCGCCAGCGTCGCCGGGCTGAACGTTCGGGCTCTGCAGGCCGAGGCGGCGCAGCCCGGGCACCTGCGGTTCCAGGTGTTGATCATGCAAATTGGCCGCAATCTGCCCGAGTTTGTCGGGCGCTACGACATCGTGCTGTCGGGCACACTGGGTGACAAACCCTGGACCATTTCCCAGCCCGGCGGCCCCAAACCCCTTCAGGTCAAGCAATCGGCTCGGCTCGAAGGCATGGTCGACTACCCGCAGGAAGCCGTGGTCAAGACCGTGCAGGTCAAGGTGACGGACAACCAGGGGAGCCTCAAGGCCACCCAGACCGTGAAGCTATGAACACCCTAGGGCGCAAGCGCTGGGCCGATCGACGTTGACGCCAGGAGTCACACCATGTTCGCGAAGAAGAAGCAGCCCCCCATCCGCACCCTGATCGGCGAGGGCACGGTCATTCGTGGCGAGTTGGTCTTCACCGACGGCCTGCGCATCGACGGCGAGGTGCAGGGCGACGTGGTGGCCGGCACCATGGAAAACAGCATCCTCGTGATCAGCGAAAAGGCCAGGGTGGTGGGCCAGGTCAAGGCCGGCCACGTGATCATCAACGGTCATGTGACGGGCCCGGTGCAGGCCGATGCCCTGCTCGAACTGCAGCCCAAGGCCGTGATCGTGGGCGACGTGAAGTACGAGGCGCTTGAAATGCACCAGGGCGCCACCATTGAAGGTGAGTTGCGGCCGCTGAAGGCGGAGGAAAAGCCCGCAATGATCAAGTTGGCAGCATCCAACGCCCAGTGAGGTCTTCGCCAGGGCGTGGATAATTGAGCCTTCGACTGGAAGGATTCCCCATGAGCGCCCTGGCAAACGAAGTTCACACCCCCGAGGCCGACGCACCCCCGGTGCCGCTTGTCTTCACCGACAGCGCCGCCAACAAGGTGAAGGAACTGGTCGACGAGGAAGGCAACCCCGACCTCAAGCTGCGCGTCTTCGTGCAAGGCGGTGGCTGTTCCGGCTTCCAGTACGGTTTCACCTTCGATGAAATCGTCAACGAAGACGACACCCAGATGAACAAGAACGGCGTCACTCTGCTGATCGATGCCATGAGCCTGCAGTACCTGGCCGGCGCCGAGATCGACTACAAGGACGACCTGCAAGGCGCCCAGTTCGTGATCAAGAACCCGAACGCGACCACCACCTGCGGGTGCGGTTCGAGCTTCTCGGTCTGAGACCCTTCAGCTCCCAGTGAAAGGCCGCCTTCGGGCGGCCTTTTTCATGCGGGATAGAGCGCGCCCAGCACGCGCGGGCCAGCGGCACCGGTGACGGCACTCAAGTTGCCGCTCTCGCCGTGCAGGTGCCGGTAGGCCAACCACGCGAAAGCGGCGGCTTCCACGTGCTGCGCCGGCAGACCGCGGTCGTCGGTCAGGCGCACGGCGATGCCGGGCAGGTGGTGGGCGAGGCGTCGCATCAAGTGCTTGTTGAGTGCGCCGCCGCCACACACCAGCAGCTCGGTCGCGCCGGAGGCATGTGCCTTGGTGGCTTGGGCGCAAGTGAGGGCGGTCAGCTCGCAAAGCGTGGCTTGCACGTCTTCTGCCGCCCAGGGCTGCTCCAGGCCTTGCATGCGCTGGCGCAGCCACTCGGCATTGAACAGGTCGCGCCCGGTGCTCTTGGGCGGCGCGGCAGCGAAGTAGGGCTCCTGCAGCAAGGCTTCGAGCAGCGTGGGCTGGATGCGGCCCGTGGCAGCCCAGGCACCGTCGGCGTCGAAGCGCTGGCCAATGTGGCGCAAGCTCCAGAGGTCCATCAGCACGTTGGCGGGGCCGCAATCGAAGCCGGTGGTCCGCCCGTCGGCGAGCAGGGCAGTGAGGTTGCTGATGCCGCCCAGGTTGAGCACGGCGCGCGTCTCGCCCGAGGTGCCGAACAGCGCGCGGTGGAACGCCGCCACCAACGGTGCGCCCTGGCCGCCAGCCGCCACATCGCGGCTGCGAAAGTCCGCCACGACCGCGATGCCACTGCGCTCGGCCAGGATGCTGGGGCTGTTGATTTGCGAGGTGTAGCCGAGCGCAGGCCGGTGGCGCACGGTTTGGCCGTGGCTGCCGATGGCGCGGACGGCCGAAGGAGCGACCTGCGCCTGTTGCAGGAGTTCGCCGACCACCTCCACGTACAAGCCGGCAAGGGTGTTGGCGGCAATGGCGCAGCGGTGCAGTTCGTCGGGCCCGGAGGTGTTGAGCGCCAGCAGCTCGTCACGCAGCGCTTCGGGGAAGGCGCGATAAGCGTGCGACACCACGGTCGGAATGCCGCTCGCCGAGAACTCGGCCAGCACGCCATCGACACCGTCGAGCGAGGTGCCGGACATCAGACCCGCAAACATTTCAGCCATCGCCGAATTGTGCAACGCGTCTGGCTGGACTGGGGTGCCTACTCGGCTTTACTCGACGTACGCGAGGTTGCTGGCCTGCGTCTCGGCGGTCTCCAACTGACGGCGCAGTTGCTGCGCGACCATCGCGAACTGCACGCGGGACGCGGGCGACAGCGTGATCGCTTCGGAGGTCTTGGCGATCACCAACGGGTTCTGCTGCTGGCCCTTGAGCTTGAACTCGAAGTGCAGGTGCGGCCCGGTGGCCCAGCCGGTCGCGCCGACCGCGCCGATGCGCATGCCCTGGTCGACACGCTGGCCCTTGCGCACGTCGATGCGGCTCAGGTGGCCGTACAGCGTGGTGCGGTCGTTGCTGTGGCGGATCTGGACGACGTTGCCGTAGCCGTTTTGCCAGCCGGCGAAATCGACCACGCCATCACCCACGCTGCGCACCGCGGTGCCGGTCGGGGCGCCGTAGTCCACGCCCAGGTGGGCGCGCCAGGTCTTGAGGATGGGGTGCATGCGCATCGAGAAGCCCGAGGTCACGCGCGAGAACTCCATCGGGCTGGCGAGGAACGCGCGGCGCTTGCTCTCGCCATCGAAGCTGTAGTAGCCGCCCTTGCTGTTGGGTTCCTGGTACCACACGGCCGAGTAGCTGCGGCCGTTGTTGACGAACTCCGAGGCCAGCACGCGGCCCGAGGCCTGGTTCCAGGTGATGGGCTCGCC
>NZ_DASSRA010000091.1:0-2142 GCF_035702065.1 Rhizobacter sp.
CCTGCTCGGCTGGCCGCTCGGCATCGCCCTGCTCACGCTGCCCGCGTGGTGGCTCAACGCCATCGGCTTCGTACTCGTGGTGCAGACGCTGGTGTGGTCGGCCTATTTCATCCACGAGTTCGCGCACCAGGCGATCTTCAAGACGGCCGAGGCCAACGCACGCTGGGGCACGCTGATGACCTGGCTCAACGGGGCCTGCTTCGCGCCCTTTGCCGACCTGCGGCGCAAGCACATGCGCCACCACGTGGAGCGCGCCGACGTGCTCACCTTCGACGCCAAGGCTTTCCTGCTGCGCTCGCCGGCGTGGTTCCGCCACAGCGTGATCGCGCTGGAGTGGGCCTACGTGCCCGCTGTCGAGTTCGTGATGCGCGGCTACGTGATCGCGCTGCCCTTCATCGACGAGCGTAAGCGCGAGCGGCGCGGACGCATCGTCGCCATCGCCGCCGTGCGCATCGCGGCGTTTGCCTTGCTCGGCTGGTACTCGCCCAAGGCGCTGCTGCTGTACTTCGCGGCCTACCTGGTGTTCGTGACCGTGCTGCGCTTCGCGGATTGCTTCCAGCACACCTACGACGCCTACCCGCTGCTCGACGACCAGCCCATTCCGAAGGACAAGCTGCGCGACCGCGCCTACGAGCAGGCCAACACCTACAGCAACGTGGTGGGCCTGTCGAACCCGCTGCTCAACCTGCTGTGGCTCAACTTCGGGTACCACAACGCCCACCACGACCGGCCCACGGTCGCCTGGCACAAGCTGCCGGCCTACCACCGTGAGCTGTACGGCGAGGCCTACGCGCAGGTGGTGCCGGTGCGCCAGCTGCTGCGCGCCTTTCACGTGCACCGCGTGACGCGCGTGCTCTCGGGCGACTACGGCCACGTCGACGGGCCCGAGGTGCCGGGTCGGGCCGACCAGTTCGTCGGTGCGGTGGGCGTGTCCTTCCTCACCGCGGTATGACGGGCGTCGCGCTGTCGCTGGCCGGGCGCACGGCACTCATCACCGGCGCGGCCAGCGGCATCGGCCGCGCGACGGCGCTGCTGTTCGCGCAGGCCGGCGCGGCGGTGGCGGTGAACCACCTGGCGCGCCCGGCCGAGGCCGAGGCACTGGTGCGCGAGATCGCGCCCGGCCGTGCCACTGCCTTCGAGGCCGACGTGACCGACAGCGCCGCCGTGGCCGCGATGGTCGAGGCCGCGCAGGCCTCGCTCGGGCCCATCGACGTGCTGGTCAACTGCGCCGGCATCATCCAGGAGAAGCCCTTCCTGCAGACCACCGAGGCCGACTGGCGCCGCATGATGGCGACCGACCTCGACTCGGTCTTCCTGCTGTGCCGCGCCGTGCTGCCGGGCATGGTGGCGCGCGGGCGCGGCGTGGTGATCAACATCGCCTCCGACCTCGGCCTGCTCGGCCGCGCCGAGTACGCGCCCTACTGCGCCGCCAAGGCCGGCGTGATCGGACTGACGCGCTCGCTGGCGCGCGAGTTTGCGCCCGGCATCCGCGTCAACGCCATCGCGCCCGGGCCGGTGGAGACGCAGATGCTGTCGAGCGAGTTCATGAGCCCCGAGTGGCGCGCGAAGGAGATGGCGATCCCGCAAGCGCGCTTCGCCGAGCCGGCCGAGATCGCCGCCACGGCGCTCTTCCTCGCCAGCGATGCCTCGCGCTTCTACTGCGGGCAGGTGCTGGGGCCGAACGGCGGCTCGGTGATGCCATGAGCGCGCCGGGCCGCTCCCAAGCGCGAATCCCGAAGCGCGCTGCGCGAAGGGTGGTCCAGTGAGCGCCGTCATCGCTCGCCCGCCGACTGCCGCCTGGCCGGTCGCGGTCCTGCTGTTCTCGGCCACGCTGTGGGGCCTGTCGTGGTGGCCGCTGAAGGGCTTTGCGGCGGTGGGCCTCGGCGGCCCGGTGCTGGTGCTGCTCACCTACGGCGTGGTGGGCGCGCTCGGCCTGCCCTGGCTGCTGCGCGAGCGTGGCGCGTGGCACGGTGAAGGCCGGCACCTCTTGCTGCTCGCGCTGGTCGGCGGCTGGGCCAACGCCGCCTTCGTGAGCGCGCTGGTGCTGGGCGACGTGGTGCGCGTGATGCTGCTGTTCTACCTGTCGCCGGTGTGGTCGGTGCTGGGTGGGCGCATCTTCCTCGGCGAGCGCTTGTCGCGCCG
>NZ_DASSRA010000092.1:0-2298 GCF_035702065.1 Rhizobacter sp.
GCACCTTCGAGTTCCTGTACGAGAACGGCGAGTTCTACTTCATCGAGATGAACACCCGCGTGCAGGTGGAGCACCCGGTAACCGAACTCGTCACGGGCATCGACATCGTGCAGATGCAGATCCGCGTCGCCGCCGGGGAGAAGCTGCCGTTCACGCAGCGGCAGATCCAGATGCGCGGCCATGCCATCGAATGCCGAGTGAACGCCGAAGACCCGTACAAGTTCACGCCCTCGCCAGGCCGCATCACCACCTGGCATGCACCGGGCGGGCCGGGCGTGCGTGTTGATTCGCACGCGTACACCAACTACTTCGTGCCGCCCAACTACGACTCGATGATCGGCAAGATCATCACCCACGGCGACACCCGCGACCAGGCGCTCGCGCGCATGCGCATTGCGCTGTCGGAGACGGTGGTCGAAGGCATCCTGACCAACATCCCGCTGCATCGTGAGCTGATGGCCGACGCCAAGTTCATCGAAGGCGGTACCAGCATTCACTACCTCGAAGGCTGGATGGGTCAGCATAAAAGGTGAGCCCCCCAGTCGCTTCGCTCCTGCCCCCAAGGGGCGCCGCCTGGCGGACCGGCAGAGCCGGCTCCGCGGGCGTTGCTTGATGGGTGCGTCGCTGCGCTCGCACTTGTTGTATGGCCATGGTTGAACTGCTCTTGTTGGTGCCCGAGGACTTGGTCGAGCCGGTCTCGGATGCCTTGATGGATGAGTTGGAGGCGCTGTCGGTGTCGGTCGAAGACGCCGATGCCGACACCGACTCCGAGCGCGCGCTGTTCGGCGAGCCTGGCATGCCGGCGCCGAGTGGCGGCTGGCAGCGCTCCATCCTGAAGGCCTTGTTCGGCAGCGACGAACTGGCCACCGAAGCGGCCACATTGCTGATGGCGCAAGACTGGGCGCAGGGTGTGCACCTGCAGTCGCTGCAAACCGTGCCCGACGAAGACTGGGTGCGCATCACGCAATCGCAGTTCGCGCCCGTACCCATCACGCCGAGCTTCTGGATCGTGCCCAGTTGGCACGAGGCGCCGGCCGAAGCCAAACTGGTGATCCGGCTCGACCCGGGCCTCGCCTTTGGCACCGGCACGCACCCCACCACCCGCATGTCCTTGCGCTGGACTGCGCAGCACGCGCAGCCATGGCCGCGCGTGCTCGACTACGGCTGCGGCTCCGGCATCCTCGCGATCGGTGCGGCCTTGCACGGCGCGCAGCACATCGATGCGGTCGACATCGACCCGGCAGCCGTCGAATCCACCGTGGCCAACGCCAAGGCCAACCAGGTGCGCCTGCAGGCCGGCCTGCCCGACGCCGCCAACGGCCGCTACGAGCTGGTGCTCGCCAACATCCTCGCCACACCGCTCAAGTTGCTGGCCCCGCTGCTGTGCGGCCATGTGCAGCCGGGCGGGCATCTCGTGCTGGCCGGCATCCTCGAACGCCAGGCCGACGAGTTGAAGCAGGCCTACGCGCCCTGGTGCAGGCTCGACGTGAGCGACACCGAGGATGGGTGGATCCTGATGAGCGCACAGTTCCCGGCATGAATCGGCATGGCATGATTTCGCCATGAGTCTGGCCACACGCTGTACTTCCTGCGGCACCGTTTTTCGAGTCGTTCAAGACCAGCTCAAGGTCTCCGAAGGGTGGGTCCGCTGCGGCCGCTGCAACGAAGTCTTCAACGCCATCGAAGGCCTGTTCGACCTGGAGCGCGATGCGCCTCCCAACTGGAAGCCCCCTCCCGTCCCCACGCCCGCACCCCTCGCCGCCACCGTCACGGCCGCGTTCGAGATGCAGCCCGAGCCGCCCGACGACGACGACGATGTGTTCCAGCTCAGCGACGGCGACCGCATCCATTCGCGCTTCTTCCAGCCCGAGCAAGCCGACGTCGACCAGACTCCGGCGCAGTCGGTGAAGGCGCGTGACCGCGTCGAGTTCGCCGATGCGCAATTCAACACTGCCTTGCTGAGCGACGGCAAGCCGGCATCGCCGGGCAACAAGAAGAGCAGCGGCACCGGCATCGCGCGCTCATCGGTGAAAGAAGCCCGCGCCAAGCTTGAAGCCGCCCGGCGTGGACCGGGCTTCGTGCAACAGGCCAAGCAGCGGGAGCGGTGGCGCAGCCCCGCCATGCGCATCACGCTGTCGTTCGCGGCCCTGCTCCTGACGACCGCTCTGGTGGCGCAATGGGCTTTCCACTTCCGTGACCTGTGGGCTGCGCAATGGCCTGCCACCCGCCCCTGGCTGGCGCGAGGCTGCGAGTGGCTGCACTGCGAGATCGGCGCACCACGCCGCATCGACGACGTGG
>NZ_DASSRA010000093.1:0-19497 GCF_035702065.1 Rhizobacter sp.
GGTTCTGCACGATGCTTCGTGTGGAGCACAGCACGGCTCGGGTCGGTTTCACCCGGGTTCGCAAGTCGTCATCAGGAAACCGCGCAGGCGTCGCATCCACCGTCCCAGGTGAGCGCGGCGTTGCAGCACCGGGCTCGCCAAGGGCTGCAGGTGAGGGCGCTGCCGGTTTCCGTCCCACTCAGGAAAACCTCATGGCAGTCGCCGACATCATCAAGGCCGATATCGTCAAGGCGCATGCGCGCGGTACCGCGGACACGGGATCCCCCGAAGTCCAGGTCGCGCTGCTCACCGCCCGCATCAACGAGCTGACGCCGCACTTCAAGCAGCACATGAAGGACCATCACGGCCGCCGCGGCCTGCTGAAGATGGTCAACCAGCGCAAGAGCCTGCTGGCCTACCTCAAGGCCAAGGATGCCGAGCGCTACACCGCGCTGATCCAGAAGCTGGGCCTGCGCAAGTAATCGACCGATGATCGAAGAGAGCCTGTCTGGAACCCTCCAGCACAGGCTCTTCGTGTTTGGAGCGGACGCGAGCGGCATGGCGCCGATGTGTCATTCCAACGCGGCTCGGACTGGGCGAGGCCTGCGCCGCACGCCTGTACGAGCCGCGCTGGAATGGCATCCCGCCACCGTCTCGGTGCCCTCCCGGCTTCAGGCGCCGCCGAACCTGGCGCCTTCCAACTCTGACGGAGAGACAAGAAAATGAGCATGTTCAACAAGGTCGTCAAGTCGTTCCAGTGGGGTCCGCACGCCGTCCGCATGGAAACCGGCGAGATCGCGCGCCAGGCCACCGGCGCCGTCCTCGTCGACATCGAAGGCACCGTGGTGCTGGCCACGGTCGTCGCCCGCCGCGAGGCGAAGCCCGGCCAGGACTTCTTCCCGCTGACGGTCGACTACATCGAGAAGACCTACGCCGCCGGCAAGATCCCCGGCAGCTTCTTCAAGCGCGAAGGCCGCCCGAGCGAGCACGAGACGCTCACCTCGCGCCTGATCGACCGCCCGATCCGCCCGCTGTTCCCGGAAGGCTTCTTCAACGAAGTGCAGGTCGTCGTGCACGTCCTCTCGCTGAACCCCGAGGTCGATGCCGACATCGCCGCGATGATCGCGTCGAGCGCCGCGCTCGCGGTCTCCGGCATCCCGTTCGCCGGCCCCATCGGCGCGGCGCGCGTGGGCTACATCAACGGCGAGTTCGTGCTCAACCCGGGCAAGACCGAGCTGGCCGACTCCAAGCTGGACCTGGTCGTCGCGGGCACCGAAGCCGCCGTGCTGATGGTCGAGTCCGAGGCTCAGCAACTGAGCGAAGAAGTGATGCTCGGCGGCGTGGTGTTCGGCCACGAGCAAGGCAACATCGCCATCGCCGCCATCAACGACCTGGTGCGTGACGCCGGCAAGCCGGCCTGGGACTGGCAGCCGCCCGCCAAGGACGAGGCCTTCATCGCCAAGATCGGTGCCCTGGCCGAAGAGAAGCTGCGTGCGGCCTACCAGATCCGCTCCAAGCAGGCCCGCACGCAAGCCACCCGCCAGGCCACGGCCGACGTGGTTGCTGCACTGGAAGCCGAAGGCGCCGCCTTCGACAAGGTGAAGGTCGACAACGTGCTGTTCGACATCGAAGCCAAGATCGTGCGCAGCCAGATCCTCTCGGGCGAGCCGCGCATCGATGGCCGCGACACCCGCACCGTGCGCCAGATCGAGATCCGCAACGGCGTGCTGCCGCGCGTGCACGGCTCGGCGCTGTTCACCCGCGGTGAAACGCAGGCGCTCGTCGCTGCCACGCTGGGTACCGACCGTGACTCGCAGAAGATCGACGCGCTGGCTGGCGAGTTCAGCGAGCACTTCATGCTCCACTACAACATGCCTCCGTTCGCCACCGGCGAAACCGGCCGCGTCGGCACCCCGAAGCGTCGTGAGATTGGCCACGGCCGCCTGGCCAAGCGCGCGCTCGTCGCCGTGCTGCCGGATCGCGTCGAGTTCCCCTACTCGATGCGCGTGGTGTCGGAGATCACCGAATCCAATGGTTCCTCGTCGATGGCTTCTGTCTGCGGTGGCTGCCTGGCGCTGATGGACGCTGGCGTCCCGCTCAAGGCTCACGTGGCCGGTATCGCCATGGGCCTGATCAAGGAAGGCAACCGCTTCGCCGTGCTGACCGACATCCTGGGTGACGAAGATCACCTGGGCGACATGGACTTCAAGGTGGCCGGCACGACCGCCGGTGTGACCGCCCTGCAGATGGACATCAAGATCCAGGGCATCACCAAGGAGATCATGCAGGTCGCCCTGGCCCAGGCCAAGGAAGCCCGCCTGCACATCCTCGGCAAGATGACCGAAGCGATGGGCGAGGCCAAGGCCGAGGTGTCGCAGTTCGCTCCGCGCCTGTACACCATGAAGATCAACCCCGAGAAGATCCGTGACGTGATCGGCAAGGGCGGCGCGACCATCCGCGCGCTGACCGAAGAGACCGGCACCACGATCGACATCGGCGAAGACGGCACCATCACCATCGCCTCGGCCGATGCCGACAAGGCGGCTCACGCCAAGAAGCGCATCGAAGAGATCACCGCTGAAGTGGAAGTGGGCAAGGTCTACGAAGGCCCGATCACCAAGATCCTGGAGTTCGGTGCGCTCGTGAACCTGCTGCCTGGCAAGGACGGCCTGCTGCACATCAGCCAGATTGCGCACCAGCGCGTCGAGAAGGTCACCGACTTCCTGAAGGAAGGCCAGATCGTCAAGGTCAAGGTGCTCGAGACTGACGAGAAGGGCCGCGTCAAGCTGTCGATGAAGGCCCTGATCGAGCGCGAACCCCAAGCTGCGCACGAGTGACGACGACGGGCCGCTTGCGGCCCGTTGCCGAGCCCGCACCATGAAAGCCATCGAAATCGCGTCTTACGGCGCACCCGAAGTTCTGCGTCCTGCCGAGCGGCCGGCCCCGCTTGCGGGTGCCGGTGAGTTGCTGATCCGGGTCGCAGCGGCGGGAGTCAACCGCCCCGACGTGCTGCAACGCAAGGGGCACTACCCCGTGCCGCCGGGTGCTTCCGACCTGCCCGGGTTGGAAGTGGCCGGCAGCATCGTCGATGGCGACAGTGCTGCCATGGCGGCGGCCGGCCTGAAGATCGGCGACCGCGTGTGCGCGTTGGTGGCCGGAGGCGGCTATGCCGAGCTGTGCGTGGCACCGGTCGGGCAGTGTCTGCCAGTGCCTGCGGGTTTGAGCGATATCGAGGCAGCCAGCCTGCCTGAAACCTTCTTCACCGTCTGGTCGAACGTGTTCGACCGTGCCCGCCTGCAGCCGGGGGAAACCCTGCTCGTTCAGGGTGGAACCAGTGGCATCGGCGTGACGGCGATTCAACTCGCCAAGGCGTTCGGTGCCACGGTCATCGCCACCGCGGGCAGCGACGAGAAGTGTGCAGCCTGCGTCAAGCTGGGTGCGGATCACGCCATCAACTACCGCAGCCAGGACTTCGCCGCCGAGGTGATGCGCCTCACCGACAAGCGCGGCGCGAACGTCGTGCTTGACATGGTGGCTGGCTCCTACGTTGCGCGTGAACTGGGCTGCATGGCCGAAGATGGTCGTCTCGTCGTGATTGCCGTGCAGGGCGGCGTCGAAGCGCAGATCGACGCGGGCGTGGTGATGCGCAAGCGTCTCACCGTCACGGGTTCGACCTTGCGGCCACGGCCGGTGGTTTTCAAGGCCGCAATCGCGAAGTCGCTCAAGCAGACCGTGTGGCCCTGGCTGGAAAGCGGCAAGGTCAAGCCTGTGATCTACAAGGTGTTTCCTGCGGAACAGGCCGCGCAGGCTCATGCGCTGATGGAATCGAACGAGCACATCGGCAAGCTCGTGTTGACGTGGTGAACCCCAAGGAAAGCAAACCCATGCGTCGCAAACTGGTGGTGGGCAACTGGAAGATGAACGGCGGCCGCGTGGCCAATGCCGAGCTGCTGGCTGCGCTGAAGGCGGCCGAGCCCTGGGACGCAGGTGTCGCGGTGTGCGCGCCATTCCCTTATCTGGCCGACGTGGCGCTGTCGCTGCAAGGCAGCCGGATCCTCTGGGGGGCACAAGACTGCTCGGCGCATGAGTCGGGTGCCTACACCGGCGAGGTGTCGGCTGCGATGCTGGCCGAGTTCGGCTGCCACTACGCCATCGTCGGCCACTCGGAGCGCCGCGCGTACCACGGTGAATCAGACCAGCTCGTCGCCGACAAGGCCAAGATTGCGCTGGCGCACAAGCTCACGCCCATCGTCTGCGTGGGTGAGACGCTGGCCGAACGCGAAGCCGGTCAGACCGATGTGGTGGTGAAGCGCCAGCTCTCGGCCGTGATCCATACGCTCGGCCATTGCATCTCGCAGGTCGTCGTGGCGTATGAGCCGGTGTGGGCGATCGGTACTGGCAAGACGGCCACGCCGGAGCAGGCTCAGGCGGTGCACGCGCTGCTGCGTGCGCAGTTGCACGCAGCCACCGAGAAGTCGGATGAGATGTTGATCCTCTATGGCGGCAGCGTGAAGGCCGACAACGCGGTGCAGCTGTTCGGGCAGCCCGACATCGACGGCGGCCTGATCGGTGGGGCCTCCCTCAAGGCGTCGGATTTCGCCGCCATCTGCAAAGCCGCCAGCTGATCGCTGCTGAAGCAAGTCTGAAGAATTTTTTGGAGCAATAAGAAATGCAAGTGTTGATGAACGTCGTGGTGGCCCTGCAGATCATTGCGGCACTGGTCATGATCGGGCTGGTGCTGATCCAGCACGGCAAGGGTGCGGACATGGGTGCTTCCTTCGGCAGTGGTGCATCCGGCAGCCTCTTTGGTGCAACCGGCAGCGCGAACTTCCTGTCGCGTTCCACCGCGGTGTGTGCGGCCGTGTTCTTCTGCTGCACGCTCGCGCTGGCCTACACGGCCAACAACCGTGGTGGTGCAGTCGGCACCAGCGTGCTCGATCGTGCCGGTGCTGCCGCGAGCGCGCCTGCTGGTGGCGCGATGCCCATCCCGGGTGCGGCGCCTGGTGCATCGGCTGCCGCGCCTGCTCCGGTTCCTGCAGCGTCAGCGCCTGCGATTCCGGTGAAGTGAACTCCGCTCGAGCCTCTGACAATGCTCAATAACCGACTGCTGCGATGCAGCAGTCGGCAGAGATCACGAGGTGTTTCAGGTTAGAATTTGCGGCTGTCTGGTGAGCCACTCCTCATGCGATCCAGATGCCGTTGCTAAGGCAGTTGCAGTTAGGCCGACGTGGTGAAATTGGTAGACACGCTATCTTGAGGGGGTAGTGGCGAAAGCTGTGCGAGTTCGAGTCTCGCCGTCGGCACCAGATCTATCGGCAAGGCGCTTACCCGGTGCCTTGCCGTAATCCAAAGCCAAACAAACGCACCATGAATCTGGCCCCCTACCTTCCTGTGATCTTGTTCATCCTGGTTGGTGTGGCGGTGGGTGTGGCGCCTCAGGTGCTTGGCTTCCTGTTCGGCCCGCGTCGTCCTGACGCCGCCAAGAATTCCCCCTACGAGTGCGGCTTCGAAGCCTTCGAAGACGCTCGCATGAAGTTCGATGTGCGCTACTACCTGGTCGCCATCCTCTTCATCCTGTTCGACCTGGAAATCGCCTTCCTCTTCCCCTGGGCCGTGGCCCTGCGCGAGATCGGTGTGGCGGGCTTCTGGGCCATGATGTTGTTCCTGGGCATTCTGGTCGTGGGCTTCGCCTACGAATGGAAAAAGGGTGCCCTGGACTGGGAGTAAGCCAATGGGCATCGAAGGCGTTCTGAAAGAGGGCTTCGTCACGACCAGTGTCGACGCGCTGATCAACTGGTCCAAGACAGGCTCGCTGTGGCCCATGACCTTCGGTCTGGCCTGCTGTGCCGTCGAGATGATGCATGCGGGCGCGGCCCGCTACGACATCGACCGCTTCGGCATGCTTTTCCGCCCAAGCCCGCGGCAGAGCGATCTGATGATCGTGGCCGGCACCCTCTGCAACAAGATGGCGCCGGCCCTGCGCAAGGTCTATGACCAGATGGCCGAGCCGCGCTGGGTGTTGTCGATGGGCTCCTGTGCCAACGGTGGCGGCTACTACCACTACAGCTACTCGGTGGTGCGTGGTTGCGACCGCATCGTCCCCGTGGACGTCTACGTGCCCGGTTGCCCTCCCACGGCAGAGGCGCTGCTGTACGGCATCCTGCAATTGCAGTCGAAGATCCGCCGCGAAAACACCATCGCCCGCTGAGCACCATGAGCAGACTCGACACCCTCCAGGCGGCGCTCGAAGCCGCGCTCGGCGCGCGCATCAAGAAGCTGGTGCGCGACCGCGGCGAAATCACCATCACCGTGGCGGCATCCGACTACCTTGCAGTGGCCACCCAGCTGCGAGACGACGCGACGCTGCACTTCGAGCAGCTGGTCGACATCTGTGGCGTCGACTACTCCGCCTACAAGGACGAACCGCAGGAAGGGCCGCGTTTCGGCGCCGTGTCGCACCTGCTGTCGGTCAAGCACAACTGGCGCGTTCGCCTCAAGGTGTTCTGCCCCGATGACGACCTGCCGTCGGTCGCCTCGGTCACGCCGGTGTGGAACTCGGCCAACTGGTTCGAGCGCGAAGCCTTCGACCTCTACGGCATCCTGTTCGAAGGCCACGTCGACCTGCGCCGCATCCTGACCGACTACGGTTTCATCGGCCACCCGTTCCGCAAGGACTTCCCGACCTCCGGCCACGTCGAGATGCGCTACGACCCGGAACAGAAGCGCGTGATCTACCAGCCGGTGACCATCGAGCCGCGCGAGATCACGCCGCGCATCATCCGCGAAGACAACTACGGCGGCCTCCACTGACATGGCTGAGATCAAGAACTACACGCTGAACTTCGGCCCCCAGCACCCGGCAGCCCACGGCGTGCTGCGCCTGGTGCTCGAGCTCGACGGCGAAGTGATCCAACGCGCCGACCCGCACATCGGTCTGCTGCACCGCGCCACCGAGAAGCTGGCCGAGAGCAAGACCTACATTCAGTCACTGCCTTATATGGACCGCCTCGACTACGTGTCGATGATGTCCAACGAGCATGCCTACTGCCTGGCCATCGAGCGGCTGATGGGCATCGAGGTGCCCGAGCGCGCGCAATACATCCGTGTGATGTTCGCCGAGATCACCCGCTTGCTGAACCACCTGATGTGGCTGGGCGCGCACGGGCTGGATTGCGGCGCGATGAACATGCTCATCTACTGCTTCCGCGAGCGCGAAGACCTGTTCGACATGTACGAGGCCGCTTCGGGCGCGCGCATGCATGCGGCGTACTTCCGCCCGGGCGGCGTGTACCGCGACCTGCCGGACTCGATGCCGCAGTACAAGGTCTCGAAGATCCGCAACGCCAAGGCGATCTCCAAGCTCAACGAGAACCGCTCCGGCTCGCTGCTCGACTTCATCGAAGACTTCTGCCAGCGTTTCCCGGCCAACGTCGACGACTACGAGACCCTGCTCACCGACAACCGCATCTGGAAGCAGCGCACCGTCGGCATCGGCGTGGTCACGCCGGAGCGTGCGCTGAACCTCGGCTTCACCGGTCCCATGCTGCGTGGCAGCGGCATCCAGTGGGATTTGCGCAAGAACCAGCCCTACGACGTCTATGAACGCATGGACTTCGACGTGCCGCTGGGCACCAACGGCGACACCTACGACCGCTACCTCGTGCGCGTGCAGGAGATGCGTGAAGCCAATCGCATCATCCAGCAGTGCGTGAAGTGGCTGAAGGCCAACCCCGGCCCGGTGATCACCGACAACCACAAGGTGGCTCCGCCTTCGCGCGTGGACATGAAGTCCAGCATGGAAGAGTTGATCCACCACTTCAAGCTCTTCACCGAAGGCTTCCACGTGCCCGAAGGCGAGGTGTATGCCGCCGTCGAGCACCCGAAGGGCGAATTCGGCATCTACCTGATCAGCGACGGTGCGAACAAGCCTTACCGACTGAAGATCCGTCCGCCCGGCTTCCCGCACCTTGCGGCGCTGGACGAAATGGCACGCGGTCACATGATCGCCGACGCCGTGGCCGTGATCGGCACGATGGACATTGTGTTTGGAGAGATCGACCGATGAGTTCCGTCGCCACGCCGCTGTCCGACGCGACGCGCGCCCGCTTCGACAAAGAAGTCGCCAAGTACCCCGCCGACCAGAAGCAGTCGGCCGTGATGGCCTGCCTGGCCATCGTGCAGCAGGAGCAGGGCTTCGTTTCTGCCGAGAGCGAGAAGATGATCGCCGACTACCTCGGCATGCCGCCCATCGCGGTGCACGAGGTGACGACCTTCTACAACATGTACAACCAGCAGCCGCTGGGCACCTTCAAGCTCAACGTCTGCACCAACCTGCCGTGCCAGCTGCGCAGCGGCCAGTCGGCGCTGAACCACCTGTGCCACAAGCTGGGCGTGGAAGAGGGGGGCACGACGGCCGACGGCGTCTTCACCGTCCAGAAGAGCGAATGCCTGGGCGCTTGCGCGGATGCGCCGGTGCTGCTGGTAAACGACCGCCAGATGTGCAGCTTCATGGACGAGCCGCGCCTGGATGCGCTGGTCGACACCTTGCGCGCTGGCGCCAAGAACTGAACGAGGTTCCCACGATGCAACCCCAGCTGGACCTCTCCAAATTCCAGTCCACCGGCACCGAGACCTGCTTCCATGGCCGCCACATCGGCGCCCAGATCTATGACGGGCTTGACGGCAAGAACTGGTCGCTGAAGGACTACGAGGCGCGCGGCGGCTACCAGGCGCTGCGCAAGATCCTCCAGGGCGCCAACGGTGCCGAGCCGATGACACCCGAGCAGGTGATCGCCGAAGTCAAGACCTCGGGCCTGCGCGGACGCGGCGGCGCGGGCTTCCCGACCGGCCTGAAGTGGAGCTTCATGCCGCGCATGTACCCGGGCGCCAAGTACCTCGTCTGCAACTCCGACGAAGGCGAGCCCGGCACCTGCAAGGACCGCGACATCCTGATGTTCAACCCGCACATCGTGATCGAAGGCATGGCCATTGCCGCCTTCGCGATGGGCATCGCCACCGGCTACAACTACATTCACGGCGAGATCTTCGAGGTCTACGAGCGCTTCGAAGCAGCCCTCGAAGAGGCACGTGCGGCCGGCTACCTGGGTGACAAGATCCTCGGCTCGTCGTTCAACTTCCAGCTCCACGCCTCGCACGGTTTTGGCGCCTACATCTGCGGCGAAGAGACGGCGCTGCTCGAGTCGCTGGAAGGCAAGAAGGGCCAGCCGCGCTTCAAGCCGCCGTTCCCGGCGAGCTACGGCCTGTACGGCAAACCGACCACGATCAACAACACCGAAACCTTCGCTGCGGTGCCCTGGATCATCCGCAACGGCGGCCAGCCCTACCTGGAGATCGGCAAGCCCAACAACGGCGGCACCAAGATCTTCTCGGTGGTGGGCGACGTCAACAAGCCCGGCAACTATGAGATCCCGCTGGGCACGCCGTTCACCAAGCTGCTCGAACTGGCCGGCGGCGTGCGTACCGGCCGCAAGCTCAAGGCCGTGATTCCTGGCGGCTCATCGGCGCCCGTGCTGCCGGCGGCCATCATGAACGAGTGCACCATGGACTACGACTCCATCGCCAAGGCCGGCTCCATGCTGGGCTCGGGTGCTGTGATCGTGATGGACGACTCGCGCGACATGGTGAAGAGCCTGCTGCGCCTGTCGTACTTCTACATGCACGAGAGCTGCGGCCAGTGCACGCCTTGCCGCGAAGGCACAGGCTGGCTCTTCCGCGTGGTGGAGCGCATCGCCAACGGCCAGGGCCGCATGGAAGACATCGACCTGCTCAACTCGGTGGCCGACAACATCCAGGGCCGCACCATCTGCGCGCTGGGCGACGCGGCCGCCATGCCGGTGCGCGCCATGATCAAGCACTTCCGCGATGAGTTCGTTCACCTCATCGAGCACAAGACCGCCGTGGTCCCGGCTTACGTCTGAGCAACGAACGGTCTAAGCAAAGAACGACGACATGATCGAAATCGAACTCGACGGCCGGAAGGTGGAGGTTGCCGAAGGCAGCATGGTGATGCATGCCGCCGACAAGGCCGGCACCTACATCCCCCACTTCTGCTATCACAAGAAGCTTTCCATCGCGGCCAACTGCCGCATGTGCCTGGTCGACGTGGAGAAGGCGCCCAAGCCCATGCCGGCCTGCGCCACGCCCGTCACCCAGGGCATGATCGTTCGCACCAAGAGCGACAAGGCGCTCAAGGCACAAGCCGGTGTGATGGAGTTCCTGCTCATCAACCACCCGCTCGACTGCCCCATCTGCGACCAGGGCGGCGAATGCCAGCTGCAGGACCTGGCGGTGGGCTACGGCGGCTCGTCTTCGCGCTACACCGAAGAAAAACGCGTCGTCTTCCACAAGGACGTCGGCCCGCTGATCTCGATGGAAGAGATGAGCCGCTGCATCCACTGCACCCGCTGCGTGCGTTTCGGCCAGGAAGTGGCCGGGATCATGGAGCTGGGCATGATCCACCGCGGCGAGCACTCCGAGATCACCACCGTGGTCGGCGACACCGTCGACTCCGAGCTCTCGGGCAACATGATCGACATCTGCCCGGTCGGTGCGCTGACCAGCAAGCCCTTCCGTTACAGCGCCCGCACCTGGGAGCTGTCGCGCCGCAAGAGCGTGAGTCCGCACGACAGCACCGGCGCCAACCTGATCGTCCAGGTCAAGAACAACAAGGTGATGCGCGTCGTTCCGCTGGAGAACGAAGACATCAACGAATGCTGGCTGGCCGACCGCGACCGCTTCTCGTACGAAGCCGTCAACAGCGACGAGCGCCTCACCGCACCGATGATCAAGCAGGGCGGCGAGTGGAAGCCGGTCGACTGGACCACCGCCCTCGAATACGTGGCCAATGGACTGAAGCAGATCAAGGCCGATCACGGTGCCAAGAGCATCGGCGCGCTCGGTTCGGCGCACAGCACCGCCGAGGAACTGCATTTGCTGGCCAAGCTGGTGCGTGGCCTGGGCAGCGAGAACATCGACCACCGCACCCGCCATGCCGACTTCGGCAACACGGCCGGCGTGCGCTGGCTCGGCACTACCGTGGCCTCGCTGTCGTCGATGCAGAGTGCCTTCGTGGTGGGCTCCTTCCTGCGCAAGGACCACCCGCTGTTCGCACAGCGCATCCGCCAGGCCGCCCGCAAGGGCGCGAAGGTGCACAGCCTCCATGCCGTGCACGATGATTGGTTGATGCCCATGGCTGGCCGCATCACTGCCGCGCCGAGCCAGTGGCCGCAGGCGCTGGCCGAAGTGGCCGCCGCAGTGGCTGCCAGTAAGGGCGTGGCTGCACCGGTGGCTGCGAACGCGGGCTCCGACGCGCAGGGCGTTGCCGCCTCGCTGCTGGCCGGCGAACGCAAGGCCGTGCTGCTCGGCAACGCCGCCGCCCAGCATCCGCAGGCCGCGCAATTGTTGTCGCTCGCCAACTGGATTGGCGAGCAAACCGGTGCCTCGGTGGGCTACCTCACGGAAGCCGCCAACACGGTCGGCGCACAACTCGTGAACGCCTTGCCGGGCCAGGGTGGCTTGAACGCAGGCCAGATGCTCGAAGGCTCTGCCTTGAAGGCCTGTGTGCTGCTCAACGTCGAGCCGGCCTTCGATGTGGCCAACCCGGCCGCCGCACTGGCCGCACTGCAATCGGCCCAGATGGTCGTCGCGCTGACCCCGTTCAAGAGCGCTGCGCTCGAGAGCGCCGATGTGCTGCTGCCCATCGCACCGTTCACCGAAACCTCGGGCACCTTCGTCAGTGCCGAAGGCCGCGTGCAGAGCTTCCATGGCGTGGTGAAACCCTTGGGTGACGCCCGTCCAGCCTGGAAGGTGTTGCGCGTGCTGGGCAACCTGCTGGGCGTGAAGGGTTTCGAGTACGAGACGTCGGAAGAAGTCCGTGCCGAGGCGCTGGGCGATGTCTCGACGATCGCCTCGCGCCTGAGCAATAAGACGGCTGGGGCTGTTACCGCTTCGTTGGCTGCCGCGCAGGGCTTGGAGCGTGTCGCCGACGTGCCCATCTACGCCACCGACTCCCTGGTGCGGCGTGCCACCTCGCTGCAGCTCACGGCCGATGCTCGGCCGCCTGTGGCCAGCCTGCCTCCGGCACTTTGGTCGCAACTGCGCCTGGCTGAGGGGGCCTCGGTCCGCGTCTCGCAGGGCAGTGCCAGCGCCGTGTTGCCGGCCCGTCTCGACGACACGTTGGCCCCCACCGTCGTGCGCGTGCCTGCAGGCCACCCGTGCACCGCATCGCTGGGTGCGATGTTCGGCGCCATCACCGTCGAGAGGGCTTGAGCATGATCGACAGCTTCAACGCCTTCGGAAGCTCGCTGCTCGGTGGTGCCTGGCCCACCGTGTGGTCGCTGATCAAGATCATCGCCCTGGTGGCGCCGCTGATGATCTGCGTGGCCTACCTCACCTTGTGGGAGCGCAAGGCCATTGGCTGGACACAGATCCGCCCCGGCCCCAACCGTGTCGGCCCCTTCGGTTTGCTCACGCCGATTGCCGATGCCGTGAAGCTGATCTTCAAGGAGATCATTCTTCCCACGGCGGCCAACCGCAACCTGTTCCTGCTCGGCCCGATCATGACCATCATGCCGGCGCTGGCGGCGTGGGCCGTGGTGCCCTTCGGTCCCGACAAGGCCGTGGCCAACATCAACGCCGGCCTGCTGTTCCTGATGGCCATCACCTCGCTCGAGGTCTACGGTGTGATCATCGCCGGCTGGGCATCCAACTCGAAGTACGCCTTCCTCGGTGCGCTGCGCGCTTCGGCGCAGATGGTGAGCTACGAGATCGCCATGGGTTTTGCGCTCGTGGTGGTGCTGATGGTCTCGGCCAGCCTCAACATGACCGACATCGTGATGGGGCAGGGCAAGGGGATGTTCGCCGACCGGGGCCTGAGCTTCCTGTCGTGGAACTGGCTGCCGCTGCTGCCCATCTTCCTCGTCTACTTCATCTCCGGCCTGGCAGAAACCAACCGCCACCCCTTCGATGTCGTCGAAGGCGAATCGGAGATCGTGGCCGGCCACATGATCGAGTACTCGGGCATGGCCTTCGCCATGTTCTTCCTGGCCGAGTACGCCAACATGATCCTCGTCTCGGCGTTGGCCGTGACCATGTTCCTCGGCGGCTGGCTCGCGCCGATCTCCTTCTCGGCCATCGGCATGCAGACGCCGGCCTGGATCGAGGCCACCGCCTGGTTCTGGGACTGGTTCTGGCTCTTCGGCAAGACCTTCCTCGTCGTCACCGTGTTCCTCTGGGTTCGCGCCACCTTCCCGCGCTTCCGCTACGACCAGATCATGCGTCTGGGATGGAAGATCTTCATCCCCATCACCTTGGTGTGGTTGGTGGTCGTGGGGCTGTGGATCCAGTCGCCCTGGAACATCTGGAAATAAGGGAAGAACACCATGGCTGCTATGGCTTCCGTCAAAGACCTGTTTTCGACCTTCATGCTGGCCGAGCTCTTCAAGGGCATGGCGCTGACCGGCCGGCATTTCCTGTCGCGCACGATCACCGTCCAGTTCCCGGAAGAGAAAACCCCGCTGAGTCCACGTTTCCGTGGCCTGCATGCCCTGCGCCGCTATGACAACGGCGAAGAGCGTTGCATCGCCTGCAAGCTGTGCGAGGCGGTCTGCCCGGCGATGGCGATCACCATTGAATCCGACGTGCGTGACGACGGCTCGCGCCGCACCACCCGCTACGACATCGACCTGACCAAGTGCATCTTCTGCGGCTTCTGCGAAGAGAGCTGCCCGGTCGACTCGATTGTCGAAACGCACATCTTCGAATACCACGGTGAGAAGCGGGGCGACCTGTACTTCACCAAGGACATGCTGCTCGCCGTGGGTGACCGCTACGAGAAAGAAATCGCCGCCAACAAGGAGGCCGACGCGCGCTATCGCTGACCCTTCGATACCTCAGGGTGAGCGGGCTTGCGCCCGAGAACAACATGGATACATCCACCGCGCTCTTCTATATCTTCTCGGCCGTGATGCTGCTGGCGGCGTTCCGCGTCATCACCGCACGCAGCGCCGTGCATTCCGCGCTCTTCCTCGTGCTGGCCTTCTTCTCGGCCTCTTGCGTCTGGATGCTGCTGCGCGCCGAGTTCCTCGCCATCTCGTTGGTACTCGTCTATGTGGGCGCCGTGATGGTGCTGTTCCTGTTCGTCGTGATGATGCTCGACATCAATGTCGAGGCACTCCGCGTCGGCTTCTGGAAGCACTTTCCGGTAGCCGCACTCGTGGGTGTAGTGATCGCGCTCGAAATGGCCTTGGTGCTCATCCCCGGCTTCGATCTGCGTTCTGCGCCTGTCCCGGATGCCAAGGCCGTCGAGCTCGGCAACACCAAGATGCTGGGCATCCAGATCTACACCCACTACCTCTATCCGCTGCAGATTGCAGCGCTGGTGCTGCTCGTGGCCATCATCGCGGCCATCGCGTTGACCCTGCGCAAGCGCAAGGACACCAAGGCGATTGATCCGGCGGAGGCCGTCAAGGTCAAGAAGGCCGACCGCTTGCGCATCGTCAAGATGCAGGCCGTGGTCGAACCGCCCCCTGCGCCGCCTGCACCGCCTTCGGGAGAAACGAAATGACCGGTCTGTCCCTGGGCTCGGTGTCGCTGGGCCACTACCTCACGGTGGGTGCCATCCTGTTCACCCTGTCGGTGATCGGCATCTTCCTGAACCGCAAGAACCTGATCGTGCTGCTGATGGCGATCGAGCTGATGCTGCTGGCCGTGAACCTCAACTTCGTGGCGTTCTCGCACTACCTGGGCGACATGGCGGGCCAGGTGTTCGTGTTCTTCATCCTGACGGTGGCAGCCGCCGAATCGGCCATCGGCCTGGCCATCCTGGTGGTGCTGTTCCGCAACCGATCCAACATCAACGTCGACGAGCTCGACGTGCTCAAGGGCTAAGCCGATGTCAGCTCAACTCTCTCCGAGCCTGCTGCTGGCGGTGCCTCTGGCGCCGCTGGCCGGCGCCATCATCGCTGGCTTCTTCGGCAAGACCGTGGGCCGCCGTGGATCGCACATCGCCACCATCCTGGGCGTGCTGATCGCCTTCATCCTGTCGGCCATCACGCTCAAGGACGTGATCGGCGGAGCCCGCTTCAACGCCACCATCTACGAATGGATGGTCCTGGGCGGCCTGAAGATGGAGGTCGGCTTCCTGATCGACGGCCTGTCGGCCATGATGATGTGCGTGGTGACCTTCGTGTCGCTGATGGTGCACATCTACACCATCGGCTACATGGAAGAAGACGACGGCTACCAGCGCTTCTTCTCGTACATCTCGCTCTTTACCTTCTCGATGTTGATGCTCGTGATGAGCAACAACTTCCTGCAGTTGTTCTTCGGCTGGGAAGCGGTGGGTCTGGTGTCGTACCTGCTGATCGGCTTCTGGTACACCAGGCCGACGGCGATCTTCGCCAACATGAAGGCCTTCCTGGTCAACCGTGTCGGTGACTTCGGTTTCATCCTGGGCATCGGCCTGCTGGTGGCGTTTGCCGGCTCGCTCAACTACGGCGAGGTGTTTGCCAAGGGTGATGAGTTGGCCAAGCTCAACTTCCCCGGCACCGAGTGGATGTTGATCACCGTGACCTGCATCTGCCTCTTCATCGGCGCCATGGGCAAGAGTGCGCAGTTCCCGCTGCACGTGTGGCTGCCCGATTCGATGGAAGGCCCGACCCCCATCTCGGCGCTGATCCACGCCGCCACCATGGTGACGGCCGGCATCTTCATGGTGGCCCGCATGTCGCCGCTGTTCGAGCTGTCGGACACGGCCCTCAGCTTCGTGCTGGTGATCGGTGCCATCACGGCGTTGTTCATGGGCTTCCTCGGCATCATCCAGAACGACATCAAGCGCGTGGTCGCGTACTCCACGCTCTCGCAGCTGGGCTACATGACGGTGGCGTTGGGCGCTTCGGCTTACTCGGTGGCCGTGTTCCACCTGATGACGCACGCCTTCTTCAAGGCGCTGCTGTTCCTCGCGGCCGGCTCGGTGATCATCGGCATGCACCACGACCAGGACATCCGCAACATGGGCGGCCTGCGCAAGTACATGCCCATCACCTGGATCACCTCGTTGCTGGGATCGCTGGCGCTGATCGGCACGCCGCTGTTCTCGGGTTTCTATTCCAAGGACAGCATCATCGAAGCCGTCCACGAGAGCCACCTGTGGGGCGCGCAGTTCGCCTACTACGCGGTGGTGATCGGCGTGTTCGTCACGGCCTTCTATTCCTTCCGCATGTACTTCCTGGTCTTCCACGGCAAGGAGCACTTCCATCACAAGCCCTTCCCGGGCGAGCACGACCACCATGACGACCATGGCGAGCACCATGCTCCGCACGAATCGCCCTGGGTGGTGACGCTGCCGCTGGTGTTGCTGGCCATTCCCTCGGTGGTGATCGGCTACCTGACCATCCAGCCCATGCTGTATGGAGAGTTCTTCAAGGACGCGATCTTCTTCAACCTGGACAAGCACCACGCGATGAAGGAGATGGCCGAGGCCTTCCATGGCGCCGGCGCCATGGCCTTGCACGGCCTGACTGCGCTGCCGTTCTGGCTGGCGCTCGCCGGTGTGGTCACGGCCTACGTGTTCTACATGGTCAAGCCCGAGATCCCCGCCGCCATCAAGGCACGCACCGGCTTCATCAACCGCATCCTCGAGAACAAGTACTACTTCGACTGGTTCAACGAGAACGTGCTCGCCGCTGGCGCGCGTCTGCTCGGCACCGGCCTGTGGAAGGGCGGTGACGGCGCGGTGATCGACGGTGTGCTGATCAACGGCACGGCGCGTGGCATCGGCGGCATCGCCTCGGTGGTGCGTCTGGTGCAGACCGGCTACCTCTACTGGTATGCGCTGGTGATGATCCTGGGTGTGATCGGGTTGATGACCTGGCAGTTGTGGCCCTACCTCCGCACGATGCTCGTGCGCTGATCGGTCACGGAGAACAAGAACATGGGTTTGATTAGCCTTGCCATCTGGTTGCCGATTCTGTCCGGCGTGCTGTTGCTTGCTCTGGGCCGTGACGAGCACGCCAAGACCGTGCGCTGGCTCGCGCTGGTGGCCGCCATCGCCAGCTTCCTCGTCACCATTCCGTTGATCACGGGCTTCGACAGCAGCACCGCGGCGATGCAATTCCAGGAGAACCTGGCCTGGATCGAGCGCTTCAACGTGCGCTACCACCTGGGCCTGGACGGCATCTCGGTGTGGTTCGTGCTGCTCACCGCCTTCATCACCATCATCGTGGTGATCGCCGCCTGGGAGGTGATCACCGAGCGCGTCAATCAGTACATGGGCGCGTTCCTGATCCTCTCCGGCATCATGGTTGGCGTGTTCTCGGCGCTCGACGGACTGCTGTTCTATGTCTTCTTCGAGGCGACGCTGATCCCGATGTACATCATCATCGGCGTGTGGGGGGGGCCGCGTCGTGTGTATGCGGCGTTCAAGTTCTTCCTCTACACGCTGGCCGGCTCGCTGCTGATGCTGATCGCGCTGATCTTCCTGTACTTCAAGTCGGGCAGCAGCTTCGAGATCCTGACCTGGCACGACGTGCCGCTCACGATGACAGAGCAGACCTTGCTCTTCTTCGCCTTCTTTGCGGCCTTTGCCGTCAAGGTGCCGATGTGGCCGGTGCACACCTGGCTGCCCGACGCCCACGTCGAGGCGCCCACCGGCGGTTCGGTTGTGCTGGCGGCCATCATGCTGAAGCTCGGAGCCTATGGTTTCCTGCGTTTCTCGTTGCCCGTCACGCCCGATGCGGCCCACCACTGGACCTGGGTCGTCGTGGCCCTGTCGCTGATTGCCGTGGTCTACATCGGCCTGGTGGCGCTGGTACAGCAGGACATGAAGAAGCTGGTGGCCTATTCGTCGATCGCCCACATGGGCTTCGTGACGCTGGGCTTCTTCCTCTTCAATGAACTGGGCATCTCCGGCGGCCTGGTGCAGATGATCTCGCACGGCTTCGTGTCGGGCGCCATGTTCCTGTGCATCGGCGTGCTCTACGACCGCGTGCATTCGCGCGAGATCGCGAGCTACGGTGGCGTGGTCAACACCATGCCCAAGTTCACCGCCTTCGCCGTCTTCTTTGCCATGGCCAACTGCGGCCTGCCGGGCACCGGCGGTTTCGTGGGCGAGTGGATGGTCATCCTGGGCACCGTGAAGGTCAACTTCTGGCTGGCCGCCTTGGCCGCCACCACGCTGGTGTTCGGCGCAGCCTACACGCTGTGGATGGTCAAGCGCGTGTACTTCGGCGCCGTGGCCAACGAAGACGTGCGTGCCCTGGAAGACATCAACGCACGCGAGTACCTGATGCTGGCCTTGCTGGCCATTGCGGTGCTGTGGATGGGTCTGTACCCGAAGCCTTTCACCGACACCATGCACGTGAGCGTGACCGAGCTGCTGAAGCACGTGGCCGTCTCTAAGCTCAATTGAGTCAAAGCTGAACTGAGCAAAAGAACATGAACGACATGAACTGGCTGGCCGTCTACCCCGAGCTCGTGCTGCTGGGCATGGCCTGCGTGGTGGCCATGGTGGACCTGTGGGTCACCCATCCGCGCCGCACCCCAACCTACCTGCTGACCCAGGCCACGCTGGCCGTGGTGGCCGTGATGCACTGGCTGTACTTCGACGGTGGCTTTACCGTCTACGGCATGCAGCGCATGGTCGTGACCGACCCGCTGGGCCATCTGCTGGGCGCTTTTGCCGCCATCACGGTGATGGTGGCGCTGGCCTATGCCCGCCCGTATGCTGAACACCGTGAGATCCTCAAGGGTGAGCTGTTCACGCTGAGCCTGTTCTCGCTGCTGGGCATCTCGGTGATGCTCTCGGCGAACAACTTCCTCATCGTCTACCTGGGCCTGGAGCTGATGTCGCTGTCGCTCTATGCCATGACCGCCATGCGCCGCGACAACATCGAGGCCACCGAGGCGGCGATGAAGTACTTCGTGCTGGGCGCGCTGGCCAGCGGCTTCCTGCTCTACGGCCTGTCGATGATGTACGGCGCCACCGGCTCGCTCGACATCCCGCAGGTCTTCAACGCCATTGCCACCGGCCAGATCAACAAGGCCGTGCTGGTGTTCGGCGTGGTGTTCGTGGTGGCCGGCCTGGCCTTCAAGCTGGGCGCTGTGCCGTTCCACATGTGGATCCCCGACGTCTACCACGGTGCACCCACCGCGGTGACGCTGTTCATCGCCGGCGCTCCGAAGCTGGCCGCCTTCGCCATCACCTTCCGCTTGCTGGTCGAAGGCATGTCGGGCGTGGCCGCCGACTGGCAACAGATGCTGATCCTGCTGGCCGTGGCCTCGATGCTGCTGGGCAACCTCGCAGCCATCGCGCAGTCCAACCTCAAGCGCATGCTGGCCTATTCCACCATCGGCCAGATCGGTTTCATGCTGCTGGGCTTCACGCCGACGGTCATCTCCAACAACACCTTCTCGGCAGCCAACGGCTACTCGTCGGCACTGTTCTACCTGATCAGCTACGTGCTCACCACGCTGGGCACCTTCGGCATCATCATGCTGCTG
>NZ_DASSRA010000094.1:0-5915 GCF_035702065.1 Rhizobacter sp.
CGCCGCCTGTTCGAGGAAGCCGGCATCGCCGACTACGCCACGCCCGAGCAGGCGGTGAACGCGTTCGCCATGCTCGGCACCTACCGCCGCAACCAGGCCCTGCTGCTCGAAGCGCCGGCTTCGGGCGGAGCGGCCGAGCCGGCGCTGGAGGCGGCGCGTGCCATCGTCGCGCGCGCCATCGAGAGCTCGCGGCTCCTGCTCGACGAAGCCTCGGCCAAGGCGCTGATGCGTGCCTATGGCATCGCCACGGTCGAGACGGTGGCGGTGCGCCCCGATCCACTGGCGGCCGTCGCCGAGGCCGCGCGCATCGGTTACCCGGTGGCCTTGAAGATCCTGTCGCCCGAGCTCACGCACAAGTCCGACGTAGGCGGCGTGCGCCTTCACCTGCGCAACGCCGACGAGTTGCATGCCGCCGCGCAGCAGATGCTCGACACGATCGGCTCGGTGCGCCCCGATGCACGCATCGAAGGCTTCACCGTACAGCCGATGGTGGCCCGCCCGCATGCACAGGAGCTCATCGTCGGCGCCAGCGTCGACGCGGTCTTCGGCCCGGTCATCCTCTTCGGCCAGGGCGGCACGGCGGTCGAGGTCACCGCCGACCGCGCGCTCGCTCTGCCGCCGCTCAACCGCGTGCTGGCGCGCGACCTGATCTCTCGCACCCGTGTGGCGCGGCTCCTGGCCGGCTACCGCGACCACCCGCCCGCACAGATCGATGCGGTCTGCGATGTGCTGGTGGCTGTGTCGCGCATGCTGGCCGACCTGCCCGAGATCGCCGAACTCGACATCAACCCGCTGTGGGCCGATGCCCAGGGCGCCATCGCGCTCGACGCCCGCGTGCGCCTGAGCCCCACGCCGGTGGCCGGCGCTGCCCGCTTCGCCATCGCGCCCTACCCGGCCGAACTGGCGCGGACCGTCGCCTGGCGCGGCCGCACGCTGTGCCTGCGCCCGATCCGGCCCGAAGACACCGCGCTGCACGGCGCCTTCGTCGCCAGCCTGTCGCCCGAAGACCTGCGCTTTCGCTTCTTCAGCGCGCGGCGCGAGCTGCCGCCGAGCGAGCTGGCACGGCTCACGCAGATCGACTACGACCGTGAAATGGCGTTCATCGCCATCGACGAGCACGCCCCAGGTTCACCCGAGATCCTGGGCGTCGCACGTGCCGCCTGCGACCCCGACAACATCGACGCCGAGCTGGGCGTCGTCGTGCGCTCCGACCTCAAGGGCCAGGGCCTGGGCACCCTGCTGATGGACACGCTGACCGGCTACCTGGTGGCGCGCGGCACGCGCCGGCTCGTCGCCCTCGTGCTGCACGACAACAGCGCCATGCGCGACCTGGCCCAGGCCCGAGGCTTTGTTCGCGACCACGACTGGGACGACCCGGGCAGCCTGCGCCTGGTGCTGCCCCTGCAAGCCGCCTCGACTACACCCTGACCGCACCATGAAGAACGACCTGCCTCCCTTGCCCGGCTCGAGAGAGCGGCGCGACAGCCCCTGGCTGCGCGACGCCGCGGCCAGGCCCTCCGACGCCGCTGCTCCCGTGGCACCGCTCGAACGGCACTGGGCCATCGACAACCCCTTTCCCACCACCGTGGCGCCGACCACCGCCGTGGGCGCCTTCCTGGACTGGTGGACCAACCTCGCGGCATCGCCCGCCAAGCAGGCCGAACTTGCCCGCGAGGCAGTGAAGCTCGCGGCCGACAACTGGTCGGTGTGGAGCGGCCAGCGTGTGATCGACCCGCTGCCGCAAGACAAGCGCTTCGCCGACCCCGCCTGGCAGCAGATGCCCTACCGCGGCCTGGCGCAGAGCTTCCAGCTCTGGCAGCACTGGTGGCACCACGCCACGACCGGCGTGCCCGGCATCACGCGGCACCACGAAGACATGGTGAGCTTCGCAGCCCGGCAGTGGCTGGACATGGTCGCGCCGTCGAACTTCGTCTCCACCAACCCGGTGGTGCTCAAGCGCACTGCCGAACAACACGGCCTGAACCTGTGGGCCGGCGCGCAGCATGCGCTGGACGACCTGAAGCGCGACATCGCCGACCTGCCCCCGCTGGGCGCCGAGCAGTTCACACCGGGGGCCGAGGTGGCCATCACGCCCGGCCGCGTGGTCTACCGCAACCGGCTGATGGAGCTGATCCAGTACGAACCCACCACCAAGACCGTGCACCCCGAGCCGGTGCTGCTGGTGCCGGCGTGGATCATGAAGTACTACGTGCTCGACCTGTCGCCGGCGAACTCGATGGTGCGCTTTCTGGTGGCGCAGGGCTTCACCGTGTTCGCGATCTCGTGGAAGAACCCCGACAGCGACGACCGCGATCTCGGCATGGACGACTACGCCCGCCTGGGCGTGCTCGACGCGCTCGACGCCATCGCGCGCATCGTGCCCGGCGCGGGTGTGCATGCCGCTGGCTACTGCCTCGGGGGCACGCTGCTGTCGGCGGTGGCCGCCTGGCTCGGCCGCAGGGCCAGCGCGTCACCCAACAGCACGTCACCCAAGAACGCGCCGCTCAAGAGCGTGACGCTCATGGCCGCGCAGACCGACTTCACCGAACCCGGTGAACTGGCCTTGTTCGTCGACGAGGCGCAGATCGCCTTCCTGGACCGGCTCATGGCACGCCGCGGCTACCTCGACAAGCGGCAGATGCGGGCCACCTTCCAGCTGCTGCGCTCCAACGACCTCGTGTGGTCGCACCGCCTGCGCAGCCACCTGCTCGGCGAGCGCGAGCCCGTCAGCGACCTCATGGCCTGGAATGCCGACGGCACCCGCCTGCCCTACCGCATGCACATGGAGTACCTGCAGGGCCTGTTCCTGCACAACGCGCTGGCGCGCGGCGAATGGCGCGTGCAGGGCTCGCCGGTTCATCTGTCCGACATCCGCGTGCCGGTCTTCAACGTGGGCACGGTGCAAGACCACGTCGCGCCCTGGCGCTCGGTCTACAAGCTGCATGCGCTGAGCGACGCCGAGCAGACCTTCGTGCTCACCTCGGGCGGGCACAACGTGGGCATCGTCAACCCGCCGGGCAACCCGGTGCCGTCGAGCTACCGCATGCACACGCGGCAGGCCAGCGACCCGCTGCTCACGCCCGATGAATGGCTGGCGCAAACACCGCTGACGCCGGGCTCGTGGTGGAGCGCCTGGGCAAGCTGGCTCGCGCAGCATTCGGGTCGGCGCGGCGCACCGCCTCGCTTGGGCGCACGCGGCCTGCCGCCCCTGGAGCCGGCGCCGGGGCTGTACGTGCATCAACGCTGAGCTGCGCCGAGCAGCCGCCACGCCGACCACGCGGCCGCAAGCCCCAGCACGGCCAGCACGGGCACGGGGTCCACGTCCGGCAGACCGAGCGCGTGAGCCACCGGCGACACCAGCGTCGCGATGGCGCCCACGGCGCACACCCCGAGCACGAGGCCGTCGAACACCGGGTTCTGCCGGCGCAGGCCGAGGCCCCGGAACCAGAGCAGCATGGCGAGGTTGCCCGCCACCACGCAGGCAATGGCCGCCAGGCGCAACTCGTCGTCGCTCGCGCCGCGCGCCCGCGCCAGCCACTGCACAACCGCCACGAAGGCCAGCGCCACTGCGCCGACCGCGAGGGCTTTCGCCAGCATGCCCGGTTCAGCGAGCCGCGTGGTCTGGGCGCGTGGCGGCCGGGACATCAGCTCGGGCGACTCCGGCTCGGCCTCGAACACCAGCGAGCAGGCCGGGTCGATGATCAGCTCGAACAGCACCACGTGCAGCGGCAGCAGCAGCACCGGCCCGCCCAGCACGGGCAGCAGCGAGAGGCCGACGATCGGCACGTGCACCGCGAACAGGTAGCCGATGGCCTTTTGCAGGTTGTCGAAGATCCGGCGGCCGGCGCGCAGCGCATCGACCAGCGAGGCGAAGCGGTCGTCCAGCAGCACCAGCGAGGCGGCCTCGCGCGCCACGTCGGTGCCGCGCCCGCCCATGGCCACGCCGATGTCGGCGGCTCGCAGCGCGGGGCCATCGTTGACGCCGTCGCCTGTCATCGCCACCACCTCGCCGCGACGCTGCAGCGCTTGCACGATGCGCAGCTTCTGCGCCGGTGAGATGCGCGCGAACACGGACACGCGCATCACCAGGCCTTCGAACTGGGCTTCGTTGAGGGCGTCGAGCTGCGCACCGGTCATCACCTGCAAGGGTTCGCCCTCGGGCACCAGCCCGGCCTGGCGGGCGATGGCCTGGGCCGTGGCGGGGGCGTCGCCGGTGATCATCACCACCCGCACGCCGGCCTTGCGGCAGGCCTGCAGGGCGCCGGGCACGTCGGCACGCAGCGGATCCTGGAAGGCCAGCAAGCCTTGCAGCGCGTAGCCTTGTTCCGGCAGCGCGGCGGCATGGTCGGCCTGCGCAGACGCCACGGCAATGACGCGCATGCCCGAGGCGGCCCAATGCTCGACCTGGCGCCGAAACGCTTCAGGCACCTGCGCGCAGCGTGCGAACACGGCTTCGGGCGCGCCCTTCATGGCCACGGCGAGCGGCCCGCCCTCCGTGGCCTGCCACACCTGGCGCACGAACGGGCGCCCGGGGGCCACGCCCTCTCGAGCAACAAGGGCCGCGGACTGTTTCGCGCCCTCGGCCGGCAGCAGGCGGAAGATGGCCTGGTCCATCGGTTCCATGCTTTCGCGCACGCTGGCCTGGGCCGCGGTGTCGAGCAGCGTGCGCCAGCGCGGGTGCACCTCATCGGCCGGCCGGCGCTCCACCGCCTGGCCGTCGGCCGCCTGCAGCCCGGCGACTTCCATCTGGTTGCAGGTGAGCGTGCCGGTCTTGTCCACGCACAGCACCGTGGTCGTGCCCAGCGCCTCGATGGCCTGCGGCTGGCGCGTGAGCACCTGGAGCCGGGCCAGGCGCCATGCGCCGATGGCGAGCATCACGGTCCAGACCACCGCGAACTCCTCGGGCACGATCGACATCGCCAGCGTCAGGCCAACCAGCAGGCCCGCCGTCCACGATCCGTCGCGCCACGCGAACAGCATGGCCGCGAGCACGCAGATCACCAGGGCCATGTAGGCCACGCCCCGCACCAGGCGCTTGAGTTCGAGGTGCAGGCGGCTGTCGCGCGGTGCCAGCGCCGCCAGCGAGCCGCCGATGCGCCCGAGCGCCGTCTGCGGCCCGGTGGCGCTGACCTGCGCCACACCGTCGCCCTGCACCACGAGCGTGCCCGCGTGCAACTGGCCTTCGGGGCCGGGCTCCTTGTCGACCGGCAGCGATTCGCCCGTCAGCAGCGACTCGTCGACCCGCAGCGCATGCGCCTGCAGCAGCGCCGCGTCGCAGGCCAGGCGATCGCCCTCTTCCACCAGCAGGCGGTCGCCGACCACGAGTTCCTGGCTGGAGATGCGGCGCACCACCCCGCCACGGATCACCGTGCTGCGCGGGCTGGCCAGGTCGCGCAGGGCTTCGAGCACCCGTTGGGTGCGCAGCTCCTGCACCACCGAGATCACCAGCACGGCGGCGATGGAGGCGCCCAGCGCCACCCCGTCGAACAGCTCGCCCAGCAGCGCATAGAGCAGCGTGCAGGCCAGCAGCAGCATCACCATCGGCTGCAGGGCGGCCGAGACGAGGGTCATGAGTGCGCCCTTGTGTTCCGGGTGGGGCAGGCGGTTCGGGCCGTCGCGCTGCAGGCGGGCGGCGGCTTCGGCGTCGGTCAGGCCGGTGTCGGCGTCGTTGTTGCTGTTGTTGGCTGGAGTCTTCATGCGGTGAGGCTCGCATGCAGCATCGGCGGCTTGCTTGAGTTGTGTCAACTGCTTCTGCGCTGCCGGGCCTAGGCTCGCAGAGTCCATCTTCTGGAGACGCGCCATGAGCAAAGCTGCCGCCCAACCGTCGGAACCCGTGTCGAGCATCGGCTTCGAACCGCTGTTCACCTTGTCGGCCCAGTGGGCCGAGAGCCTGCTTCGCTTGCAGCAGCTGCAGC
>NZ_DASSRA010000095.1:0-5679 GCF_035702065.1 Rhizobacter sp.
ATCAAGGAACACCCGGTCATGCTGAACCGCGCGCCGACGCTGCACCGCCTGGGCATCCAGGCGTTTGAGCCGGTGCTGATCGAAGGCAAGGCGATCCAGCTGCACCCGCTGGTTTGCGCGGCCTTCAACGCCGACTTCGACGGTGACCAGATGGCCGTCCACGTGCCGCTGTCGATCGAAGCGCAGATGGAAGCCCGTACCCTGATGCTGGCCTCCAACAACGTGCTGTTCCCGGCCAACGGCGAACCGTCGATCGTGCCGTCGCAGGACGTGGTGCTGGGCCTGTACTACGCCACCCGCGAACGCATCAACGGCAAGGGCGAAGGCATCGTCTTCTCCGACGTGATCGAAGTGCAGCGTGCACTCGACAACCACCAGGTCGAGATCACCGCCCGCATCAGCGTGCGCCTGACCGAGTGGACCAAGAACAAGGCCACGGGCGAGTTCGTGCCCGAGACCAAGCTCGTGGACACCACGGTGGGTCGTGCCCTGCTGTCCGAGATCCTGCCCAAGGGCCTGCCGTTCTCGAACATCAACAAGGCGCTGAAGAAGAAGGAAATCTCGCGCCTGATCAATGTCTCGTTCCGCAAGTGCGGCCTGAAGGAGACGGTGGTCTTCGCCGACAAGCTGCTGCAGTCGGGCTTCCGCCTGGCCACGCGCGCCGGCATCTCGATCGCCATCGACGACATGCTGGTGCCGAAGGAAAAGCACATCCTGATCGAGCGCGCCGAAAAGGAAGTCAAGGAGATCGAGCAGCAGTACGTCTCGGGTCTCGTGACGGCCGGCGAGCGCTACAACAAGGTGGTCGACATCTGGGGCAAGACGGGTGACGAGGTGGGCAAGGTCATGATGGCCCAGCTCTCCAAGCAGAAGACCACCGACCGCCACGGCAAGCAGGTCGACCAGGAGTCGTTCAACTCCATCTACATGATGGCCGACTCCGGCGCACGCGGTAGCGCGGCGCAGATCCGCCAGCTGGCCGGCATGCGCGGCCTGATGGCCAAGCCGGACGGCTCAATCATTGAGACGCCCATCACGGCGAACTTCCGCGAAGGCCTGAACGTTCTGCAGTACTTCATCTCCACCCACGGTGCTCGTAAGGGCCTGGCGGACACGGCGCTGAAGACCGCGAACTCGGGTTACCTGACGCGCCGTCTGGTCGACGTGACCCAGGATCTGGTGGTGACCGAAGACGACTGCGGCACGCAAAACGGCATGAACATGCGCGCTCTGGTCGAAGGCGGTGAAGTCATCGAATCGCTGCGTGACCGTGTGCTCGGCCGCGTGACCGCGATCGAAGTTCAGCACCCGGAAACGGGCGCTCAGCTGGTCGAGCCCGGCAAGATGCTGGACGAAGACACGCTGGACGATCTGGAAGCGGCTGGAGTGGACGAGATCAAGGTCCGCACCGCGCTGACCTGCGACACGCGCTTCGGCCTGTGCGCCAAGTGCTACGGCCGCGACCTCGGCCGCGGTGGCGTGGTGAACCGCGGCGAAGCGGTCGGCGTGATCGCTGCCCAGTCGATCGGTGAACCCGGCACGCAGCTGACGATGCGTACCTTCCACATCGGTGGTGCGGCGTCGCGTGCGGCAGTGGCCTCCAGCGTGGACGCCAAGTCCGACGGCAACATCGGCTTCAACGCCACGATGCGCTACGTGACCAACGGCAAGGGCGATCTGGTGGTGATTTCGCGTTCCGGCGAGATCATCATTGCCGACCAGCACGGTCGCGAGCGTGAGCGCCACAAGGTGCCGTATGGCGCGGTGCTCAACATCAAGCCCGACCAGGCCATCAAGGCCGGCACGGTGCTGGCCAACTGGGACCCGCTGACCCGCCCGATCATCACCGAGTTCGCCGGCAAGGCGAAGTTCGAGAACGTCGAAGAAGGCGTGACGGTGGCCAAGCAGGTCGACGAAGTGACCGGTCTGTCCACGCTCGTCGTGATCGACCCGAAGCGCCGCGGCTCGACCAAGGTCGTGCGCCCGCAGGTCAAGCTGCTCGACGTGCAAGGCAACGAAGTGAAGATCCCCGGCACCGACCACTCGGTGACGATCGGCTTCCAGGTCGGCGCGCTGATCCAGGTGCGTGACGGCCAGGATCTGGCTCCGGGTGAAGTGCTGGCACGTATCCCGGTCGAAGGCCAGAAGACCCGTGACATCACCGGCGGTCTGCCGCGGGTGGCCGAGCTGTTCGAGGCCCGCACGCCCAAGGACAAGGGCACGCTGGCCGAGATCACCGGCACGGTGTCGTTCGGCAAGGAGACCAAGGGCAAGGTTCGCCTGCAGATCACCGACCCCGAAGGCCAGGTCTACGAAGAGCTGGTGTCCAAGGAAAAGAACATCCTGGTGCACGAAGGCCAGGTGGTCAACAAGGGCGAGTCCATCGTCGACGGTCCGGCCGATCCGCAGGACATCCTGCGTCTGCTGGGCATCGAGGAACTGGCGCGCTACATCGTCGACGAAGTGCAGGACGTCTACCGTCTGCAGGGCGTGAAGATCAACGACAAGCACATCGAGGTGATCGTTCGCCAGATGCTGCGCCGCGTGCAGATCGTCAACCCGGGTGACAGCGGCTACATCGCTGGCGAGCAGGTCGAGCGTTCGGAGCTGCTTGACACCAACGACCGCCTGCGTGCCGAAGGCAAGACGATTGCCACGCACGCCGACGTGCTGCTGGGCATCACCAAGGCGTCGCTCTCGACCGACAGCTTCATCTCGGCAGCATCGTTCCAGGAAACCACCCGCGTGCTTACCGAGGCGGCCATCATGGGCAAGCGCGACGAGTTGCGTGGCCTGAAGGAAAACGTCATCGTCGGCCGCCTGATCCCGGCGGGTACCGGCATGGCCTTCCACGACGCGCGCAAGGTCAAGGAAGAGCTGGACGACGCAGAGCGTCGTGCCATCGCCTTGGAAGAAGCGGCCGAAGAGATGTCTGCGGTGGACGAGGCGGCTGCGGCCGCCCCGGCCGGCGGAGAGGCCTCAGAGTAAGCCAAAGCTTCCGGGCTTTGGAAGGGCGGCTGCGGCCGCCCTTTTTCATTCCGAGGGCCAGCGTTCCGGCGGCGCCACCCGCAGCCCCAGCTTTCGGGCGCGGCGCGCCAGCTTCAGCACGGCGCGGTCGCGGCTGATCAGCCACTGGGCGCTGGACACGGCCAGGTCGATGAACTTCTGATCGTCGGGGTCGGTGCAGCGGAGGCGGAGCGATTCGCCAATGACAGGTGCAGCGACTCTCTCTGAGAGCTTGTACCAACTTTCCCAGAGCTGATCCAGGTTCGGAGCCCAGGCGTCGACGACACCACGGCCTAGCACATGGGCCAGTTCGTCGCGCATGGGATCGGTCACCAGCCAGCGCAGATGGCCGCCTTCGATGGCCTGAGCCAGCGGCGTGCATTGCGGATTGCGGAAAACCAGCCAATCCAGCACCACGTTGGTGTCGAGTACGACCGCGATTTGGGTCGTGGGGAGCACTTTCAATACCTTGGCTTGCGGGTGAGGGTTCGCACGAATATAATCGAGGGCTTTTCAGCAGGTTTTGCTGCGCTCTTTGTCGGGCGGCCCACCGTGATTCCCTTCGCGGCTTCGGGCTCGTCTCCCAGTGGAGCGCCTCGACATCTACTGAAAAAGACCAAGAGGTGCTGCCTGCTTCTGCGGAAGAGGCGGCGCCTGTGTGACTTCAAACGGGAACAAGTTACCAATGCCTACCATCAACCAACTCGTGCGTCACGGTCGCGAGACCGAGACCACGAAGTCCAAATCGCCGGCGCTGCAGGGTGGCCCCCAGCGGCGCGGCGTGTGTACCCGCGTGTACACCACCACGCCGAAGAAGCCGAACTCCGCGCTGCGTAAAGTGGCCAAGGTTCGCCTGACCAACGGCTTCGAAATCATTTCCTACATCGGCGGTGAAGGCCACAACCTCCAGGAGCACAGCGTGGTGCTGGTTCGTGGCGGCCGGGTGAAGGACTTGCCGGGTGTGCGTTACCACATCGTGCGCGGCTCGCTCGACTTGCAAGGCGTGAAAGACCGCAAGCAAGCGCGCTCCAAGTACGGCGCCAAGCGCCCGAAGAAGGCTTAAAGCCAACAGGTTGCCTGTCTGGCGTCAAACCCGGATCGGGCGTGTTTCGGCAAGGCTCAGTGGCCTGCCGAGTAAGTGGGTGGCCCCAGATGTTGGTGGTGCCCAGGGTGATGGCGAAAGCCGGAGCCAACTGAAGCAAAAGGAAGAGAAATGCCTCGTCGTCGCGAAGTCCCCAAACGGGACATCCTCCCCGATCCGAAGTTCAATTCGGTCGATCTGTCCAAGTTCATGAACGTGATCATGGAGTCCGGCAAGAAGGCCGTGGCCGAACGCATCATTTACGGTGCGCTGGAGCAGGTCGAGAAGAAGTCGGGCAAGGATCCGCTCGAAATCTTCACGGTCGCCTTGAACAACATCAAGCCGATGGTCGAAGTGAAGTCACGCCGCGTGGGCGGTGCGAACTACCAAGTTCCCGTGGAAGTTCGCCCTGTTCGCCGCGTGGCCCTGGCCATGCGCTGGTTGAAGGAGTCGGCCCGCAAGCGCGGTGAGAAGTCCATGGCGCAGCGCCTGGCCAACGAGCTGCTGGAGGCCGTCGAAGGCCGTGGCGGTGCGATGAAGAAGCGCGACGAAGTGCACCGCATGGCAGAAGCCAACAAGGCTTTCTCTCACTTCCGCTTCTAAGTTCCCGGCCCTTAGTTTTCAGCCCCCGACGCGGCCCCTCGGTCTGAGTAGACCGTCGGGCGCGTTTCAGTTTCTGGAGTGCCACCATGGCCCGCAAGACCCCCATCGAGCGCTATCGCAACATCGGCATCTCGGCGCACATCGACGCCGGCAAGACGACGACCACCGAGCGCATCCTGTTCTACACCGGTGTGAACCACAAGATCGGCGAGGTGCACGACGGCGCCGCCACGATGGACTGGATGGAGCAGGAACAGGAGCGAGGCATCACGATCACCTCGGCTGCGACCACCTGCTTCTGGAAGGGCATGGAGCTCAATCACCCCGAGCACCGCATCAACATCATCGACACCCCGGGGCACGTGGACTTCACCATTGAAGTCGAGCGGTCCATGCGCGTGCTGGACGGCGCCTGCATGGTGTACTGCGCCGTGGGCGGCGTGCAGCCCCAATCGGAACCCGTCTGGCGCCAGGCCAACAAGTACAAGGTGCCCCGTCTTGCGTTCGTGAACAAGATGGACCGCACCGGTGCGAACTTCTACAAGGTCTATGACCAGATGAAGGCCCGCCTGAAGGCGAACCCCGTGCCCATCGTGATTCCCATCGGCGCTGAAGACAACTTCACTGGCGTGGTGGACCTGATCAAGATGAAGGCCATCATCTGGGACGAGGCTTCCCAGGGCATGAAGTTCGACTACAAGGACATCCCGGCCGACCTGCAGGCAGACGCGCAGAAGTGGCGCGAGAACATGCTCGAGGCAGCTGCCGAGTCCAGCGAAGAGCTGATGAACAAGTACCTCGAATCGGGCGACCTGAGCGAAGCCGAGATCAAGCTGGGCATTCGCACTCGCACGATCGCGACCGAGATCCAGCCGATGCTGTGTGGCACCGCTTTCAAGAACAAGGGCGTGCAGCGCATGCTCGACGCGGTGATCGACTTCATGCCGTCGCCGATCGACATCCCGCCGGTGCCGGGCACCGACGAAGAT
>NZ_DASSRA010000096.1:0-8361 GCF_035702065.1 Rhizobacter sp.
CAACAAGCTCGACGCGGTGAGCGACCCGGCCCAAGCCTTCGGGGCCGTCAGCGTGGCGCTGCGTGCCTTCGCACAGCAGGCCGGCATTGAAGTCGCCGGCATCATCCCGGTCTCGGCCTTGCGCGGTGACAACGTCACCCAGCCGTTGGACTCCCCCTGGTACAACGGCCCCTCGCTGCTGCAGCTGCTCGAATCACTGCCCGCGCTGCAGGAGCGCAAGGACGGTGACCTGCTGATCCCGGTGCAGTACGTGGCCCGCGAAGGCGAAGGCACCGGCAACCAGCCGCGCCAGCTCTTCGGCCGCGTCGCCCATGGCCGCGTGAAGGCCGGCGACACCGTGCAGATCTTCCCCAGTGGCCAGACTGCGGTGGTGGCCGAGGTGCGTCTGGCGAGCGAAAGCGTCGACGTGGTCGAGGCGGGTCAATCGGCCGGCGTGCTGCTCGACCGCCAGCTCGACGTGTCGCGCGGCGACTGGATCGCCACCCCCCAGACCATCCACGAAACGCAGCGTTTCAGCGCCACGCTGGCCTGGCTCGACACCGAGCCGGCGGTGGTGGGCCGCAAGTACTGGGTGCGCCACGGCAACCGCTGGGTGCAGGCCCGCATCGCCAGCATCGAGAGCCGGCTCGACATCCATTCGCTGGAAGCCATTGACGCACATCAACTGAACGTCAACGAAATCGGCCACGTCATCATCGAAACGCAGCAAGCTCTGCCGGTGGAGTCTTATCAGTCCAACCGCGTCGGTGGCTCGCTCATCATCGTCGACCCGGCCAGCAACCGCACCAGCGGCGCACTGCTGGTCAAGGGAGCCGCCTGACATGGGCCAGGTGATCTTCATCGGCGCAGGCCCCGGGGCCGCCGACCTGATCACCTTGCGTGGCGCGCGTTTGCTCGCCACCGCCGACGTGGTGCTGTTCGATGCACTCATCGACCCGACCCTGAAGGAATTGGCGCCAAACGCCCGATGGATCCACGTGGGCAAGCGTGGCTTTTGCGACAGCACCGGGCAATCCACCATCAATGCGCTGCTGGTGAAGCATGCGCAAGAAGTGAACTCCGTCGTTCGCCTCAAGGGTGGTGACCCGAGCGTGTTCGGCCGGCTCGAAGAAGAACTCGAAGCACTGGCCGAAGCTGGCATCTCGTGCGAAGTGGTGCCGGGCGTCACCGCGGCCATTGCGGCCGCTGCCTGCAGCCAACGCCCCCTGACGCGCCGCGGCACCGGCCGCAGCGTCAGCCTCGCAACGGCCATGACGCGCTCCGGCGACATCCACGCCACACGCACTGCCGATACCGAAGTCTTCTACATGGCCGGCAAGCAACTCGCCGCGTTGTCACGCCAGCTCATCGACGCCGGCTGGCCTGGCGATGCGCCCGCGAGCGTGGTGTCGCGTGCGGGTTGGCCCGATGCACTGCACAGCGAGCACTGCGTGCAGGAGCTGGCGCAAGCCAGCCTCTTGCATGCAGGGCGGCCCACCATCGTCACCGTGGGCGCAGGCGCACGTGCGCTGAACACCCCCATTCACAGGCCGGCCTCGGGCCAAGTAGAAACCCTGAAGCCTTTAAAATGCGCTGTTTCGCCAGCCGGCGAGACCCGCACAACCGCCACTTCATCAAAGCAAGAGCCATGACCCACGTCGTCACCGAAGCCTGCATCCGCTGCAAATACACCGACTGTGTGGACGTGTGTCCCGTCGACTGTTTCCGCGAAGGCCCGAACTTCCTGACCATCGACCCGGACGAGTGCATCGACTGCGCGGTGTGCATCCCCGAGTGCCCGGTCAACGCGATCATGCCGGAGGAAGATGTGCCCGGCGATCAGCAACACATGATCAAGCTCAATGCCGAGCTGGCGAAAAGCGGCTGGCCCAGCATCACCAAGCGCAAGGCGGCACTGCCCGACGCCGAAGAGTGGAAAGACAAGACCGGCAAGCTTTCCGAGCTGATCAAGTAGCCCGTTTCGCCTGGCCATGGAACTGACTGCCACCGGCTCACACGACGGCCTCATCGAAACCGATGCCGTCATCGTTGGCGCCGGGCCCGTTGGCTTGTTCCAGGTGTTCGAGCTCGGCTTGCTCGAAATCAAGGCCCACATCGTCGACTCGCTCGCCTACCCTGGCGGGCAGTGCATCGAGCTCTACCCCGACAAGCCCATCTACGACATCCCGGCCGTGCCCATGTGCACGGGCAAGGAACTCACCGACAACCTGCTCAAGCAAATCGAGCCGTTCGGTGCCACCTTTCACCTGGGGCAAGAAGTCACCGTAGTGCAGAAGCAGCCAGATGGCCGATTCCATGTCGAAACATCCAAGGGCACACGCTTCCTCACCAAGACCATCTTCATCGCCGGTGGCGTGGGCTCGTTCCAGCCGCGCCTGCTGAAGGTCGAGGGCCTCGACAAGTACGACGGCACGCAATTGCACTATCGCGTCAAGAACCCGGCGCAATTTGCAGGCAAGAACCTCGTGATCGTGGGCGGCGGCGACTCGGCACTCGACTGGTCGCTCAACTTCGTGCAAGACGGCCCCAACAAAGCCGAGAGCGTGATCCTCATCCACCGCCGCGACGGCTTCAAGGCCGCCCCGGCGAGCGTGGCCCGCATGAAGGAACTGTGCGAAGCCTACGAGATGCAGTTCATCGTGGGCCAGGTCACCGGCTTAGAAGAAGCTGACGGCAGGCTCACCGGCGCCAAGGTCACCGGCGGCGATGGAGTCACGCGCGTGGTGCCGCTGGACGCGATGCTGGTGTTCTTCGGCCTGAGCCCCAAGCTCGGCCCGATTGCAGAGTGGGGCCTCGACCTCGAACGCAAGCAGATCGTCGTTGACACCGAGAAGTTCGAGACCAGCACGCCGGGCATCTTCGCCGTGGGTGACGTCAACACCTACCCAGGCAAGAAGAAGCTGATCCTTTCCGGCTTCCATGAAGCTGCGCTGGCCGCCTTTGCCGCAGCGCCCTACATCTTCCCGGAAAAGCGCATCCACCTGCAGTACACGACCACCAGTCCCAAGCTGCACAAGGTGCTGGGCGTGGAGACGCCCACTTTCGATTGATTGATAATTCGCCCGCTGCGCATTCCGCGCAGCACTCGCTAGGGGTGTTGAACACCGCAAGGTGTTTGACTGAGAGAGTCCCTTTGAACCTGATTGAGGTAATCCTCGCGCAGGGAAGCACGCACGGCAGCCCAAGCCCTCTTCACAGCGCCGCGGCCCGTGTTCGCCGACCTGCCATCGCTTCCCGGATCACACGATGGCAACCATCCGCTCGTTTCACTTCTCCCGTTCACCCATGGCTGCGGCGGCACTCATGCTCGCCGCCGGCGCACAGGCCCAGACCACCACACTCGCTCCGGTGACCGTCACCGGCCGCAACGACCCTGTGGTATCCGTGTCCGGCTGGGGTGACATTCCGCTGTCCGCCACCCCGCTGCAAGCCAGCGTGATCTCGGCTGAACAGCTGCGAGACCGCGGCGCACAGCGCCTCGCCGACATCACCAAGATCGACCCTTCGGTGAGCGACGCCTACAACGCCGAGGGCTACTGGGACTTTCTCGCCGTTCGTGGCTTCGTGCTCGATAACCGCTTCAACTACCGCCGTGATGGGTTGCCCATCAATGCCGAGACCTCCATCCCGCTCGACAACAAGGAGCGCGTCGAAGTGCTCAAGGGCCTGAGCGGCATGCAGGCCGGTACCAGCTCGCCGGGCGGCCTGGTCAACATGGTGGTAAAGCGGCCCACCGACACCCCGCTGCGCAGCGCGCAGCTTGGCTGGCGCGAGCCCGGCTCGGTGGTGGGCAGCGCCGACCTCAGCCAGCGCTTCGGCGCACAGAACGACTTCGGCGTACGCGTGAACGCTGCGTACGAACACCTCGACCCGCAGCTCCACAGTGCCCAGGGCAAACGCTACCTGCTGGCCGCGGCCGGTGACTGGCGCCTGAGCCCATCCACGCTGATCGAAGCCGAGTTCGAGACCAGCCACCGCTCGCAGCCCAGCCAACCCGGCTTCAGTCTGCTCGGCCCCAACGTGCCCGCGCCGGGTGACCCGCGCATCAACCTCAACAACCAGCCGTGGTCGCAGCCGGTGGTTATGGATGCCGACACGGCGTCGATCCGAGGCACGCACAAGATGGACGGCTGGAGCCTGAGTCTGCATGCCGCAACGCAACGCCTGAAGACCGACGACCGCCTGGCCTTCCCCTACGGCTGCACCGCCGAAGGCCACTGGGACCGCTACTGCAGCGACGGCACCTACGACCTTTACGACTTCCGCAGCGAGAACGAGCGTCGCCGAACCGATGCGATCCAGGTCTCCGCGCAAGGCGAAGCCACCACTGGCAGCGTGCAGCACAACTGGTCGGTCGGCACCTTGTTCAGCAAGGTCGAGAACCGCTTCGGCCCGCAGACCTATGCGCTCAGCTTCGCCAACCCCTTCGAGAGCACACCGTCCGGCATCGGCAACGTCGACGGCACGTTGGCCACCTACCCCAACGACGACCGCAGTGGCACCAACACGAACCGCGACGAGCGTTCCACCGAGTTCTTCGCACGCGACGCCGTGAAGCTGACCGAGAACAGTACCTTGTGGCTGGGCCTGCGCAACACCCACCTGCGGCGCGAGTCGGTGCGGACCGACGGCAGCGAAGCCACGGACTACAGCCAGTCGCTCACCACGCCCTGGATCGCGGCGAGCTACACCCTCGCACCCGAGCAGATGATCTACGCCAGTTGGGGCCAAGGCGTCGAAAGCGACGTCGCTCCTGCGCTGCCGATGTACAGCAACCGGGGGCAGGCCTCCAGCGCCAAGAGCAGCCAAGTCGAGCTGGGCCTGAAGGTCGGCACCGCCAACGCCAACTGGGGCATTGCGTGGTTCGACATCACTCGCCCCGTCTGGGCCGACAGCGGCGTCTGTGACGGCACCGACGACAGCTGCACTCACGTCGAAGACGGCGAAGCGCGCCACCAAGGCGTTGAAGCCAATGCCGCCCTGCGCGCCGGCGCCTGGGCCTTCCAGGGTGGCGTGCAGGCCTTGCGCGCCCGCCGCCATGGCAGCCAGACCCAGCCCGAAGCCAACGGCAAGCGCCCTGTCAACGTGCCCGAGCAGACCCTCAAACTGCAGGCGCGCTACTTCGTGCTCGAGTTGCCGGGGCTGAGTCTGCAAGCCGACGCCCTCGGGGTGAGCGACCGCATGGTCCTGGCCGACAACAGCGTGCGCATTCCCGGCTATGGCGTCGTCGATCTCTCCGCGCGCTACGAGCAGAAACTGTCGGACGCTTCGCTCACCTGGCGGGCAGGCATCGATAACGTGTTCGACCGCCGCGCCTGGCGCGAATCTCCGTTCCAGTTCGGCCACGTGTACCTCTATCCGCTGGCGCCGCGCACCTTCCGCCTGTCGGTTGAAATGAGCTTGTAAGCACCACCAAAAAGTCAGGCTATAATGCAAGGCTCTGTTCCTCGATAGCTCAGTCGGTAGAGCGCCGGACTGTTAATCCGTAGGTCCCTGGTTCGAGCCCAGGTCGAGGAGCCACAAACACAAGGTCAGCAGGTCAACGCCTGCTGACCTTTTCGTTTCCGGGGCGCCCATTGCACGAGGCACGCCACCGATAGCCAGCCCTCTGCGCTTGGTGTAGCCTCGCCCCCGATGAGCACGTTCACACAGCGACTGGTTCCCCTCGTTGCCCTGAGCTTGCTGCCCCTTGCGGTGGCTGCGCAGACCACGTCGGCTCCGGCCACTGCGCAAGCGGCATCTCCGCAGGCAGCCGCTCCTTCGTCGGCGGCGTTCAACAGCGAACAGATCGAGCAGTTGGTCGCGCCGATTGCGCTCTACCCGGACTCGCTGCTCTCGCAGGTGCTGATGGGCGCCACCTACCCGGCCGACGTGGCCGAGGCGGCCAAGTGGTCCAAGGCGAACAAGGACCAGAAAGGCGACGCCGCGGTCAAGCTGGTGCAAGACAAGTCCTGGGATCCGGCCGTCAAGGCGCTCGCGGCATTCCCGCAGGTGCTGCAGGCCATGGGCGACAAGCCCGATTGGGTGCAGAACCTGGGCGACGCCTTCCTTGCCTCGTCAAAAGACGTGCTCGACGCCGTGCAGCGCCTGCGCACCAAGGCGCAAGCGGCCGGCAACCTCAAGTCCAACGAGCAGCAGAACGTCTCCACGAAGACCGAAGCCGACAAGCAGGTGATCATCATCGAGCCGGCCAAGCCCGACGTGGTCTACGTGCCGGCCTACGACCCGAACGTCGTGTACGGCCCCTGGCCCTACCCCTACTACCCGCCGTACTACTGGCCGCCCTACTCCTACTACTACCCAGGCTACTACCCCGGCGCGTTCGCAGCCGGCGTGTTCTGGGGCGTGGCCGTTGGCTCCATCCTGTGGGGCAACTGCAACTGGGGTGGCGGCGACATCAACATCAACGTCGACCGCTTCAATAACATCAACCGCGCCGAACAGCGCGACCGCGGCAACAACAAGTTCCAGCACAACGCGGCCAACCGCAAGGGCGTGCCCTACCGCGACCAGGCCACGCGCGACAGGTTCGACAAGGGCCGCGGCGGCGCCGAGGCCCGCAACAACTTCCGGGGCCGCGACCCGGTGACCGAGTCGCGCCGCCAGCAGGCGCAGTCGGTGCTGCAAAGCCGCGGCATGGACCCGGCCCAGGCACGAGAGCAGCTGCGCAACGACCCGGCCACCCGCCAGCGCGCCCAGGCCGCGGCAGAGCGATCAGGGCGCGACCTGGCCGGTGGTGGGCGCACGCCAGGTGCTGGTCGAGAAGGCGGTGGTCTCGGCGGTGGCGCAGGCAACCGCGACTTCGGCGGCGGGGCGTCCAACCTCGGTGCCTCACGCGATCGCGCCCAGGCACTCGGTGGCAACGACCACGCCTTGCGCGGCGCCAGCAACCCGGGCCAGACGCGCCAGCAGTTCGACCGCGGCAGCGCAAGCCGTCAGTCGATGGGCGGCGGTGGGGCACGCGCCGGCGGCGGTGGCCGTGGCGGTGGTGGCGGTCGCCGATAAGACGTGGAGCAACCCATGCCGACCCTTTGGATCAACCGACTTCTTCGCACCGCGCTGCTGGCCTGCCTGCTCGGCGCGCCGCTCGCTCATGCCCAGAAGGGCTTCGCGACACCCGAGTCCGCGGCCGACACCCTGGTCAAGGCGCTGCGCGACAACGACACCAAGCTGCTCCAGACCGTGCTGGGCCAGGACTGGAAGCGCTTCATCCCGACCGATGACCTCAGCCGCGACGACGTCAATGCGTTCCTCGCTGCGTGGGACAAGCAGCACAAGATCGACCAGGAAAGCGAGAGCAGCGTCGTCTTGACGGTGGGTGAAGCCCCCGGCTTCACGCTGCCGATCCCGATCGTGCGGACCAAGTCATCGCAATGGAAGTTCGACACGGCCGCCGGCAGCGAGCGGCTGCGCACGGCCCGCATCGGCCGCAACGAACTCGCCGCGATGCAGGCGGTGCTCGCCTACTACGACGCACAGCGCGAGTACGCCACCAAGGACCGCAGCGGCGATGGCGTGCGCGAGTACGCCCGCAAGCTGCGCAGCTCTGAGGGCGCGCGCGACGGCCTGTACTGGCCTAGCCCGCTCGACGTGGACGAAAGCCCGCTCGGCCCGCTGATCGCCGCGCAGCCGCCCAAGGGCCCGGGCTATTGGGGCTACAACTACAAGATCCTCACCGCCCAGGGCAAGGACGCCCCGGGCGGCGCCTACGACTACGTCATCGGCGGGCGCATGCGGGCCGGCTTCGCGCTGGTGGCTTGGCCGGTGCGCTACGGCGACACCGGCGTGATGAGCTTCATGGTGAGCCACGACGGCATCGTCTACGAGAAGGATCTCGGCCGGAACACCGATGCCCTGGCGCGCGCCATGACGCTCTTCAACCCCGGCGCGGGCTGGAACAAGGCGACGCTGCCGTAGTAGCGCATCCAGCGAATCGACAAGCCCGCGTTCGCACCCAGCGAACGCGTGACAGCAGGTTCTCAGCGAGGGATCACGCGGGCCGACTCCCCATGGCCCTCGATGTAGACGCGCTGGCCCACGCTCAGCGGCAGGGTGACGGGCTGCGTCACCCACACCAGCACGCCGTTGCTGATGCGCACGATGATCTGCTGAGCGGTCACCGGCTTGTCGTACTTCTTCTGCACTTCGTTGCCAAGCACCGCGCCGCCCAGCGCCCCCTGCACTTCAGCCACATCACGGCCGGTGCCACCGCCGATCAGATGGCCGATGCCCAGGCCCGATACGCCACCGACCACCGCTCCCACGCCGGCATGGTGCGAACTCGGCAGCTCCGTCGGGACGATCTGCTCGACCGTTCCCTGGCGCTCGGGCAGGGTGGCCTGCTGGGTGGACGCGCAAGAC
>NZ_DASSRA010000097.1:0-3202 GCF_035702065.1 Rhizobacter sp.
TCGAGCTTGCTCATGAACTCGCGCGTGCCGCTCTTGGCGATGGTGCCGAGGTTGGCCACCGCTTCTTCCGCTGACAGGCCGATGCCGTTGTCGCGGATGGTGATGGTCTTGGCCGCCTTGTCGAAGCTCACGCGCACTTCGAGGTTGGGCTGGTCTTCGTACAGGCCGGCGTTGTTCAGCGCCTCGAAGCGCAGCTTGTCGCAGGCGTCGGATGCATTCGAGACCAGCTCGCGCAGGAAGATCTCCTTGTTGGAGTACAGCGAGTGCGTGACGAGGTGCAGGATCTGCTTGACTTCGGCCTGGAAGGAAAGGGTTTGCTTTTGCATGGTGTTCTGAGGTCTGGCTACCGGCACCCGCGCCGGCCGCGCTCAAAGATAGGGGCCTTCTGCTTGATTTCAAGCGGGCGGCCATGAGAGGCCCGGATCATAAGGACAAGCCCCTTGGCGCCGCCCGGAGACCGCCGGCTCGTCACAGGCCCTGGGCTACCATGCGCCGCTCTTTCACTGACTGGTGCGTGACAGCCTGCCTTCCATGCCCTTCATGACAGCGCTCGACACCTGGTTCGCCCCAGCTTCGTCGTCCTCGGCACCGCTGTGGACGCTGGACGGCCTGCGCGGTGCAGACCCCGTGCTGGGTTTCGCGCTCGTGATGCTGGTCGCCGTGTGCCTCGCCGAGGTGCTGCATCGCCGGCTGCACCTGCCGCGCATGCTGGGCCACATGATCACCGGCGCGCTCGCCAGCCCGCTCGCGCTGCGTCTGCTCGAGCGCACCGACCTCGACCCCTGGAAGCCACTGATCGACCTGGCCATCGGCGTGCTGGTGTTCGAGCTCGGCAGCCGCATCCGCCCACGCTGGCTGATCGACAACCCCTGGCTGGCCCTCACCTGCGTGCTCGAAGGCGTGCTCGCCGGCCTGTGCGTCGCAGCGGCGCTGGCCTCGATGGGCGTGCCGCTCACCTCGGCCTGGCTGGCCGGCGCGGTGGCCATGTCGACCTCGCCGGTGATCACACTGGTGCTGGTGCACGAGTTGCGCCCGCGCGGGCAGGTGACCGAGCGGCTGCTCATCATCACCGCCATCAACAGTGCGCTCACCATGCTGGCGCTCAAGGCCTGGCGCGTGATGGCCGCGCTCGATGCCAACAGCATCAGCGCCGAGCTGTTGCCCGTAGCCGCCGATGCCATCGTGGTGGTCGGCGGCTCCTTCCTGCTCGGTGTGGCCGCCGGCTGGCTGCTGGCCAAGCTGACGCAGCCTTTGCGTGGCGTGGCTTCCGCCACGCCGGTGCTGCAGATCGCGCTGGTGATCCTGGCCGCCATGCTGGCCGCGCAATGGAAGCTCTCGCCGCTGCTGGCGCTGCTGGTGGCCGGCATGGTGGCCCGCTCGCGCATGGGCCACACGCTCACGGTGGAGCCGCAGCTCGGCTCGGCGGGTGCGGTGCTCACCGTGCTGCTGTTCATCGCGCTGGGGATGCTCTTCACGCTGGATGGCGTGCTCACCTTGTGGCCATGGGTGCTCGCCATCCTGCTGGCGCGGCTGGTCGGCAAGGGCATCGCGATCGCGCTGCTGGCGCGCCTGAGCGCCCTTGGCTGGCGGCAGTCGATCGCGTTGACGCTGGCGCTGCAGCCCATGAGCAGCCTGGCCGTGCTGCTGGCCGCCGACACCTTCGGCTGGACATCCCAGCTGCCCGGCGTGACCGGCAGCGTGCTGCAGTCGCTCCTGATCGCCACCACCGTGATGCACCTGTTCAGCCCGGTGATCACGCAGTGGTCGCTCAGATCGCTGGCCGGCGAATGCCCGCCCGCACCGGCCAAGGAAGCTTGAGATGAACAACCCCCCACGTCGCTACGCTCCTGCCCCCCGAGGGGGCGGTCAGTGGCTTCGGGCGGCCGGGCGCCACTGACATGTCACTCGCCGAATTCACCACCTCCGAACCGCTGACGCTCGGCGTCGAGCTCGAGCTGCAGCTCGTCAGCATGCACGACCACGACCTCTCGCCGCAGGCGCAAGACCTGCTGCGCGAGCTCGACCGCCACACCGGCGCCTGGGACGTGAAGCCCGAGATCACGCGCAGCATGATCGAGATCGGCACCTCCATCCAGCGCCAGCACTCGCCGCTGCTGGCCGAGCTGACCGACCTCCGGCAACAGCTCTCGCGCGCGGCGCGCAAGCTCAACATCGGCATCGCCGGCGGCGGCACGCACGCCTACCAGCACTGGAGCGAGCAGCAGATCTACCCGACCGAACGCTTCCACTACATCAGCGAGCTCTACGGCTACCTGGCCAAGCAGTTCACCGTGTTCGGTCAGCACGTGCACGTGGGCTGCGAGAACGGCGACACCGCGCTGTGGCTGCTGCACGCGCTGTCGCGCTACGTGCCGCACTTCATCGCGCTGAGCGCCTCGTCGCCCTACGTGCAAGGGGTGGACACCGGCTTCGACTCGGCGCGCCTGAACTCGGTGTTCGCCTTCCCGCTGTCGGGCCGCGCGCCCTTCACCACCACCTGGGAAGGGTTCGGCCAGTACTTCGACAAGATGACCAGCACCGGCGTCGTGCAGTCGATGAAAGACTTCTACTGGGACATCCGCCCCAAGCCCGAGTTCGGCACCATCGAGCTGCGCGTGTGCGACACGCCGCTCACGGTCGACAAGGCGGCGGCACTCGCCTGCTACCTGCAGTGCATCTGCCGCTACCTGCGCGAAGAGAAGCCCTTCGAGCCGAGTGAAGACGACTACCTCGTCTACACCTTCAACCGCTTCCAGGCCTGCCGCTTCGGGCTCGACGGCGAGATCGTCGACCCCAAGACCAAGCAGCGCCAGAAGCTGCGCGACGACATCCTGCGCACCCTCGCCCGCATCGACGAGCACGCACTCGACCTGCAGGCGTTGGAGGCCAGCAACCTGATCCGCGAGACCCTGTTCGAGGGCAACGACGCGCACTGGTTGCGCGGCCGCCGCAAGTCCGGCCTGCCGCTGTCGGCAGTGGTCGAAGACGCCACCAAGCGCTGGATGGGCTGAGTCCCTTTGCCCGCATAGGGCACTCCTGTCGCCAAGGTGACCGACGCCTCAAGACGACTGGTCATATTCTTTGCGGATGCCTCGCACCGCCGACCCGACCGACATCCCCGAGCGCCTGCTCGCCGCAGGGCTGGAGCTCTTCCTGCGCCAGGGCTACAACGCCACCGGCGTGCAACAACTCACCGACCACG
>NZ_DASSRA010000098.1:0-8745 GCF_035702065.1 Rhizobacter sp.
CCCAGGCCGTAGATCACCGTGGGGTCGGTCTGCAGCGGCATGCCGATGCGCAGGCGGTTCACGAACACGCCGGCCACCAGGCCGCGGTCCTTTGCCGCGCCGGTCTCTTTCTCGACGATGGAAGCCAGCGTGAGCGCCTCGTCCATGTTGCGCAGCGGCGTGTTGGCCGCCCGCTCGGCCCAGGCGGCTTCGAGCTGGCGCTGCATGGCACGGTAGGCGCGCTTGAGCACGGCCACGTCGCTCGCGTTCTTGCTGAAGGCGTAGGTGTCTGGGTAGAAGCGGCCTTCGGGAGCCACCCCGGGTGCCCCGATGGCGGTCATCAGGTCGGCTTCGCTGAGCGTGGCGGTGGTCTGCTTGAGATCGGGTGCCTTGGCCAGCTCGGCGCGGAACTGGCGGAAGGTCCAGCCCTCGATCAGGCGCACCGTGGCCAGCACCTCGTCGCCACGCACCATCTTGTCGAGCAGGCCGCGCGGTGTGATGCCTCGTTCGATTTCGTAGCTGCCCGCGCGGATCTTGCGCGCCTGCCCGGACCAGCGGAACCATTCGTACAGCAGGCGAGCATCCGCCCGCACGCCGGCCTGCACCCAGGCCAGGGCCACATCGCGCGGCGCGGTCTTGGGTTCGATGGAGACTTCGACCGAATTGGCGGCGAGATCGAGCGGCCGATCAAGCCACCACACCACCGCGGCTGCCGCCCCGACTGCGGCCAGCACGGCCAGCAACAGCAGGCGGCGCAGCAACTTCACGAACATCGCAGGCCGGCGCCGTGGCGCATCAACCCTGAAGGCAGTTGGATCATGGGGGCTGATGATAATCGGCGCATGACGACCTCCACCTCTCTCGAAGGCGCCGCGCCCCTGCCCCACTGGGGCGTGATCCGCGCCCAAGGCGCCGATGCCGCGGCCTTCCTGCATGGCCAACTCACCAACGACTTCGCCTTGCTCGACAAGGCCCATGCACGCCTCGCCGGCTACTGCTCGGCCAAGGGCAGGCTGCTGGCGAGCTTCATCGGCTGGAAGCGCTCGGATGACGAGGTGCTGCTGGCCTGCAGCGCCGACCTGCTGGCACCCACGCTCAAGCGCCTGTCGATGTTCGTGCTGCGCGCCAAGTGCAAGCTCAGCGACGCCAGCGGCGAGTTCCGCCTGCTCGGCCTGGCCGGCGCATCGGCCACCGCCTACGCGGGTGCAGCCTCGGTGTGGGACAGGCTCTCACGCGACGGCGCCGACATCATCCGCCTGCCCGATGCCGCCGGCACCGCACGCTACCTGTGGGCCGCACCCATCGACACCGCAGTGCCCACCCTGCCTGCGCTCGACACCGCCACCTGGCGCTGGGGCGAAGTGGCCAGCGGCGTGGTGACCATCGAAGCCGCGACCGTCGACCAGTTCGTGCCGCAGATGCTCAACTACGAGCTGCTGGGTGGTGTCGACTTCAAGAAGGGCTGCTACCCCGGCCAGGAGATCGTGGCGCGCAGCCAGTACCGCGGCACCATCAAGCGCCGCACCTTCCTCTTCAACAGCGAAGCCCAGCCCAGCGCCGGGCAGGAAGTTTTTCACAGCTCGGACCCGTCGCAACCGGCCGGCCTGGTGGCCAATGCAGCCGGGCACAGCGCGCTTGTCGAACTGAAGCTTGCAGCGGTGGGCCACGGCAGCATGCACCTGGGCGCGGCGGACGGCCCACGCCTGCAGCAAGCCGAGTTGCCTTACAGCGTTCCCATCGAGGCCGGCTGAAACAAACCCGCCGGCCATCCGCGGCAACAGTTCACACCGCCCACTCTTTGCGATCCATCGTGCGCGAGTTGTTCATCTACTATCGAGCGACGATTGAAAACGCCAGCGTTCTGCGCGCTGCGGCGCTGGCTCTGCAAGCCGATCTGCAGAGGCGGCACCCCGGCCTGCAGGCCCGGCTCTTGCGCCGCCCCGAGGCGGCCGATGGATTGCACACCTGGATGGAAACCTACGCCGCGCCTTCGAGCCCGAACGGCATCTCTGAATCGCTGCAAGGTGAGATCGAGATCGCTGCCCAGGCTCAGCTCGCTTCGCTGATCAATGGCCTGCGCCACACCGAAAGCTTCGTCGAAAGCAGCTTCATATGTGCCTCGTAGCCCTTGCCCTCGATCAGTCGCGGCGTTTCCCGCTGGTGCTCGCCACGAACCGCGATGAGTTCTTCAAGCGCCCCGCCGCCCGCCTGGGCTGGTGGTCGCCCGGCCCCGGCCTACCCGACATCCTGGGTGGCCGCGACCTCGAGGCCGGCGGCACCTGGCTCGGCCTCACCACACAAGGCCGGCTGGCGTTGATCACCAACGTGCGCGACCCGAGCCACAAGGACGCGTCGGCACCCTCGCGCGGGACCATCGTGCCGCGCTGGCTGGCCGGCGACCTCACGCCCGACCGCTTCTGGATGCACACCGCGCTGTCGGGCCACAACGGCTTCAACCTGATCGCCGCCGACTTCCAGCGCGGCGAATGCTTCTGGGCCTCGAACCACGACGCCAACCCGATGCGCCTGGAGCGCGGCTTGTACGGCCTGTCGAACGCCTCGCTGGACACGCCCTGGCCCAAGGTCGTTGCGCTCAAGGACGAGATGCGCGAGGCCATCGACAGCAGCGAATCGGTCGACGTGTTGATCTCGCGCCTGTTCGAGGCGCTGGGCGACCGCACGCAAGCCCCGGACGAACTGCTGCCGTCCACCGGCATCAATCGCGAGCTGGAGAAGGCGCTGTCTCCGGCTTTCATCCGCACGCCTGACAGTGGCTACGGCACGCGTTGCTCGACCATCGTCGTGACCGAGCGCGTCAACAAGCGCATGGTGACCCATGTGCTGGAGCGCACCTACAGCGCCACCGGCGGCATGGCCCTGCTGCGCCGCTCCACGCTGAAGGACTGGCCGCCCCGCTATGCCGATGACACGCCGGCCGAGAGCGTCTCGCAAGGCGCGGTGACCGAAAGCGAAGAAAGCGCGGGCGAGCCACCGGCCATTCGCAAGACGCGGGTGCGCAGCCTGCTCAAGCCCGAAGGCACGCGCCGCCGCCGCACCTCGGCGCCCAGCACGGTCTACTGACCGTCTTCAGAGGTTGCGCATCATCTCGATGTGCGGGATGCCGACCTCTTCGAAGACCACCCCTCGCGGCACGAAACCCGCCCGGCTGTAGAAGGCCTCGGCCGAGGTCTGCGCATGCAGCACCGCTTCGCGGTAGCCGCGCTCGCGGGCGGTCTTCATGAGCGCGTCGAGCACCGAGCGCCCCACCCCGCTGCCGCGCATGGTCTGCGCGACGGCCATGCGGCCGATCTTGGCCACACCCGGCACGTGCTCCAGCAGGCGCCCCGTGGCCAGCGGCCGGCCGAAGCGGTTGTAGGCCACGGCGTGGATGCAACCCGGGTCAGGGTCGGCCTCGTCCCACTCCATCTGCATGGGAATGCCCTGCTCTTCGATGAAGACGGAAGTGCGGATGTTGCGAGCATCGCGCTCCAGTTCATCCCAGCCGCCCACGCGCACCTCGACCATGGGCTTGCCGGCCTCGAAGGCCTGGAGCAGGTCGCGCAGCTCCTGAGGCACCGGCTTGGACTTCTGCGTGGCCGGGTCGGCGAACACATAGACCAGTTCGCCGCTGACCAGCAGCTGCTCGTGCTTGAAGACGGCGCAGCTGAACACCAGAGACGAATTGCCGATGCGCCCGCAACGCACGCCGATGTCGAGCACGTCGTCGTAGCGGGCCGAGCCTTCGTACTCGACCGTCGCCTTGCGCACGAAGAGGTCGCCGCCCAGGTAGGCCATGGTCTCGGCATAAGGCATGGCGAGTGCGCGCCAGTAGCCGCCAACCGCGGTGTCGAAGTACATCAGGTAGTGGCCGTTGAAGACGATCTTCTGCACGTCGACCTCGACCCAGCGCACGCGCAGGCGCTCGGTGAACCGGAACTCGCTTCTCTTCATGTCTCGAATGCTTTCTTGAGTGCGGCGGCGGCCAGGTTCATGGCCGCGCCGGCTTCGGGCAGGGAGCGTCCCATCTTGATGAAATCGTGCGTCACGCCGCGGTAGATCTCCAGCTCGACCGCCACACCACCCGCGCGCAGCTTGTCGGCATAGGCCACGCCTTCGTCGACCAGCGGGTCGCACTCGGCAAGGATCACGCAGGCCGGCGCCGTGCCTTCCGTGTCGTCGGCATGCAGCGGGGCGAAGCGCCAGTCGGTGCGGTCTTCGTGCGCGATGTAGTGGTCGAAGAACCAACCGATGCCTTCGGCGTCGAGCAGGTAGCCGTTGGCAAAGCGCGCGTGCGACGGGGTGTCCTGGTGGGCCGAGGTGCCGGGGGTGATCAGCAACTGCAGCGCGAGCGGCAAGCCGGTGTCGCGCGCATGCAGCGCACTCACCGCCGAGAGCGTGCCGCCGGCACTGTCGCCGCCCACCGCGAGGCGGGAGCCATCGAGCCCCAGCGTGTGACCATGCATGTGCAGCCAGGTCATGGCAGCCCACGCATCGTTCACCGCGGTCGGAAAGCGGTGCTCCGGCGCCAGGCGGTAGTTCAACGCCAGCACGGCCGCGCCACTGCGCAGGGCGAGTTGGCGGCACAGGCTGTCGTGGGTCTCGAGGTTGCCGATGGTGAAGCCGCCGCCATGCAGGTACAGCAGCACCGGCAAGCGCTCGTGGCTGGGCGCGTACAGGCGTGCGGGCAAGGCCGCGCCATCGCCTGCCGGGATGTGAAGCTCCTCGACCCGCGCGAGCGCTGCCCGCGGCAGGTCGAGCACCTCCGACACCAGGGTGTACGTGGAGCGCGCCTCGCGCACCGGCAAGCGGTACAGCGGCGTGAAGTCCGCACGTGCGATACGCGTCAAGACGCCTCGCATCGCGGAGGTCAGAAGGGGGTCATTCACGAGAGGCCAATGGGATGTACCGATGCAGCGCGGCAGTGTGCCAGAGCATACTGAGCGACCGACTCTCCACGCATCCTCAGGGCATTTGCACCATGGCTTTCATCAACTACCTCACGCAGATCCAGCTCGACTTCGGAACCGTCGCCATGCTGCCGCAAGAGTGCGAGCGCATCGGCATCAAGAAGCCGCTGGTCGTGACCGATGCCGGCGTGCGGGCGGCCGGTGTGCTCGACAAGGCACTCGTCGCGCTGGGCAAGGTGCCGCATGCCGTGTTCGACCAGACGCCCTTCAACCCCACCGAAGCCGCCGTGCGCGCGGCCGTCGAGGTCTACAAGGCCACCGGCTGCGATGGCCTCATCGCCGTGGGCGGCGGCTCGAGCATCGACCTGGCCAAAGGCGTGGCCATCGCTGCCACGCATCCGGGGTCGATGAAGACCTACGCCACCATCGAAGGCGGCAGCGCCAAGATCACCGACGCGGTCGTGCCGCTGATCGCCGTGCCCACCACGGCGGGCACGGGCAGCGAGGTGGCGCGCGGCGCCATCGTGATCGTCGACGACGGCCGCAAGCTGGGCTTCCACAACTGGTCGCTGCTGCCGCGTGTCGCAATCTGCGATCCCGAACTCACGATCGGCCTGCCGCCCCTGCTGACCGCAGCCACCGGTATGGACGCCATCGCCCATTGCATGGAGACCTTCATGGCCCCGGCCGTGAACCCACCGGCCGATGGCATCGGCCTCGACGGACTGGAGCGCGGCTGGAAGCACATCGAGCGCGCCACCCGCAATGGCCAGGACCGCGAAGCACGCTGGAACATGATGAGCGCGAGCATGCAGGGCGCCATGGCCTTCCAGAAGGGCCTGGGCTGCGTGCACTCGCTGAGCCACAGCCTGGGCGGCGCCAACCCCAGGCTGCACCACGGCACGCTGAACGCGATGTTCCTGCCGGCCGTCGTCAAGTTCAACGCCAGCGCCGAGTCCATCGCCAAGGAAAACCGCCTGCAGCGCATGGCCCATGCCATGGGCATCGGCAGCACCGACAGCCAAGGCAACGAACTCGCCGATGCGCTGCGCGACATGAACAAGCGCCTCGGCCTGCCCAGCGGCCTGGCCGCCATGGGTGTCACAAAAGACCTGTTCGAGAAGGTGATCGACGGCGCGATGGCCGACCACTGCCACAAGACCAACCCACGCATCGCGACGCGCGACGACTACCGGGAGATGCTCGAAGCATCGATGTAGGGCCGGAAATGAAAAAGCCCAGGGGCTTGTGGCTCCTGGGCTGGAAGCCAAGATGGCAGGTCGCCACCCCAGCTTTGCTTCTTAGCGACGGTTGATGGTTCAGCCGTGCTTTGCGTCGAAGAACTGTTCGTCTTCGGTCGATCCCTTGAGTGCGGCCGTCGAAGCTTCGGCTTCGATGGTCGTGGTGACAGCGTCGAAATAACCGGTGCCCACTTCACGCTGGTGCTTCACTGCGGTGAAGCCACGCTCGGCGGCCACGAATTCCTTCTCTTGCAGTTCGACGAAGGCGCTCATGTTGTTGCGCGCGTAGCCGTAGGCCAGGTCGAACATCGAGTAGTTCAGGCTGTGGAAGCCAGCCAGCGTGATGAACTGGTACTTGTAGCCCATCGCGCCCAGCTCGCGCTGGAACTTGGCGATGGTGGCGTCGTCGAGGTTCTTCTTCCAGTTGAACGACGGCGAGCAGTTGTAGGCCAGCAGCTTGCCCGGGAACTTGGCGTGGATGGCGTCGGCGAAGGCCTTGGCGAAAGCCAGGTCGGGCTTGCCGGTTTCGCACCAGATCAGGTCAGCGTACGGGGCGTAAGCCAGGCCGCGGCTGACAGCTTGCTCCAGGCCGTTGCGGGTGCGGAAGAAGCCTTCCACGGTGCGCTCGCCGGTCAGGAAGGGCTTGTCGTTGTCGTCCACGTCAGAGGTGACGAGGTCACCGGCTTCCGCGTCGGTACGGGCCAGCAGAACAGTCGGCACGCCGGACACGTCGGCGGCCAGACGGGCAGCCACCAGCTTGGAGACGGCGTCGCGGGTGGTGACGAGCACCTTGCCGCCCATGTGGCCGCACTTCTTGGCAGCGGCCAGCTGGTCTTCGAAGTGCACGCCGGCGGCGCCAGCGTCGATCATGGCCTTCATCAGTTCGAAGGCGTTCAGCACGCCACCGAAACCAGCTTCAGCGTCGGCCACGATCGGGGCGAAGTAGTCGATGTCGTTCTTGCCTTCGGACCACTGGATCTCGTCAGCGCGCTTGAAGGTGGCGTTGATGCGCTTCACGACCTTCGGCACCGAGTCCACCGAATACAGCGACTGGTCGGGGTACATCTCGCCATTGCTGTTGGCGTCGCCGGCGACTTGCCAGCCCGACAGGTAAATGGCCTTCAGACCGGCCTTGACCTGCTGCATGGCCTGGTTGCCGGTCAGTGCGCCGAGCGAGTTGATGAAGGGCTCGGTGTTGATCAGGTTCCACAGCTTTTCGGCACCGCGCTTGGCCAGCGTGTGCTCGATGGGCAGCGAGCCGCGCAGACGCACCACGTCGGCAGCGGTGTAGCCGCGCTTGATGCCCTTCCAGCGGGGGTTTTCCGCCCAGTCTTTTTCAAGGGCGGCGATCTGTTGTTCACGAGTCGGTTGCGTCATGACGAACTCCTAGAGGTTGGGGAAAGAGATCAGCGGGAGGAAGAATCTGGGCTCAAGAATAGCGCCGAGCGTTCCGGAGGGGAAGACTTGTGTCTTATATAAGACTAAAAATCTTACATAAGCAAATCAATGACTTAGGCAATCTATCCCATGATAAGAAATCTCTTTTTCTTAGATGGGAAGAAATGCGGCATTGCAACATCTGCGGATACCACATTACGAAACGCCTATTCCTGAATGTGAAAGTCCGTCACACGTGGCAAGCTCGCTGACCATGAGCTCCTTCGCCTTCCTCTCCGACAGCCGCTTTCTGCGTGCGCCACCGGCCAGCGGCGATACGCCCTACGCCGTCGCCGGCGTTGCCTGGGACGGCAGCGTGACCAACCGCCCAGGCGCGCGTTTCGGCCCCCGCGCCATCCGCGAAGCCAGCCACATGTTGTGCGATGGCACGCACCCGCACTTCAATCTCAGCCCGGAAGGAATGCTCGGTGACGTGGGCGACCTCGTCCTGCCCAACACCAGCCTCGAAGGCATGCGCGCCGCGCTCGCGCCGCAGGCCGAGCGCCTCGTCCGCGCCCACCACATGGCCTGGATCGGCGGCGACCATTCCATCACCCTGCCCTTGCTGCGCGCCTACAAGGCCTGGCTGGGCCGGCCGCTCGCGGTGATCCACTTCGATGCGCACTGCGACACCTGGTCCGACCATTTCGGCGAACCCAGCGGCCACGGCACCTGGGTCTATGAAGCCATGCAGGAAGGCCTGGTGATCAACGAATGCTTCACCCAGATCGGCATCCGCTCGGCCGGCCTGCGCGAGGCGCGCGAGTACGTGCGCGACCAGGGCGGCCAGATCTTCACCGCCCGCGACCTGCGTGGCCTGGAAAGCCCGCAACAGCTCGCCCCGGCGCTCGACGCCATCCGCAACCGCCTGGCGCAGCATGGTCACCCGCCGGTCTACCTGAGCCTGGACATCGACTGCCTCGACCCCGCCTTCGCGCCCGGCACCGGCACGCCCGAGCCGGGCGGCATGACGACCAACCAGGTACTCAGCTTGCTTGAGGAGCTGGCCGACCTGCCCTTCGTGGGCATGGACTGCGTCGAGGTGGCCCCGCCGTACGATCACGCGGAGCTCACCAGCTACGCCGCCGCCAATTTCGTCTGGACTTACCTGTGCGGCAGGCTTATTTCCAACGCCCGCAAACCGGGCTCTTATTGATTTGCACAACGAATCAGCACCTCTG
>NZ_DASSRA010000099.1:0-3135 GCF_035702065.1 Rhizobacter sp.
CTGCTGCGCGACGGGCTGGTGGCGTGGATGTCGGGCCAGGTGCAGCCCGAAGGCATGCCGAGCTACGCCGACTTCGTGGCCGGCATCACAGGCGCGCTCGACCACGTGCGGGCCAACCTCCACGGCAAGAACGTGCTGATCGTCTCCAGCGGCGGGCCGATCTCGACCATCGTCGGCCACGTGCTGGGCACCTCGCCCGAAACCACCATCGAACTCAACCTGCGCATCCGCAACAGCTCGGTCACCGAGCTGGCCTTCACGCCCAAGCGGCACATGCTCGTGACTTACAACACCTTGCCGCACCTGGATCACCCGGATCACGCGCCCTGGGTCACGTACACCTGACACGAGCCGCTATAATCTCGCGCTTCACCTGCCGGTGTAGCTCAGTTGGTAGAGCAGCGCATTCGTAATGCGAAGGTCGAGGGTTCGACTCCTTTCACCGGCACCACTGTCAAACGCCTGAAGCCAACGACTCGCATGATGCGGTTCGTTGGCTTTTTGGTATCTGGACAGCAAACCTCATGGCAATCTCGATGTCGACAAACCCGCTGGCGCGCCTGATCGCCGGCGTCATCCACGCCCGCCTGCCCTGGCGCGGCCTGCTGTTCGTGCTGGTGTGCGTGGTGTGCTACCTCGCACTCGTGCCCATGCCGCCAAAGAATGTTGACCTGGGCTGGGACAAGCTGAACCACGCCTCGGCGTTCGCCGCCCTCACGGTGGCGGGCTGCTTCGGCTTTCCGGGTTCGCGCGGCCTGGTGCTGCGCGTGCTGCTGGCTTTGCTGGCCCTGGGCGGTCTGATCGAGATCGTGCAGTACTTCGTACCGGGCCGCAGCTGCGACTGGTTCGATCTGCTGGCCGATGCTACGGGCATGGCCATCGGGTTGGGCCTGGCGCTGATCGCGCTGGCCTGGGCCCGGCGTGCGCTGCCGCCACCGGGCAGGTAAGCGCTGCTTACTGGCTGCGGTGGTGCAGCCGCTCCCAGTAGGAGACGGCCTTGCTGACCCAGGCACGGTAGTGCGGGTCTTGAGCCGAGTAGTAGGGAATGCCGCGCTCGATGAAACGGGCGGCGGCATGGGCCAGCGCCACGCGCGCGGGGCTCGCGCCGGGCTCCAGCGCCACCTCTTCTTCGATGGCGTGCAAGGCGGTGAAACGCGGCATGGGCTGGGGTGCCATCAGGCACTCGCGCAGCATCGAGGCGTTCATGGTGGAAGAAGCTGAGGACATGCAAGTCTCCAGGAACAATCAGTTCCCTATTCTTCGTCGCATTCCCGCTCAGCTTGACGCGCATCAACGGGCGATTTGCGCCCCAGTTCACACTCGACGCGTACTTCCGAGGCCGGACCAGCACTGGGCGTAGTCCGCATCCAACAAACCGCTACTGAATGCAAATTCGGTCGGCAGGAAGCGGTAGCGGCTCTCGAACATGAAGGCCAGGGTGTCGGCGAGCTTCTGCGGCGCCATCGGCGCCGCACTGGCCTTCTCGAAGGCATCGGCGTCGGGGCCGTGCGGCACGAAACTGTTGTGCAGGCTCATCCCGCCGGGTACGAAGCCCTCTTCCTTGGCGTCGTAGCGGCCATGCACCAGGCCCATGAACTCGCTCATCACGTTGCGGTGGTACCAGGGCGGGCGGAAGGTGTCTTCGGCCACCAGCCAGCGCGGCGGGAAGATCACGAAGTCGCAGTTCGCCGTGCCCGGCGTGTCGCTGGGCGAGGTGAGCACGGTGAAGATCGAGGGATCGGGGTGGTCGAAGCTGATCGAGCCGATGGTCATGAAGCGAGCCGTGTCGTACTTGCACGGTGCGAGGTTGCCGTGCCAGGCCGCCACGTTGAAGGGCGTGGATGCGGCCTGCGCCACCCAGAGCGACCCGCCGTACTTCTTGACGATGCGGTAGGCGCCGGCGCCCTCTTCCACGGCCGCCACCGGTACGAGAAAGTCACGCGGATTGGCCAGGCCGTTGCTGCCGATCGGCCCGAGTTCGGGCAAACGGAAGGCCGCGCCGTGGTTCTCGCAGACGTAGCCGCGCGACGGTCCCTCCACCGCCACCTTGAAGACCATGCCGCGGGGCAGCACGGCGATCTCGCCCGGCGCCACGTCGAGCACGCCGAATTCGGTGGTGATCGTCAACGCACCCTCCTGCGGAACCAGCAGCATCTCGCCATCGGCGTTGACGAAGGCGCAGTCGGTCATGCTGCGGTTGGCCAGGTAGACGTGCACCGCGATGCCGGTCTGCGCCTCGATGTCGCCATTGACGACCACGGTGCGCAAGCCTTCCACGAAGTCGGTGGACTGTGACGGGATGGGCACCGGGCGCCAGCGCATGGGGTTGGGCGGCGCGGCCATGCCGTCGCGTGCGCCGGTCTTCAGGAAAGCATGCGCCAGGGGTTCGTAGCCGCCGACCACGACCGAGGGCTGGCGCCGGTACAGCCAGCTGCGCAGGTTGTTGGCGCGTGGTGCGGTGAAGGCCGTGCCGCTCAGCAACTCGGCGAACAGACCGTGCGCCACCCTCTGCGGGCTGTTGCGCCCGACGGGCAGCACGCCGGCCACGGCCTCGCTGGCGAATTCATTGCCGAAACCCGATTGGTAGGAACGAGGTGCGTTCATGGCGGGCGGTGTCTCCTTGTGGGGGGCCACAGCATATCGCGGGAGCCTTGGCCATCCGCGGCTACAGTCGGCGCCATCCTTCGCCAGAGAAGATCCAGATGACCCAGCGAGCCGCCACCTCCCGACCTGCCCTGTTGCTGATGACCGTACTGGCTCTGGCGGGCTGTGGCGGAGGCGGAGGCGGCGGCTCCCCGTCCACCCCACCCACTCCCACCGACTCGGCCTACTACGCCCAGCAGTGCGCGCCGGGCAACGGCTATGCGCCCTCGGCGCGCCGCGTCGGCAGCCTCGACATCGAGCGGCGCTGGATCCGCACCTACCTCGACGAGGCCTACCTCTGGTACGACGAGGTGCCGAGCGTGAACACGGCCGAGGCACAGTTCAACAACGCCTCGGTGCCCTATTCGCTGAACCAGTACTTCAATGCCCTGCTGGTCAGCTCGAAAGACCGCTTCAGCTTCATGTACCCCACGACCTTGTGGAACCAGCTGGCCGGCTCGGGCATCCAGCCGGGCTACGGCCTCGAATGGA
>NZ_DASSRA010000100.1:0-16167 GCF_035702065.1 Rhizobacter sp.
ACGAAGGCCCGCTCATGCATGCGCGGATGGGGCACGGTCAGCACCGGTGAGGCCATGGACGCAGCACCATACAGCAGCAAGTCGAGATCGAGTGTGCGCGGGGCATTGCGGTAGGGGCGCTCGCGGCCTTGTGCCGTTTCGATGCGCTGCAACTCACGCAGCAGATCTCCGGGAGCGAGGCGCGTCTGCAGCACGGCCACGGCGTTGAGGTAGTCGGGCCCTTGCGCGTCGACGGGTGCCGTGCGGTAGACGCTGGAGCTGCGCTGCAATCGGGTGTCGGGCAGTTCACTCAGCGACTGCAGCGCGGTCTTCAGCGCTGCCGAGGCGTCGCCCAGGTTGGCGCCCAGCCCGACGTAGGCCAGCACCGGTTCCGCGCTCACTGCAGGCTCTGCGTCATTGCTCGCCGCTCGATGACGCGCCCGCGTCCGCGCCTCCACCGGGCTTGCGGCGACGGCGGCGGCGCTTTCTCGGTGCATCGGTGGCTTCTGCAGCCTCGTCAGGCTCTGCTGCAGGCGTGGCGGCCGGCGCGTGCGCGGGGGCACGCCGGCGCGGCGCGTCGTGCGAACGGGCCTGCGAGATCATGGCGGCGCGCTCGTCGGCATCGGCCATGGAGAATCTTTCCCACCACTGGGCCAGCTCGGGCTCGATCTCGCCGGCATCGGCGCGCAGGCGCAGGAAGTCGAAGCCGGCGCGGAAGCGCGGCTGCTCCACCAACGTCAGCGGCCCCTGCCCGGTGCGGCGCTCGAAGCGCGTCTGCATGAGCCAGATCTCGCGCATGTCAGCGCCCAGCTTGCCGCGGCCAGAGATATCGCCAATGCGCGCATCGAAGACCGAATCCACCGCCTGCTGCAGCGCCGGGAACGGCGCCTCGCCGCGCTTCTTGAGCTTGCTCCAGCCGTCGAGCACGTCGTGCCACAGCATGCAGGCCAGCATGAAGCTCGGTGCCACCGGCTTGCCTTCGTTGACGCGGCGGTCGGTGTCGGCCAGCGCGAGCTCCACGAACTTGGCACGCTCGGGGTGCTTGTTGGCGTCGGCCAGCACCACGTCGAGGATGGGGAACACGCCGGTGCGCGCACCGACAAGGCCCTGCTTCTGCAGCTCCTTGATGCTGGACAGCGCATGGCCCGTCTGCAGCAGCTTGATCATCTCGTCGAAGGTGCGCGAAGCGGGCACGCTTTCGAGCAACGAGGCCATCTCCTGGATGGGCGCCCGCGTCTTGGGGTCGATGCTGAAGCCCAGCTTGGCCGCGAAGCGGATCACCCGGATGATGCGCACCGGGTCTTCGCGGTAGCGCGTGGCCGGGTCGCCGATCATGCGCAGCACCTTCTTCTTGGCGTCCTTGATGCCACCGTGGTAGTCGACCACGATCTGCTTCTGCGGGTCGTAGTACATGGCGTTGACGGTGAAGTCGCGCCGGGCGGCATCGTCGATCTGCGGGCCCCAGACGTTGTCGCGCAGCACGCGGCCGGCGGCATCCACCGCGTGGTGCTTGTTGGCCAGCTCGGCCTTGGACGTCTTCTCGTTGCCCGCCACCTGCTCAGCGGCCGCTGCGTCCACCAGCGCGCGGAAGGTCGAGACCTCGATCACCTCGTGCTCGCGGCCGCGGCCAAACACCACGTGAACGATGCGAAAGCGCCGCCCGATGATGAAGGCGCGGCGGAACAGGCCTTTCACCTGCTCTGGCGTGGCGTTGGTGGCCACGTCGAAGTCCTTGGGGCGCAGGCCGACCAGCAGGTCACGCACCGCGCCGCCGACGATGTAGGCCTCGTAGCCGGCGTCGGCCAGGGTCTTGACCACGCGGATCGCGTTCTCGTCGACCAGGCCGAGGTCGATCTGGTGCTCGGACACCGGCACCTCGACCCGCTTGCCCGCAGGCGTGGCGGGCTTGGCGGAGCTGGTCTTGCCCAGCAGCTTGTCTATGAACTTTTTGATCATCAGGAAAAGAGCCGAAGAATGCGCCAGCCCCGCTCGCGGGCAATGGCTTCGAGCGGTGCGGAAGGGTTGGTTGCCACGGGGTCGGTTGCCAGCTCGAGCAAGGGCAGATCGTTTGCCGAATCGCTGTAGACGCTGATGCGCTCGAAGTCCTGCAGCCGGTGGCCCAGGCCAGCGAGCCACTGCTGGGTGCGCACCGTCTTGCCTTCTCGAAACGACGGGGTTCCATCGATCCGGCCCGTGATATTACCCGCCGGGCCCCGTTCCAGCTCGACCGCCAGCAGGTGCTCCACGCCGAAGGCGCGGCCGATGGGCGCGGTGACGAACTCGTTGGTGGCCGTGACGATGGCCACCAGGTCGCCCTGCGCCTGGTGGTGGCGCACGAGCTGCGCGGCGGCCGGGTGCAGGGGCAGGATCACCTCGGCCATGAAGCGCTGGTGGGCGGCGTCCATCTCGCTCGCCGGCCGGTCGCGCCAGGGCCGGGTCGCGAACTCGATGTAGGCGTGGATGTCGAGCGTGCCGGCCTTGTACTGGGCGTAGAAGGCGTCGTTGCTGCGCGCGAACTCGGCTGCGTCGACCCAGCCCTGGCGCACCACGAACTCGCCCCAGGCGTGGTCGGAATCGAGCGGCAGCAACGTATCGTCGAGGTCAAACAAGCAGAGGTTCATGACAGCCCCTCGCTCGCGGAGTACCGCTCACGATCCCCCAAGGGGAACGTAGGCCGCGGCTCCATGCCCGCCTGCGCGGGCATGGACGGCCGGAGTGCGAGCCGCGTCTCGCGGCTCGCGCGGGCCGGCTTGGGAGCGGCCCGGCGCTCGGCCCGTGTCATGTCGCATCCCCCTGCTCCTCGGCCAGCATCTGCTTGAGCAGGGGCACGGTGATGGCGCGCTTGTGCACGAGGGCGAATTCATCGAGCCGGTCGAGGATGGCCATCAGGTGCTTGAGGTCGCGGGCAAAGCGGGTGAGCAGGTAGTCCATCACGTCGTCCGAGAGAAAGAGCCCGCGGCGGTCGGCCTCGCGGCGCAGCGCGGCGCGGGCTTCGGGCTCGGTGAGCGGCTGCAGGGCGAACACGTGGCCCCAGCCGAGGCGGGTGCGCAGGTCGTCGCGCAAGGGCAGGTCCACTGGCGGCAGGCTGCCGGCAGCGGCGATCGGCACCCCGTGGGTCGTGGCTTCGACGAACAGGGCGAACGCGGCCTGTTGCTGGGCAGCGTCGAAGCAGTCGCAGTCATCGAGCACGATGAGCGTGTTGCGCTCCTCGAAGGGCCAGGGCGTGGGGATCGACGCACTGAACCAACTGGCTCGGCCACCTTGCTGCTGCACCTGGCTGGCCAGGGCGTGCAGCAGGTGCGTCTTGCCTACGCCCGAAGGCCCCCACAGGTAGACCGGCGCCGACTGATGCGCCAGGGCACGCAGGTGCGCCACCGCGGGCAGGTTGGCGCCAGCGACGAAGGTCTCGAAGGAACGCAGCGGGTCGCTGCCGATGGCCAGGGGAATCTGCTTCATCCCTGGGACGCAGTGGTGAAAGCCATGGGGTTCTGTCTAGAGGCGAGCCGCCGATGGGGGTTCGCAGAAAGGGCGAATTCTAAGGGCAGCGGGGATGGTGCTGGCCATGCATACAGGTCAATGCAGAGGCCCTGTGCCGGGCTCGCGCAGGGCCAGCAGGCGCTCGCCGATGGCCTGCCGGTCGGCCGCTTCGGGTGCATGCGCCAGGTAGTCGGCCAAGTCGTGCGAGGCGGCGTCCAGCGACCCGAGTTCGGCCTGAACCAACCCGCGGTCGCGCCGTTCTTCCCAGGCCTGGGGCAGCAGGACGACGAGCCGGTTCAGCACCGCCAGCAGGCGCGGCCAGTCGGAGGCCGCACGGTGGATCTCCTTCAGGTTGCGCAGCATGCGCGCCAGCACGTCGCGCGCCGGGGCGGCCTGCAGGAAGAGCCCGAGCGGCACGTCGAAGTCGCCCGTCAGACCCTGGCTGCGCCGGTAGGGCACCAGCAGCTCATCCAGTTGCTCGCGCGAGAGCGACTGGCCGGTGAAGGGGTCGATCACCACTTCGCCTTCGGACAGCTTCAGCTTGACCAGAAAGTGCCCCGGGAAAGACACACCACGCGCCGTGAGGCCGATCTGCGTGGCCAGCTCGATGTAGAGCACCGCCAGCGTGATGGGAATGCCGCGCCGCGTTTCCAGCACGGTGCTGAGCAGGCTGTTGCCGGGGTCGTAGTAGTTGTTGACGTTGCCCGAGAAGCCCAGCTCATGGAAGAAGAACTGGTTCAACAGGCGCAGGCGCTGCCGCGGGCCGGCATCGGCGGGCACCCGTTTCCTGAGCCGCGCCGCCAGGGCGTCGATCTGGGACAGCACGGCCTGCGTATCGAGCGCCGGGTTCTCGTCTTGCGCGATCGCCACAGCCGCTTCGATCAGGGACAGGCTGGCGTCGTCGGCCACCAGCGTGGCGAAGTACTCGAGTGGCGTGGGGGCTTGAAACTGCAGGCGGCCGGGCATGGCGAAGGATTATCCGCGTCGCATGAACTGGCGGAAGTTCAAGCCGGTCGCGAGCAGGGTGCCGAAGTAGACCACCACCGCCACCGCCAGGCAGGCGGCCATCAGCGCCACGCGGCGGCCGTCGTGCGCGTGCATGCCGACCCACGGGATGGCCTGCGCGGCCCACCACAGCCCCCCGCCCAGCACGGCACTGGCCAGCACGATGCGCAGCGCGAAGGCCCCCCACCCCGCCGCCGGCTGGAAGGCGCCCTTGCGGCGCAGGCCGAAGAAGAGCCAGGTGGCGTTGATCATCGCGCCCAGGCTGATCGACAGGGCCAGCCCGGCGTGGCCCATGCGCGGCACCAGCACCAGGTTGAGCAGCTGCGTGATCACCAGCACCGACACGGCGATCTTCACCGGCGTGCCGATGTCCTGGCGGGCGTAAAAGCCCGGCGCCAGCACCTTGATGGCGATCAGTCCCAGCAGGCCGACACCGTAGGCCATCAGCGCGCGCTGGGTCTGCAGCACGTCGGCGGCCGTGAAGGCGCCGCGCTGGTACAGCACCGCCACAAGAGGCTGCGCAAACACGAGCAAAGCCACCGCACAAGGCAGCGCCAGCATCAGCACCAGGCGCAAGCCCCAGTCGAGCATGGCCGAGTAGTCGCCGCTGGCACCCTTGCCTTGGGCAGCAGACAGCTGGGGGATCAGCACCACCCCCAGTGCCACGCCGAGCAGGCCGGTCGGGAACTCCATCAGGCGGTCGGCATAGGTCAGCCAGGAGACCGCGCCCACGCCGATGTGCGAGGCGATCTGGGTGTTGATGATGAGCGAGAGCTGGGCCACCGACACGCCCAGCAGCGCCGGCGCCATCTGCCTGAGAACCAGATGAACGCCCGGGTGGTGCCAGGCGGCCTTCAGCTTGGGCCAGCTCAGGCCGATGCGAGGCACGAGGCCGATGCGCTTGAGCGCGGGCAGTTGCACCAGCAGTTGCAGCACGCCGCCCAACATGACGCCGGCCGCCAAAGCAAAGATGGGTTCGATGCCCCAGCGCTTGAACCAGGGCGACAGCCACCAGGCTGCACCGATCATCGACAGATTGAGCAGCACCGGCGACGCCGCCGGCACCGCGAAGTGCTTCCAGGTGTTGAGGATGCCGGCCGACAGGGCCACCAGCGAGATGAAGCCGATGTACGGGAACATCCAGCGCGTCATCAGCACGGCGCCATCGAACTCCTTCAGCCCCGACGCCATCAGCCACACGATCACCGGCGCGGCCACGATCCCGATGGCACAGGTGACGAGCAAAGCCCAGAAGAGGATCGTGGCGACCGCGCTCACCAGCTGGTGCGTGGCCTCGTCGCCGTCGCGCGCCCGGGTGTGGCCCAGCAGCGGCACGAAGGCCTGCGAGAAGGCGCCCTCGGCAAACAGCCGGCGCAGCATGTTGGGGATGCGGAAGGCAGCCTGGAAGGCGTCTGTCCAGGCACCGGCGCCGAACAGGGCCGCGACGATCAGCTCCCGCACCAGGCCGGTGATGCGCGACGCCAGGGTGAGCAGGGAGACGATCGAGGCGGCGCGCAGCAGATTCATGAGCGGCGGGATTATGCCTGCCCGAGGTAGCGCCCGCTCACGTCTTGCCTGCCGATTTGCGAGCCTGGGTGTTCCCCTGCTATACTCGCGGACTTCGCTTAATCTGGCGCCCTACAAAAAGGCAGCTCAAACATGGCCACTTCTTCCAAAGCCAAAAAGACGGTTCGCATTGCCTCCGGTCGCAAGCGCGTTCGTCAAGACGTCAAACTCAACGCTGCCAACACCGCGCTGCGTTCCAAGTTCCGCACCGTCATCAAGAATGTTCAGAAGGCTGTTGTCGCTGGCGACAAGGCCAAAGCCACCGAGCTGTTCAAGTCCGCCCAGAGCGTGATCGATTCCGTGGCCGACAAGGGCCTCTTCCACAAGAACAAGGCTGCTCGCCACAAGAGCCGCCTGTCGGCCAAGGTCAAGGCGCTCGCCGCCGCCTGATTGCCTCCCGGATAGCGAAGAAACAAAAGCCCGCGCAAGCGGGCTTTTTCACGTCTGGCGTCCCCGCTCAGCGGTCCTTGGGGATCTGGTCGGGCAGCAGGCAGGCGTCGCTGACCTGCAGCTTGTTGTCGCGCGCAAAGTTCATGACGAAGTCCCAGGCCATGGGCTCGATGCCGCGCAGCGCCTCGTTGACGATCACGTATTTCACGCCGTTGATGGTGCGTGGCACACAGTAGGGCGAGTAGCCGATGAAGGCGCCCCGCCCGCCCGCCGAGCCCTCGGGCCGGAAGCAGGACATGGCCCCCGCCAGCCGCTCGGCCCAGTCGCTGGGCCGGAAGGTCTTGCCGTCCAGGGTGATGCCCTGGATGAAGACTTCGCGAGGGGGATGGCTGCTCATTCGGGGGGACGCGCGCGGGTGCGGCCGCCATTGTGCCGCGTAAGTGCTGCAGCGCAGCACACATGAACGTGAACTACCCGCCGAGATAGGCCTTTTGGAGCGCCGGGTCGGCCGCCATTTCCTGCGCCGTGCCCTGGGCGATCACCAGCCCGCCTTCGATCACGCAGGCGCGGTCGGCCAACGAAAGCGCGAGCGCCGCCATCTGGTCGACCAGCACGATGGTCATGGCCTCGCCGCGCAGGCGGTCGAGCGCAAGGAACAGCTCCTCGATGACCTTGGGCGCCAAGCCCAGCGAGGGCTCGTCGAGCAGCAGCACCTTCGGCCGCGCCATCAGGCCGCGCGCCACGGCCAGCATCTGCTGCTCGCCACCGGACAGCAGCCCCGCGCGCTGATGCAGCCGCTCGCGCAGGCGCGGAAAGCGCTGCAGCATCTCCTCGACCCGCTCTTCGCGCCCCTCCGGCTGCAGAAAGGCGCCCAGGCGGATGTTGTCGAGCACGCTCAACTCAGCGAACACCTGCCGGCCCTCGGGCACCAGCACCAGGCCGCGGGCGACGATCTGTTCGGCGCCCAGCGGCACCAGGTCTTCACCGGCCAGCGTGATGCCGCCTTGCAGCGGCCGGTGCAGGCCGGCCAGTGCGCGCATCAGCGTCGACTTGCCGGCGCCGTTGGCTCCGAGCAGCGCCACCATCTCGCCGCGGCGCACCTGCAGGTCGATGCCGCGCAGCACCGGCGCTGCACCGTGGCCGGCCACCAGGGCACCGACGTGCAACACCTCGGGAGACGGCTCGCCCACCGCGCGTTCGCGCCGCACCTGCAAGCCGCCCTCTCCCAGATACGCCTTGCGCACGGCAGGATCGGCTTGCACCTGGGCCGGCGTGCCCTGCGCCAGCCGCTGGCCGGCGTCGAGCACCACGATCCGGTCGGAGATCTCCATCACCAGCCCCATGTCGTGCTCGACCAGCAGCACACCGATGCCCGCTTGCGCGATGCGCCGCAGCAGCGCACCGAGACGTGCCGTGTCCTCGCTCGACAGGCCCGCCGCCGGCTCGTCGAGCAGCAGCATGTCGGGGTCGGTGGCCAAGGCCCGCGCGATCTCGACCATGCGGCGGTCCACATGCGGCAGGTCACCGGCGGGGCCATCCAAAGCGCCGGTGTAGCCGCACGCAGCCAGCAGCGCGCGGCTGCGTTGACGCACCTCCGCGCGCCGGAACGCGCCCGCACCGAGCAGCGGCCCGAGGCGGCCGCGGCACACCGCCAGCGCAACGTTGTCTTCGACGCTGAGCGTCGCGAAGAGCTGCGAGGTCTGGTACGTGCGCGCCACACCGCTGCGGGCCACGCGGTAGGCAGCGAGCCCCTGCAGTGCAGCCTCACCCAGCTTGAAGCCGCCTGCCGAGGGCGCGTAGAACCCGCTCAGCATGTTGAGCGCCGTCGTCTTGCCCGCACCATTGGGTCCGATCAGGCTCGTGATGGCTGCAGGTGGGGCCTCCAGGCTCAGCTCGCTGACGGCACGCACCCCCCCAAAGACGCGTGTCAGCCCCTCCGCCCGCACCCCCCGCCGCTCACGCGGCGCACCCGTCAGCAGCGTCTGCGCTGCGGACGGCGTTGCATCAGCGCCAATGCGCCGCTTCCAACGCGACAGCATGCCGACCATGCCATCCGGCGCCACCCACAACACCACCAGCAACAGGCCACCGAAGAACAGCAGCCGGTACTCCTCGAGGCTGGACAGCAGTTCAGGCAGCACGCCCACGATCACCGCGCCGATCAGCGGCCCCAGCACCGAGCCACCGCCACCGATCACCACCACCAGCACGAACAGGATCGACTGGATGAAGCCAAAGCTGCTGGGCGTGACAAAGCCCGACAGCGGCGCGAACAAACCACCCGCCAGCCCGGCCAGTGCGGCCGAGAGCGCGAAGGCCACCGTCTTCACCTGCAGCGGGTGGATGCCGATGGACTCGGCCGCCGTCTCGCTGTCTTTCACCGCCCGCATGGCCGCGCCCCAGGTGCCGCGCGACAGCCAGGCAAAGCCGATCAACGCAGCGGCCATGGCGAGCAGGGCCAGGATCGCCACGGCCCGCTCGCCGGTGACGGCGCCGAACAGCCCAGGCTGCGCGATGCCCATCAACCCGTTCTGCCCGCCTGTGAGGCCACGCCACTCCACCGCGCCGTGCTCGACGATGAAACCGAAAGCGATGGTCACCATCGCCAGGTACGGCCCTTTCACGCGCAGCGCCGGCAAGGCCAGGAGCCAGCCCGCCGCGCCCGACAACAGCACCGCCAGCGGCCACGCCAGCCAGAAGCTCAAGCCCGCCTTGGACGTGAGGATGGCCACCGCGTACGCGCCGATGGCATAGAAGCCCACGTGCCCGAACGACACCTGCCCCGTCAGCCCGAGCAGCACGTTCATGCCCACGCCCACGATGGCCAGCAGCGCCACATTGGCCAGCACGAACACGTAGTAGCCGTTGAGCTGCGAGGCCAGCACCAGGCTTGCCACCAGGGCCGCGGCGGCCACGCCCCATCGAATGGGCGTCATACCTTCTTCACGTCCATGCGGCCGAACAGTCCGTTGGGTTTGGCAGCCAGCACCACGATCACCAGCGCGAAGGTGATGATCTGCGTGTAGCTCGAGCCGAGCGTGGCGGTGATCAGCGCCTCGCTCACGCCGAACAGCAGGCCGGCCAGCATCACGCCCCACGCACTGCCGATGCCGCCGAGGATGGCCACGGCAAACGCCTTCAGGCCGAACAGCGTGCCCATGTGGGCCTCCACGTTGAAGAGCGGCGCGATCAGCACGCCGGCCACGCCGGCGAAGAGCGTGGACAGCGCGAAGGCCCCTGCCACCACGCGCTTGATCGGGATGCCCATCAGCCGCGCCGCGTCGCGGTTCTGCACCACCGCCAGCATGGCCACGCCCCAGCACGTGCGGCGCGCCACAGCATGCAGCACCGCGGCCAGCGCGAGCCCCACGACAGGGATCACCAGTTGCAACGGATACACCCCCAGCCCCACATCGCCCAGCGAGATGGGCGACTGCGCCAGTGGCGACGGCAGGCTGCGCGGCTCCTTGCCGAAGGTGAACATCACCACGTTGTCGAGCACGATGCCCAGGGCCACGGTCGACATCAGCCAGGCATTGGAGCCGCGGCTGGCGAAGGGCCGCACGGCGAAGAACTCCACCACCAGCCCGTACGCACTGCAGAGCAGGAGCGCCAGCGCGATGGCCGGCACCAGCGGCCAGCCGAGCGTCTGCGCAAAGGCGTAGGTGAGCACCGCGCCGAGCATCATGGAACTGCCCTGCGCGAAGTTCACGGTGCCCGACACCGCATACGTCACGTGGAAGCCCAGGGCCATCAGCCCGTACATGCTGCCCAGCCCCAGGCCGCTGATCAGCGCGGAAAGTAGGAGCACGTCAGTTCGCCAGGCCCACCGGCAGGATGCGGTTGTCGATGAACTGCGCCCACACGTAGTCGTCGGCGGTCACGGCGTCGTGCACTGCTGGCGTGAAGGGCTTGTCGTAGGTCTTGATCAGCCCTTGGTAGCGGCCGATCTTGTAGAAGCCCTGGCGCACCGCATCGCCCTCGGTCGAGCCGGCGGCAGCGATGGCCAGCGCGGCGAGCTGCAGTCCGTCGTACGCATTGGCCACGCCCACCGCGGGCGTGATGTCGTCCGGGCCCTTGATGCTCGGGTACTTGGCCTTGAGCGCCGCGATCACCTTCTCGCCCACCGGCGACTGCTTGCCGAAGAAGCTGTAGGTCTGCACGAAGTGCACGTTCTTGCCGCTCGGGCCGGCCAGCTCGGTGAAGCGCCCGCCCGCGGGGCCCCAGTGCGAGACGATGGGCACCTTCCAGCCCATGCGGTCGAGCGACTTGACCAGCTGAGCCGAGGGCCCCACGTTGCCCACCATGAAGAGCACGTCGGCCCCGGCCTCTTTCAAGCGCGTGAGCTGCGGCACCACGTCCACGTCATTCGCCTCGAACTTCTCCACACCCACCGCCTTCATGCCCTTGGCGGCCAGCGCGGCGTTGAGGCCCTTCTCGTTCGACTCGCCCCAGGGGTTGTTGACGAGGATCATTCCCGGCTTGGTCGCCTTGAAGGTCTTCTGCGCGTAGGCCAGCATGCCGATGTCGACGATCTCGTCGACCGCCGAGACGCGGAAGGCGAAGTTGGGATTGGCCCCGTTCTTGGTGATGGGCGTGCCCGCGGCCCAGGGGCCCATGAAGGGCGTCTTCTCCTGGTTGGCGATGGGCACGATGGCCATCGAGACCGGCGTGTCCAGCCCGCCGAACAGCACCGCCACCTTCTCCTTGAAGATCAGCTCGCGCGCAGCGAGCACGCCCTTGGCGGGGTTGCCTTCGTCGTCGCGGCGCACCAGCTCCAGCTTGCGGCCGCCCAGCAGGCCGCCCTTGGCGTTGACCTCGTCGATGGCGATGGTGAGACCGCGCGTGATGGATTCGCCGGCCAGCGCCGACTGGCCCGACAAGGCCGTCACCAGGCCGATCTTGATCGGCTCGTTGGCCCCGGCGGTGCCACTCAGGCCCAGCGCAGCGGCCAGGGCCACCAGCCGGCGGCGCGAGAGAAGGAACGAAGAAGGCATGGCAAGTCTCCAGGTCGGCGTTGACGAATGCCAGCCCGATCGCAAGCTCTGTGCCACGATCGTCCACACCCCATGGGCGCACCGTGGCTCACTTCTTGCGCTCAATGCACATCCCGTTTTGTTGACAATCCCATTTCCAGATTGCGCACCAAATGAACCCATCCGCGCACCAACCCTGAGCCACCATGACCCCGCGCTTCGGCCCCCTGCCCCACCACGGGCGCTTCGACTACTCGGCCATCACGCGCCGGCCCGACTACCACTGGCCCGGCGGCAAGCGCCTCGCCGTCTACCTGGGCATCAACATCGAGCACTTCGCCTTCGGCACCGGCCTGGGCGCCAACCTGGCACCGGCCGTGCCCCACCCCGACGTGCTGAACTACGCGTGGCGCGAGTACGGCAACCGCGTGGGCGCGTGGCGTTGCCTGGAGCTGTTCGACGGGCTCTCGCTGCCCAGCGGCGTGCTGATCAACACCGCCCTCTACGACCACTGCCCCGAGCTGGTGGAGGCCTTCGCCGCGCGCGGCGACGAGCTCATCGGCCACGGCCACACCAACGCCGAGCGCCAGGGCGAAATGCGCGAGGCCGACGAGCGCGAGCTGCTCGTGCACTGCCGTGAGCGCATCGCGCAGCACAGCGGACGCGCGCCGCAGGGCTGGCTCTCGCCCTGGATCTCCGAGAGCCACGTCACCCACGACCTGCTGGCCGAAACCGGCTACCGCTACACGCTCAACTGGTGCCACGACGACCAGCCGGTACGCCTGCGCACGCGCGACGGCGGCTCGCTCTGGTCCATCCCCTACCCGCAGGAGCTGAACGACATCCCGATGATCGTGGCGCGGCAGATGGACGCGAAGGACTTCGCGCAGATGATCGTCGACAACTTCGACGAGATGCTCGAACAGTCGCAGCGCCAGCCGCTGGTCATGGGCGTGGCCCTGCATCCTTACCTCGTCGGCCAGCCCTACCGGCTGCGCCACCTGCGGCGCGCGCTGCAGCACCTGGCCGCGCACCGCGACGACATCTGGTTCACCACGCCAGGCGCGATCTGCGACGCGGTGGACGCGCTCACCCCGCCACTCCCCTGAACGACATGGCCACCACCACCCGGCGCCCCACCAAGACACCCTCACGCAGCACGTCTGCGGCCGTCGCCGTGGCCCTGCCCACCACGGCCACGGGCAGCGACATCGAGCAGCGCATCTACCAGTCGGTGTTCGAAGGCGTGCTGACCCAGCGCCTCACGCCCGGCACCAAGCTGCCCGAGGCGGCGCTGTGCGAGCTGTTCGCGGTGAGCCGCTCGGTGGTGCGCAAGGTGCTGCAGCGCCTGGCCCACGACCACATCGTCGAGCTGCGGCCCAACCGCGGCGCTGTGATCGCCGCCCCCTCGCCGGAAGAGACACGCCAGATCTTCGAGGCGCGCCGCGCGCTCGAGGCCGCGCTGCTGGAGCTGGCCGTGCGCAATGCCACCAAGGCCGACCTGGCCGCGCTGCGCCGCCAGCTGGCCGACGAGCACGAGGCCATGCACCGCTTCGACCAGCCCTCGTGGGCGCGCCTGGCCAGCAGCTTCCACCTGCGCGTGGCCGCGCTGGCCCGCAACCCCATCCTGGAGCGCTACCTCGCCGAGCTGATCTCGCGCTGCTCGCTGATCGTGGCGCTGTACGAACCGCCGGGCAACGCCCATTGCGAGCACGACGAGCACGCACAGATCGTCGACCACATCGAGAAGGGCGACACCCGCCGCGCCCTGCACGCGATGGACGCCCACCTGCGCACCCTGGAGCGCCACATCAGCCTGGAACGCACGCCGCCCATCAAGAGCCTGGCCCGCATGCTCGGGCTCGATTGACAGCCATGGACATCGACTTCGCCACCCTCACCGAGTACCAGCGCTACAAGCTGATGGCCAGCCTGATCGTGCCGAGGCCGATCGCGCTCGTCACCACGCTGAGCGAGAACGGCGTCGTCAACGCCGCGCCCTTCAGCATGTTCAACATGCTGGGTGAGGAGCCACCCATCGTGATGATCAGCATCAACCGGCTCAAGGACGGTGCGCTGAAGGACACCGCTGCCAACATCGTGCGCACGAAGGAGTTCGTCGTCCACATCAGCGACGAGGCCATGGCCGAGAAGATGCACCGCTGCGGCGAGCGTCTGCCGCCCGACGTGAGCGAACTCGCCCACGTGGGCCTGCACAGCGCGCCTTGCAACGCGGTCAAGCCGGCGCGCATCGTCGAGGCGCCGGTGGCCTTCGAGTGCACGCTGTGGGAGACGCTGGAAACCGACAGCCGTCAGATCTTCATCGGCCAGGTGCGCTGGCTGCATGCGCGCGACGGGCTGATCGACACCGAGCGCTGGCGGGTGCGGCTGCAGGAGTACTTCCCCGTCGCCCGCTTCGGGGCGAGCTTCTACGTCAACACAAGGGAACGCTTCTCGCTCGAAGGCAGCGGCGAGGCCCCCACCGCCTCGACCAGCACGGCCATCGACGAGATGTGATGACGGCCCCTCGGCCCGGCCCGCGCGCCCCTCCATGGGTGCCCTTTAGAATCAAACGCCCCAGGGCCCGCACTCCTGCGGGCCTTGTCATTTCTGCCTGGAGCCAGCCATGAACGCCCCCGAGAAAGTCATCCCCGACCCGCATGTGATGCAGACCTACGGCCGCCTGCCGATGGCGCTCGCATACGGCCGAGGCTGCTGGCTGTGGGACACCGAGGGCAAGAAGTACCTAGACGGGCTGGCCGGCATCGCCGTCAACACCCTGGGCCATGCCCACCCCCGGCTCGTGCCGGCCCTGCAGGACCAGATCGCCAAGCTGATCCACAGCAGCAACTACTACCAGGTGCCGCTGCAGGAGCAGCTGGCCGCCAAGCTGACCGAGCTCTCCGGCCTGACCAACGCCTTCTTCTGCAGCACCGGCCTCGAAGCCAACGAAGCGGCGCTCAAGATCGCCCGCAAGTACGGCCACGACAAGGGCATCGACCGCCCCGAGATCGTGGTCTACGAGAAGGCCTTCCACGGCCGCTCGATCGCCACGCTGTCGGCCACCGGCAACCCCAAGGTGCAGGCCGGCTTCGGCCCGCTGGTCGAAGGCTTCGTGCGCGTACCGCTCAACGACGTGCCCGCCATCGAGGCGGTGGCCAAGAGCAACCCCAACGTGGTGGCCGTGTTCCTGGAGGTGATCCAGGGCGAAGGCGGCATCAACCCCGCCAAGGTGGAGTACCTGCGCGAAGTGCGCCGCATCTGCGACGAGCGCGGCTGGCTGTTGATGCTCGACGAGGTGCAGTGCGGCATGGGCCGCACCGGCAAGTGGTTCGCCCACCAGTGGGCCGGTATCCGGCCCGACGTGATGCCGCTGGCCAAGGGCCTGGGCTCGGGCGTGCCGGTGGGCGCCGTGGTCTGCGGCCCCAAGGCGGCCCACGTGCTGGGCGCCGGCAACCATGGCACCACCTTCGGCGGCAACCCGCTGGCCATGCGCGCGGGGGTCGAGACCATCCGCATCATGGAAGAAGACAAGCTGCTGGAGAACGCCGCCACCGTGGGCGCCGCGCTCAAGGCCGGCCTGCAACGCGAGCTGAGCGGCGTGGCCGGCGTGGTCGAGGTGCGCGGCCAGGGTCTGATGCTCGGCATCGAGCTCGACCGCCCCTGCGGCGAACTGCTCGGCCAGGCGGCCGAAGCCGGCCTGATGCTCAGCGTGACCGCCGAGCGCGTGATCCGCCTCGTGCCCGCGCTCATCCTGAGCGCCGACGAAGCCAGGCAGATCGTGGCCATCCTCGTGCCGCTGATCAAGAAGTTCCTGGGGCCGAAACCATGACGCCCGGCAACAAGCTCATCAAGCACTACCTGCAGTTCAAGGACCTGCGTGCCGAGGAGTACGCCTACCTGTTCGAGCGCGCCGCCATCATCAAGACGCGCTTCAAGAACTACGAGAAGTACACGCCGCTGGTCGACCGCACGCTGGCCATGATCTTCGAGAAGGCCTCCACGCGCACGCGTGTGAGCTTCGAGGCCGGCATGTACCAGATGGGCGGCTCGGTCGTGAACCTCACCACCGGCGACAGCCAGTTCGGCCGCGCCGAGCCGGTGGAAGACAGCGCCCGTGTCATCAGCCGCATGGTCGACCTGGTGATGATCCGCACCTACGAGCAGTCCAAGATCGAGGCCTTCGCGGCCAACTCGCGCGTGCCGGTGATCAACGGCCTGACCAACGAGCACCACCCCTGCCAGATCCTGGCCGACATCTTCACCTTCATCGAACACCGCGGCGCCATCGCCGGCAAGGTGGTCGCCTGGGTGGGCGACGGCAACAACATGGCCAACACCTGGCTGCAGGCGGCCGACATCCTGGGCTTCACGCTGCACGTGAGCACGCCCACTGGCTACGAGATCGACGCCAAGGTGGCCGGTGTGTCCAACAGCCGCTGCCTCAAGACCTTCAAGAACCCGCTCGCCGCCTGCCGCGGCGCCCACCTCGTCACCACCGACGTGTGGACCAGCATGGGCTTCGAAGCCGAGAACGCCGCGCGTGTGAAGGCCTTCACCGACTGGTGTGTCGACCGCGAGATGATGGCCGCGGCGCAGGCCGATGCGCTCTTCATGCACTGCCTGCCCGCGCACCGCGGCGAAGAAGTCGAGGCCGAGGTGATCGACGGCCCCCGGTCGTTGGTGTGGCCGCAGGCCGCCAACCGCATGGACGCGATCCGGGCCCTGTTCGTCGACCTCGTGGAGGAGGCCGGCTGATGGTGACGTTGGGCAA
>NZ_DASSRA010000101.1:0-5742 GCF_035702065.1 Rhizobacter sp.
CGGGTCTTCGATGGTGCAGACGTTCACCTCGTCGGTGGCCAGGCGGCGCAGCGTGGAGTAGAGCGTGGTGGTCTTGCCTGAGCCGGTGGGCCCGGTCACGAGGATGATGCCGTGCGCCCGCGTCACGAGCGACTCCCAGCGCTGCGCATCGTGCGAGCCGAAGCCGAGCGCATCGAGCTGCTTGACGGTGGTGTCGGGGTCGAAGATCCGCATCACCATCTTCTCGCCGAAGGCGGTGGGCAGTGTGGACAAGCGCATCTCCACTTCATCGCCCTGCGGGTTGCGCGTCTTGATGCGGCCATCGAGCGGGCGGCGCTTCTCGACCACGTCCATGCGGCCGAGCAGCTTCACGCGGGCGATCATCGCGTTCATCACGCCGGGCGGCAGCTGGTAGACGGTGTGCATCACGCCGTCGATGCGGAAGCGAATCACCGAGAGGTCGCGCCGCGGCTCGAGGTGGATGTCGCTCGCGCGCTGGTCGAAGGCGTATTGCCACAGCCAGTCGACCACCTGCACCACGCCCTGGTCGTTCGCGTCGAGCTGCTTGTTGCTGCGGCCCAGCTCCACCAGTTGCTCGAAGCTCGCGGTGGCGGCCATCTCGCCGGTCTTGATGGCGGCGCGCACCGAGCGCTGCAATGTGTAGAACTCGGTAGTGAAGCGCGCCACGTCCACCGGGTTGGCCACCACCATCTTGAGCGCCTTGCGCGTGTGCGCCTCGATCTCGGGCACCCACCCCAGATCGAAGGGTTCGCTGGTGGCGACGGTGACTTCGTTGAGGCCGAACTGCAACGGCAACGCGCGGCGGCGTTCGGCGTAGGTGATCGACATCACGTCGGCCACGCGCCCCACATCGACCTTGAGCGGGTCGATGCGCATGTAGGGCAGGCCGCAGTGGCCGGCCAGCCACTCGGTGAGGGTGTCGAGGTCGAGCGGCTTGCCGCTCTTGGCGTTCATCAGCTCGGCCTTGGCCAGGCGCAGCAGCGGGTGCTGCGCGCTCTGCCCGGCGGCGAAGCGGTGCGAAGTCTGCTCGTAGTTGGCCACGCTGATGATGCCGTCTTCGAGCAGCCAGCGCAGCAGGCGCTTCCAGTCGAGCCGGCCGGCCGGGTGCGTGGTTGCCGGCTTGGCGGGCCTGGGGGGCTTGGCTTGGGGATCGGCGGTGGTCATGGTGTGGGCGTGGGCGTGAGCAGGCCCTCGGGCAAGGCACGGATCATGCGCAACCATTTGCGCGCAGGCAGGCCGAACCGAGTTTCAATGTTTTCAGCGCGCGCAGCAAGCAAGTCGCGGTCAGGAAAAGTAAGGTTCTTCACTGCCACGACAACCGTGTTGCCTTCTTTCGTCGGGCGCAGCGTGAGCACCGACGACGCACCGAAGGCCGTCGCAATGCGGCGCGCGCTCTGCTCGAAGCTCGCGTCGCGGCCGAAGAGGTTGACCGTCATCACGCCTCCATCGGCCAGCAGGCGACGGCAGGCGTCGTAGAAGCTCTGGTCGTCGAGCACGGGGCTGGCGGCATCGTGGTCGTAGAGGTCCACGTTGAGCACGTCGGCGGTCTCCGCGTGCGACGCATCGGCCACGTACTCGGCGGCATCCATGTTCAACACGGTCAGGCGCGCGTCGTCGGCCGGCAGATGGAACCAGATGCGGCAGGCGTCGATGACAGTCGGGTTGAGCTCCACCGCAGTGGTCTTCATGCGCAGGTTGCGGTGGCAAAAGCGCGTGATGGCAGCCGAGCCCAGGCCCAGCTGCACCGCGTGCCCCTTGGTGAGCTTGCCGCCTTCGCGGAACAGCATCCACACCATCATGCGTTGCACGTAGTCGAGCTCGATGGTGTGTGGCTTGCGCACGCGCATGGCGCCTTGCACCCAGGGCGTGCCCAGGTGCAGGTAGCGCACGCCCTCGAACTCGGACAGTGTGGCTGGCGCCATCTCGATCGGCTTTTTCATGCAATCCCGCAGGTAACAAAGGCCTCGTGCCAGGCCGACAGCTTGCGCTCGAAGCTCCACGAGGCATGGGCGGGGCTGGTGGACGGCAGGCGCAGCACGGTCACGCCGAGCGAGCCGGTGAAGCGCATGGCGCGCGCCGATTCGCCGCCGTTGTGGGCGATGACTTGGAGCTGCGGGGCGCGCAGTTTCAAGCTGGCCAGGTCGTTGAACTCGGCGTCCTGGATGGCGCAGTCGAGACTGCCTTCGCGGCGGCAATGGGCGTACACGTCCCAGATGCCCAGGCCGCGGCGCAGCACCTCCTCTAGTCGCTCACGGTAGGGCAGCGTGCGCAAGTCAGTGCCCCACAGCGCCGAGAGCAGCGGCCAGAACTGGTTGCGCGGGTGGGCGTAGTACTCGCCGGCCTGCAACGAAGCCACGCTCGGGAAGCTGCCCAGCACGACCAGCCGGGTGTGGGGCGCGAGCACCGGGCCCAGGCCTTGGAGCAGCGGTGCGGGGGCAACGGGTTCGGGGGCAAGCATCAAGCGCGCAAGTTTGACAGAGCCGCCAGCCGGGGCAACGCGGCGTGGGCGTTGGCGCCTGTCTGCCGCGCGGTCTGTTCGAGGCTCCAACCACGCAGCTCGGCCAGCGTGGCGGCAATGCGCGGCAGCTCGGCAGGCTCGTTGCGCGACACCTCACCCGCCGCGCGCTGCTCGGCCGTGCGGTACAGCCAGTGCGGCGGGATGTCGGGCGCGTCGGTCTCCAGCACCAGCGCCTCGGCCGGCACCTGCTGCGCGATGCGGCGGATCTGCAAGGCGCGGTCGAAGGTCATCGCTCCGCCGAAACCGAGCTTGAAGCCCAGATCGACAAAGGTCTGCGCCTGCTGGTCGCTGCCGTTGAACGCGTGTGCAATGCCGCGCACCGGAATACGGCGCAGGTGCTTGAGCAAGGCGTCGGCCGAGCGGCGCACGTGCACGATCACCGGCAGGCCGGCGTCGCGGGCGAGCTTCAACTGCTCGGCAAAGAAGTGCTGGGCCTTGGGCTGGTCAAGGCCGGGCACGAAGTGGTCGAGCCCGATCTCCCCCACGGCCACCAGATGTGGGTCGTCGCGGTGGGCGATCAGCGCATCGCGCAGGGCGGCGAGGTCGCTCTCAGCAGCCTCGTTCACGCACAAGGGGTGGATGCCCAGCGCATAAGCGAAGCCATGTTCATGCGCCAGATCGCGCACCGTGCCGAAGTTGCTGCGCGCTACCGCAGGCAGCACCAGCTGGCCCACGCCGGATGTGCGCGCACGGTCCACCACGTCAGCGCGGTCGGGTTCGAATTCGGGGGCGTCGAGGTGACAGTGTGTGTCGATCCAGAGCATGGCGGCATCATGCCTTGGCCGTGCACAGAAGCGGCCGGCGTGATACGGTGTGCATGTCGCCGGCCGGTGTTTGCCCCGCGGCTGCGGCTCCCGCCAGAACGCCCCATTCAACGCCCCATTCGCCGGAGGTGGCAGGCATGAGAAAGGCTCCGCTTTACAGCCGCTCGCCGCGACAGGCCCCGGTGCCGTCGCCCCAACCTGCGCCCGCCGCCGAGGCCGCCCCCACGCAGGCCGCGCGCAAGCCGCCGGGCCGCTACCGGCGCATCGCCTGGGGCTTGGCCATCGGCAGCCTGCTGGTGCTGCTGGGCGCTCTCTCCAGCCGGGCCTTGATGCCGCCGGCCAATGTGCTCACCCAGCGCGACATCGACGCCTCGGTGCGCCGTTCGCTCGAAAAGGAACCCCTGCCCTCGGCCTATGCCAAGGCCTACGCGGCTGTCGCACCCTCGGTGGTGCTGGTGGAGGGCGACGACGAGATCGACGACGCCCCACCCCCGCCACCCACGGCCAAGCCCAGGAAGAAAGACACCCCCGACCCGCCTTCGCGTGCCAAGCACGCCACCGGCAGCGGCGTGGTGATCGTCGACAACGGCACCATCCTCACCAACCTGCACGTGGTGTCAGGCTCACGGCGGTTGAAGGTCACTTTTGCCGACGGCAGCGAGTCCGAAGCCGCCATCATCGGCCTGCAGCCGGAGAACGACCTGGCCGTGCTGCGCGCCAAGACCATCCCCGACGACCTGCAGGCCGCCACCATGCGCTCCACCGGTGACCTGATGCCGGGCGACGAGGTGATCGCCGTCGGCTTCCCCTTCGGCATCGGGCCCTCGGTGTCGGGTGGCGTGGTCTCGGGCCTGAAGCGCGAGTTCCGCTCGCCGCAGGGCGCGCGCAAGCTGACCAACCTGATCCAGTTCGACGCCGCTGCCAACCCGGGCAACTCGGGCGGCCCGCTGGTCACCATGGACGGGGCGGTGGTGGGGGTCGTCACCGCCATCCTCAACCCGTCGGAGCAACGCACCTTCATCGGCATCGGTTTTGCTGTACCCATCGAGAACGCTGCCAATGCCGCCGGCATGCCGCCCTTCTGACTGAGAGCCAACATGAGCACACCGGAAACCAGCCCCACCGCCACGCTGATGGAGCAGATCCTCTATGAGGTCAAGCGTGTCGTCGTCGGCCAGGACCGCTTCCTCGAGCGCGTGATGGTGGCCATGCTGGCCCAGGGCCACCTGCTGGTGGAAGGCGTGCCCGGCCTGGCCAAGACCATCACCGTCAAGACCCTGGCCACCACCTTGCGCGGCAGTTTCAAGCGTATCCAGTTCACGCCCGACCTGGTGCCGGCCGACCTGGTCGGTACGCGCATCTACAACCAGAAGACAGGCGAGTTCGCCACCTCGCTCGGACCGGTGTTCGCCAACCTGCTGCTGGCTGACGAGATCAACCGCGCACCGGCCAAGGTGCAGAGCGCCCTGCTCGAGGTAATGCAGGAGCGGCAGGTCACCATCGCTGGCGAGACGCACAAGGTGCCCTCGCCCTTCCTGGTGATGGCCACGCAGAACCCGATCGAGACCGAAGGCACCTACCCGCTGCCCGAGGCGCAGGTCGACCGCTTCATGATGAAGGTGCTGGTCGACTACCCGAGCGAGGAAGAAGAGTTCGTGATCGTCGGACGCGTCACCGGCGAGCCTGTCACCGTGTCGGCGATGGCCAGCACCACGCAGCTGGCCGAGCTGCAGCACGAGTGCCGGCAGGTCTACGTCGACCCGTCGCTGGTGCAGTACGCCGTCAAGCTGGTCGGCGCGACGCGCACGCCCGCCAAGCACGGCCTGGGCGACATGGCCAAGTACATCAACTTCGGCGCCAGCCCGCGCGCCACCATCAGCCTCATCGAAGGTTCCAAGGCACTGGCCATGCTGCGCGGCCGCAGCTACGCACTGCCCGAAGACGTGCTCGACCTGGTGGCCGACGTGCTGCGCCACCGCCTGGTGCTGAGCTACGAGGCGCTGGCCGATGGCCTCACGGCCGATCAGATCATCCAGAAGATCGTGCAGAAGATTCCCAAGCCCGACAAACCCATGGCTCATAGTCCGAGAGAGGGCAGTTGACCGCTCACGTCCGCTGGACAGACCGCACCCTATGAACATCTCCGCTCACGGCCACCGCTACCGCTTGGGATGCAACGCTACGCAGCCGATTGAGCTGCGCTGGGCCGCACTGGCCGCGTTGCTCCTCCTCGCGGGCATGAGCCCGCAGCGTCGTCGCGCCTTGCCATTGCCCCCCAGCGCAGCCCACTCGGCTGCGTTCAACCGCCCCCTCTCGGACCATGCCGGCGAACGAAGCAACAACAGCTGACGCCATCCTGCGGCGCCTGGAATGGACGGTGATCCGCCGTCTAGACGGTCTGCTGCAAGGCGACTACCGCACCCTCTTCCGCGGCGCGGGGCTCGATCTGGCCGACCTGCG